>JALFNQ010000255.1 GCA_022773965.1 Lachnospiraceae bacterium
TATAGCGCAACAATCTGTTCATCCTGCATAGGCGCACCTCCTTTCCGATTCGTTACTGTGTAGGCGCCTTCACTATATATCCCGTAAAAAAATCTGTTTGGTTTTATGAGCGGCGAAAATATTATAACGCAATTAGAAACAAAAGTTCCAAGTAAAAAAGCGTAACTCCCTCTGGGAAGCTACGCCTAAAAATTCTAGTCATTACTTATTCTCTTTCTAGTATTGTCAACATTTCTCTCGGAGTAACGATATATGGCTCTGCCGGAAAATGTTTTATATTTCCCGTAACCAAAAACGCTTCGTTATGCTTTCTCTTTTCCATAACAATTTCATAAAATACGATGTCTTTCGGATCAGGCAATATCCGGTCGGTATGTTCTGTATTAACAAAAACACCACGTTTAACTATTCCGTCAATGATTGTATTAATTTTTTCCTCTTCGAAATGAAATTTGGGACGCTTGAGTACCTCCATATACTCTTTCAACACCTGTTCATTCAATAATGGTATAATATCTCCTATAAATGCATGCTCTAATACACATCCTGGTACAGAATCCCATCTAAGCATTGCAGACACCAGAACATTTGTGTCTATCACCGCATAATAATTCACACTACACCTCATTTCTGGTAGCATTTATCTCAGCATTTATTTCATCTAATGTCATATCAGCAATACCGTTTGCTTCCGCTGTTTTGCTCATTTCTCTCATTGCTCTTACTGCTGCTTCTGCTTTATATCGCTCATTATTCAATTTCATCGTAAACGGTATTCCTTTTTCTTCGACAGAACGTGTCAGGAAAATCCGGATCGCAGTAGATAAATCCAGTCCTAATTTTTCAAAGATATCTGTTGCTTCTGTTTTAAGTTTCTCATCAATTCGTAATTGAATTAAAGAATTTGCCATACTATCATCTCCTTCACAGTTGCAATTCATTGTTATTCAATTGTATTATATTGCAAACAAAAAAACAAGCACATTCTTTCGATGATACAACTGATTTTATATTCCACATTGCGCACATCATTGTTATCACGGCATCGGTCGGATATTCGAAAACAACTGATGTGACCACATTGGGGTCAGGCACCTTTGGCCCCCAAAGAGATCCCATCTGTTACATTTTTTTATATTGGTTTTGCTCCGTGCAAAACCGAAAACATGCTTGACATATTTTTTCTTATGACGTAGTATAATAACTGAAATGACAAACAGCTATCCGTTAGACGGTTTGAGCCAATATTTCGCATACAATTGGCTAATATAGTTTAAGTATTAACACAAAGATGACCGCTACTTTGACCCGTGGCGGTTATTTTTGTGCCAAAATGTATCTAAAAAACGGACCAGATAAGTAGAAAACATACTACTTATTATTCTGCCGATAATCCCGATGACAAATTCGACAACAGAAGTCACTTCCATATCACCCTCCTTTCTTAGCAAGGGTATCTATAAGATAAACTGAATGTCACCATTCAGACGTGACTCAAACCGCCCTTGACCATCCCATCTAGCCGAAATGAAATGTCAGATAGCTGCCTGCCAAATATATTTTACGAAAAATGTCTAAAACTATCAATTCTCATAGAATTCATTAAACAGGGCTGTTGTCAATTTCATAACTTTTCTTCATTATATTTCCCGCAAAATCAGTGATTACTTTCTGCGCCTGACGGATGTGCGCCGGTCGGCGGAAGATATGCTTTCCTCCTGAGATTGTAACAAACCGCACATCCGCACCGGCAGCTTGATACGCCTCACAAGCCATTTGAGAATAATCCATGTCCACAATAGTATCCCGATTCCCATGGATGAGAAGTACTTTTCCTGTATACCCTGTGATAGCTTGAAAAGCATCTATATCCATCACATCCGCTGCGTATCTCCGTCCCAGCCGCATGGGTTCTTCATGCATTTTTTCTGGGATGTGGTCAGGGTCAAATTTCAGCCATAGCATCTCTCCTTTCTGCGCGGCATCCGGAATGCACAGGGCGGGGTATTGCAAAATCAATCCGCTGACCTCATCCGGCATTTCTGCTGCAGTCAACGCCGCAACCAGACCACCCTGACTGCATCCCATCAGAAGTAGCGTATTCTCGTCTGTGAAATCCTGATCCTTAGCAAATTGAATTACAGCTTTCAAATCGCTCATTTCCGTTACTACAGACATATTTCGACTGCTTCCCTGACTGGAACTGACCAGGCCACCGCCGCAGAAATCAAAGCAGAAAGCAGCGTATCCACTCTGTGCAAGAGTTTTCACATAGGGATAAGAAAAATGACGATTCGTCATAAACTCATGGCAGACAATCGCAATCGGCAGCTTCTCCTGTGTATGACCTTACGGAAAAAGCGCTGTCCCTTTGATTCTCAGCCCATCCCTCGAACAGAAAAAATGGAATGATTCACTCATTTTGTTTCCTCCTCATAACTGGATTTCGTGCTGATTTTGGTATCACCCAAACCCTTCCCATCTTTATAGCACCGAGAATACGTCTGGCAGATTAATAATCATTTATCCTAAAATGAAATAGGCAGCTATTTTTCGTAGCTGCCTACCCGCAAATGGAATATTTGGATTCGAGCATTACCTTTGACATATTTTCTTTGAGGTCGCAAATTGCGACCTCAAAAACTTTTATGCCAGAAGGTTCTTTTTAATCCTCAAAAAGCCTCCGTTTCCGATCGATCATTTCCTCGATTCTCTCGATATACTGCGCCACATCCTTCACGTTTTCGCACCTTTCGATGCGTCCGTCCGGGTACACCCGCTTTGAGATGCTGCCTGCACCGAGGGCGAGGATGGTCTGTTTTTCCTCCATAATGAGAATGTTGTAAATACCCTCCTTGCCGGGCTGTCCGTAACCAACATTCTCAAAATTACCCGCCATATTTTTCTGACGGTAGAGATAATAGGGCACCATACCCATGGCATGGGCGCCCGCTTCGGTCACATGACCATGCTCCGGCGTGATCTCGATCTTGAAATCCTTATATTCATCGCGGCAGATGTTAAGTCTGGCTGCACGTTTCAGTGCAAGTGAATGCACCGTCAGATTATCCGGACGAAGCTGCTGTATGCGCTCCATGGTACGCTTGACATCATCTAACGTCTCACCCGGAAGTCCGAGGATCAGATCCATATTGATATTGGTGAAACCGACCTCTCGCGCCAATTTAAAGCTCTCAATCGTCTGTGCCACCGTGTGATGTCTGCCGATGACCTTTAATGTCTCGTCCTTCATGGTCTGGGGATTGACCGAAATGCGATCTACCGCCCGATGCGCCTTGATCGCCATGAGTTTTTCCCGTGTGATGCTGTCCGGGCGCCCTGCCTCCACGGTAAACTCCAGCAAATGTGAAAAGTCAAACCGATCCTCGATCATCGTGAGCAGGCGATCCAGCTGCTCCGGCTCCAGTGTCGTTGGCGTACCGCCGCCTATATAAATAGAATTCAATTTTTTATGTCCGTACACACTTTTTGCGTAGTCCAGCTCTCGCTCCAGTGCATCCAGATAGGTATCCACCTGCTTTTTCCATGCGCTGAGTGGATAAGATGTAAATGAGCAATACAGACAGGTGCTCGGGCAAAACGGAATTCCGATATACAGGCTGAAGCCGTCTTTATAATCAAGCTTGGAAAGCAATGCACGCTCGCGCTTTGCAATGTCGATCGCCAGCGCGATCTTCTCATCGCTGGCATGATACTGTTCCTTCATATGCGCAGTGATCTCGTCTTCTGTTTTTCCCTGCTCTAAAAGCTGCATCGGGATCTTGGTTGGACGGATACCGGTGAGGGAGCCCCAAGGCAATTCCTGCCCGGTAAGCTTCACAAGCATATCGTAAAGACCTATCTTTAAGTCATTTTTTACGTCCAGACGGTCATCTGACTGACATGAGATCTGTTGTCTGATCTCCCCATGAGTCTCATCCTGCCAGCACACGTCAATCACATGATCACCAAAATCAATGTTCATATGTGCACTGACCGGCTCATCTATCTCTTTTTTTTCTGCTGATACAGAAACATTCTCTGATGGAAAGAAAGCTTTCACCAGAGAATGGATATCGTATTCAAAATCTGCTTTATTTAACTGTACTGTAATCATATTTATTCTCTTCCACTAAATAAAAGGATTGTACCGCTTTTCGTCACTGATCTTCGTAGGCTCACCATGTCCCGTATACACGATCGTCAGATCCGGCAGGTTAAATACCTTTTCCTTGATGGAGCGCACCAGCGCTGACATACTGCCGCCCGGAAGATCTGTGCGTCCCACAGACTCGCAGAACAGCGTATCACCGGAGAATACTACTTCCTCCTTTGGGAAGTAATAGCACACGCCGCCCGGTGTATGTCCGGGTGTGTGCAGCACATGGATATCCATACCTGCCAGGTTCAAAATATCGCCATCCTTCACTGTCCGGTCAGCCTTAAGCGATACGCGTGCACCGATCATCTCACAGGCATTGAGTTCCGGGTGCTCCAGCATCTGTGCATCATCCTCATGCACGTAAACCGGAATGTCAAACTGCGCTCTCAGTCCTTCCACACCCATGATATGGTCAAAATGCCCGTGCGTCAGCAAAATCGCCACGGGCGTATAACCACCGTTCTCAATCTTTTCCGCAAGCATCTTTGCATAATCTCCAGGATCAATGACGAGACATTCCTTTGTGTCCTCATTGACTGCAAAATAGCAGTTCGTTCCTACCATTCCCACTACATAATGTTCTATCTTCATCAGCCTGTCGTCCTCTCTATATCGATCACACTCTCCACCTGTCTGAGCTTTTCGATCAGACCGTTAACCTGCTCCTTACCCTTTGTCTCAAAGGCAATAGAAATGGTCGCCACACCCTGCTTGCTTGTCTTGGAATGAATCGAATTAATATCAATTCCCCGCTCGGTAAAAGTACGTGTCAGATCTACCAAAAGCCCGGTACGGTTATTTCCATAAATATTGATCTCAGCAAGATAGGTACCAGAATCGCCTGCTGTACAATCACTGCTCCACTCCGCTTCGATCAGTCTGGCCTTATCCATGTCAGAAAGATTGATCATGTTGATGCAGTCGGTCCGATGGATAGAAACGCCCCTTCCTCTTGTGACAAATCCTACGATCTCGTCACCCGGTACCGGACTGCAGCATTTAGACAAATGCACAGCAATATCATACAGTCCCTTGACCACAATCCCGCTCTTGGAACGGCGCTCCTCGCCCTGCTTGTTCACATTTGCATTTTCTACCTGCTTTAAAACATCTGCGTCCGTCACCACGAGAGGATGATCCTTGCGGTACTCCTCCTGCATACGGTTGGCAACCTGGCTCTCCTTTAACGCACCGTGTCCGATGGTCGCCAGGCAGTTGTCCCACTGGGGGAAACCATATTTGCGCAGGATCTTCGCCTGATACTCCGGTTTATTGATATCCGGCCAGTTAATTCCCTTCGTCTTGCAGTATTTTTCCAGAAGCTCCTTACCCTTTAGGATATTTTCTTCTTTAAATTCGCTGCGGAACCACTGGTTGATCTTATTTTTCGCCTGTGTGCTCTTGACAATATTGAGCCAGTCACGGCTCGGTCCTCTGGAATTCTGTGAGGTAATGATCTCGATACGGTCACCGTTCTGAATCTTATAATCAATCGTCACCAGTTTTCCATTGACCTTTGCACCGATCATCTTATTTCCCACTGCAGAGTGTACACTGTATGCAAAATCGATGGGTGTGGAACCGTTTGGCAGGTTCTTCACATCGCCAGAAGGCGTAAAACAAAATACCGTATCAGAAAACAGATCCAGATCACTCTTCAGCAGGCTCATAAACTCCTTGTTATCGGACATATCCCGCTGCCACTCCAGAATCTGCCGCAGCCAGCTAAGCTTTTCTTCTTCGCCGCCCACCGCATTGCCGTTGGCAGCCTCCTTATATTTCCAATGCGCTGCGATACCGTATTCCGCCGTCCGGTGCATCTCATAGGTACGGATCTGTATCTCAAAGGGACGTCCATCGGGTCCGATCAGCGTCGTGTGCAGTGACTGATACATGTTGGGCTTTGGCATGGCAATATAATCCTTGAAACGACCGGGGATCGGCTTATACATCTCATGGATCACACCCAGCGCCGCGTAACAATCCTTCACATCATTCACTAAAATACGGATTGCAAACAGATCATAAATCTGATCGATGGTCTTTCCCTGGTTGACCATTTTTTTATAGATGCTGAAAAAGTGCTTGCTTCGTCCATCGATCGTTGCCTCAATACCGGCATCCTCAATGTGCCTGCGCACTTCCTTCACCAGATTCTGCACATACTCATCTCTGGCCCCTTTGCGCATCGCAATCTTTTCCACCAGATCATAGTACGCCTCCGGTTCCAGATATTTCAAAGAAAGATCATCCAGCTCTGTTTTGATCTTGGAAATACCAAGACGCTGCGCGATGGGCGCGTAAATATCCATCGTCTCCCTTGCCTTTTCCCGCTGCTTCTCCGGTTTCATATATTTTAACGTACGCATATTGTGCAGCCGGTCTGCCAGCTTGATCAAAATGACACGGATATCCTTTGCCATGGCAAGGAACATCTTTCGCAGGTTCTCCGCCTGAATCTCTACTTTATCCGCATCGTAGGAGAGCTGTCCCAGCTTGGTCACGCCATCCACCAGCAGCGCAACCTCCTCATTAAACTCCTGCGCGATCTCCTCATCAGTCATAACAGTATCCTCCACAACATCGTGGAGCAATCCCGCAACGATCGTCTCTTTGTCAAGCTCCAGCTCTGCTAAAATGATCGCCACACAGAGCGGATGTATAATATAAGCCTCGCCGGATTTGCGCACCTGCCCCTTATGAGCATCATTCGCGATCCGGAAGGCTTTTTCAATCATGGATATATCGTCGGAAGGGTGATATTTGCGCACACAATTGATCAGCTCATCGTAAAGAATCTCCGGGCTGACAAAATCGTCCATTTTCCGAATGTGCTCGGAAGTCGACATCACTTTCTGTTCTAATTGTTCAATCTGCTCATTTGTAATATCTGCCATATGATCACCCTTTTTTGTAACATTTCATACGCATTCAAAGATAAGCTACGCGCTTTCTCTCTTTGAATTGTTACAATTTTACTAAAAATTTCAGAAAAATGCAATCCCACAGATAAACGGAATCCACAAAAATTTCACAAAAAATTTATGCAAGATGCAAAAAAGTGCGCAATTTTGCGCACTTTTCGCTCTTTTTATAATGCTTTGATCCGCTCTAATGCTGCCACAGTGTTCTCGTAGCTGCCGAAAGCAGTCAATCTGAAATAGCCCTCTCCACTGGGGCCGAATCCTGATCCGGGTGTTCCTACAACATTTGCCTTCTCTAACAGATAATCAAAGAACTCCCATGAAGTCATGCTGTCCGGAGTTTTCAGCCAGATATAAGGTGCGTTGACACCGCCGTACACCTCAAAGCCTGTCTCCTGCAGACCGGACTTGATCGTTTTCGCATTCTTCATATAATAAGCGATCTGTTCTTTTAGCTGTGCCTTTCCTGCCTCAGAATATACAGCCTCTCCTGCTCTCTGAATAATGTAGGGAGCTCCATTAAACTTCGTGCCGTGACGTCTTGCCCACATGCTGTGCAAAGAGACATCTCCACATTTCAGTTCCTTGGGAACGACCGTATAGCCTAAACGCACGCCGGTAAATCCTGCATTTTTAGAAAAACTCTTCAACTCGATGGCACAGGTTTTTGCGCCCTCACACTCATAGATGGAGTGTGCCACATCATCCTCGGAAATATACGCCTCATAAGCGCCATCATAAATAATAACTGCGCCCACCTTGTTGGCGTAGTCTACCCACTCCTGCAGCTGTGCCTTTGTGATCGTTGTTCCGGTAGGATTATTGGGCAGACACAGATAGATCATATCCGGTGTCTCCTTCGGGAACTCCGGTACAAAATTGTTTTCCCGTGTACAGGGCATATAGATCACATTGCTCCACATTCCGGTCGCTGCATCATAGGTACCGGTTCTGCCTGCCATTACGTTGGAATCCACATAAACAGGGTAAACCGGATCGCAGACTGCAATGCGGTTATCTGCCCCGAAGATCTCCTGAATATTTCCGGAATCACTCTTGGCTCCGTCTGAAACAAAGATCTCATCTGCCTCAATGTCACAGCCTCTTGCCTTGTAATCATTGTCTGCGATCGCCTTACGTAAAAACTCATAACCAAGATCCGGTGCATAGCCGCGGAAGGTCTTTGCATCTGCCATCTCATCTACTGCCTTGTGCATCGCATCAATGATCGCCGGAGCGATGGGCTGTGTCACATCACCGATACCCAGACGGATAATGGTCTTGTCCGGATTTGCCTCAGAAAAAGCTGCAACTTTCTTAGCTATCGTGCTAAACAGATAGCTGCCCGGTAATTTCTGATAATTGTCATTGATCTGAAACATTTCTCTTATCTCCTTTATGTTCTCCTGTATTTTGTAATCCCCTTTAAATTCCTGTGGCTGTGAAACTATTTACGTAATCTTTCGGGGCGTGTGAGCACATGTATGGCAGGCACGCTCTCGCTATTTGTCGCTGGCAGTGGTACATAAGTGCCCAAAATACGGTCACTAAGTACCAGCCACTCCAAAACGCACTGCCAATACATGATGTCTCACCTGCCCTGTCTACGTTATGAATATAGTTCACAAACAAATATTAAATATCGATTTCGCCATGATATACTACGGTCGCCGGACCCGTCATATACACCAGATTGGCCTCTCTGTCCCACTCAATATGTAAGCTTCCACCCAGAAGCTCCACATCCACCGCATCCTTTGTCAGTCCATTTAAAATCGCTGCTACAACGGTCGCACATGTTCCGGTACCGCAGGCCAGTGTCTCACCGCTGCCCCGCTCCCACACGCGCATGCGCAGATGGGTCTCATCGATCACATTGACAAATTCTGTGTTTGTACGCTTCGGAAATGCCGGATGGTTTTCAAAAGCAGGCCCGATCTTCTCCAGATCCAGTGTGCGTACATCCTCATCCATAAAGATGACATCATGGGGATTTCCCATGGATACGCAGGTCACAGCATATTTCTTTCCATCCACGGTCAGCGGCTGCGCAACAACTGCATCCTCTGCTTTAGGAAACAGCGCCGGATCTACCGGAATCTCTGCCGGATGAAGGATCGGTGCGCCCATATTGACCCGCACCTTTTCCACTTTTCCATTCTCCACCATCAGATCCAGATATTTGATGCCTGCCAGTGTCTCCACACTGATGCTTGTCTTGTCTGTCAGCCCAAAATCATACACATATTTTGCCACACAGCGAATACCGTTTCCACACATCTCTCCGCGGGAACCATCCGCATTATACATTGCCATCTCAAAATCAGCAGCCTTTGATGGCCTGATCAGGATCAATCCATCCGATCCAATGCCAAAATGACGGTCACTGACTACTCTTGCCACCTCTCCCGGATTGTCTACTGTCTCTGAAAAGCAATTGACATATACATAATCATTGCCACAGCCATGCATTTTCGTAAACTTCATAATATCCAACCTCCCTGTTAACCATTCATAAGCGTAAGGATCATATATGCCGTCTCCACAACACCCGTTCCGTTGTCCATACTGGACTTCTGGATATAACGGTGCGCCTCTGACTCCGTCAGGCCATTTCGCTCCATGAGAACCGCTTTTGCACGATTGATCGTCTTTTGCTCTTCCTCGGAACGGGTCTTTGGCTTCGCACGCATCTTTTTGCGCCAACGCGAATATGCATAGCTCATGACTTCCATCGTGGAGAGCAGTTCACTGGTATGTAACGGCGTTGCCAAACTGAATACATCCGGAATGGCGCGTGCCTCCACATAGTCCTTTGGCCCGATCATCAAAAACTGAAATCTGGACCCGGCACTTTCATAAATATCGATCGCCATACCATCAATCAGCTTATAATTGCTGACAATGATGCCACTGTCACATTCACTTGCCGCCTGCAACGCCTGTGCAACAGTCGAAACAGATGCATCCACGGTATACCCTGCCCTGCGCAGAACATTTTTCAGACTTTTCGCAGTTTCCTGCTTTGGAAATACTAAAATGATGTTCATTCGTGTAAATCTCTCTTTTCCAGCCTAATTAAAATTTATATAAGTATTCCTCAAGCTCCCAATTTGTTACCTGCGAACGGTATGTCTCCCACTCCTGCTTCTTCATCTTTAAAAGCTTCTTACAAATATGGCTTCCCAACACGGACTGTACAAACTCATCTTCCTCAAAGGCATCGATCGCCTCCTTTAAGGACTCCGGCATATGAGCGATATTTAATGTCTCTTTCTCCGCCTCAGTCATGGCAAACACATTCATCTGCACCTCTGCCGGCGGCTTGATCTGATTTTTAATACCATCCAGGCCCGCTGCCAGACAAAGCGCCAGCGCCAGATACGGATTCATGGAAGGATCCGGACTGCGCAGCTCGATTCGCTTGTTGGAATCCTTCACCATCGGAATACGGATCAGCGGCGTACGGTTTGTAAATGACCATGCCACATCCGTGGGAGCCTCATACCCAGGCACCAGACGCTTATAGGAATTCACTAACGGATTTAAAATGAGCGTCATTCCCTGAATGTGCTTCATGATACCACCGATAAAATAGTATGCTTCCTTACTGAGCCCATAACGGCCGGAGGGATCATAAAAAATATTTTCACCATCCCTTGTCAGTGACATATTCAGATGCACGCCGCTTCCGGCGACCTCAGCCTTGGGCTTCGGCATAAAGCTTGCGAACAGTCCATGACGCTTTGCCACGGTTTTCACTGCCAGCTTAAAAGTCATAAAATCGTCCGCGATGCCAAGTGCTTCCTTATATTTAAAGTCTACCTCGTGTTGTCCAGCTGCCACCTCATGATGGGATGCCTCAATCTCACATCCAAGATCCTCCATGGTCAACACGATATCGCGACGGGCATTCTCACCGGAATCGTTGGGTCCAAGGTCAAAATAGCCGGCGCGCTCCTTCGTCTCCAGCGTCGGATTTCCCTCATCATCCGTATTCAGCAGGAAAAATTCACATTCCGGACCAACCTGAAAATCATAGCCCATCTCTTTCGCCTGTGCAATCACTTTTTTCAGTACACCCCGTGGATCACCCTTGTAAGGCTTTTCATTTGCAGCATAGACATCGCAAATTATACGGGCTACCTTGCCCTGCTGGGGTCTCCAGGGAAAAATCGCAAATGTGTCCGGATCCGGATACAGATACATATCTGACTCCTCCACTCTTGCAAAACCTTCGATGGAGGATCCGTCAAAGACGTACTGGTTGTTCAGTGCACGTTCCAGCTGGTTTTTTGTGATCGCTACATTTTTTAATGTTCCAAAAAGATCGGTAAACTGCAAACGGATAAACTCTACATCTTCCTCCTCTACCATTCGCAAAATATCCTGTTTTGTATAATGTGACATCATTCTTCTCCTTTTTTATGATTTCATATTAATAAAAATTCCAAAATTAAAATAAGTTTTGCAAACTATTCCTGTTGTCTGCAAAAACGGATCACCTGTTCAAATTCCATAGAACCGCCGAACAGATCCAGCGCACTTCCGATAGTGACATTCACACGCCCCTGCCCGATCTGTGCAAGCTCCTCCAAATCTGCAAAGCTTCCGACACCGCCTGCATACGTGATCACGCCAGATGGACGCCCCTGTAAATCTTTATCTGCATCATCCTTCGCACTTTCTTTGCTCCACTCTGCAAGGATCTTCACCAGATCCTTTTCAATGCCCCGCGCCTGTCCTTCCACGTCCACTGCGTGGACTAAAAACTCATCCGCATAGTCTGACAGTATCGTCAGAAGCTCTGGCGTCACCCGCTCCTTAGTCAGTTTCTGCCAGCGGTCAGTCACCACATAATAGTGGCCGTCCTCCATTTTTTTGCAGCTCACATCCAGCACGACATGCGCTCTGCCTGCCTTTTCTTTCAGCTCCTCCAAACGGTCATACCGGATCTCACCGCCGGAAAATACATAGGAAGTTACGATCACATGACTCGCTCCGGCCTCTATAAATTCCAGTGCATTATCCGCTGTGATACCTCCACCAACCTGTAAGCCGCCCGGATAGGCCGAGAGTGCTTCTATCGCCTGCGCCTTCGTGGCTTCATAGTAATCGGAATCTCTCGCATTCAGCAGGATCACGTGTCCGCCGGATAGTCCGTGTTTCTCATAAAGTCTGGCAAAATCAGCTGCCGAGCGCTCCGATACAAAATTTTCCGTGGCAAAGTCCCCCTCATCCCGCAGGCTTTTTCCCACGATCTGCTTGACCTTGCCATTATGAATATCAATACAGGGTCGAAACTCCATCTGCTCACCTCATATATCATGTTTTATCGTCTGCCGCCATTTATCAGGGCGCAGAGTCTGCCTCGTGGATGTAAACAGTTACGAAATATCCACTCTGCTTTAAATTCCGTTTAGAGTGTAGCACAATTTTACGAAAAACAAAATATTTCCTTATTATTTTTTTATATTATTAAGTTCGCACGCTCCATTGACATTATTTTTTATTTTTTGTATCATAGGATAAATAAAAACCGAAGATATTTACAATTCAGAAAGCGAGGATAAAAAACAATGGGTTCAATTATTGGTGAAGGCATTACTTTTGATGATGTACTGTTAGTTCCGCAGTATTCGGAAGTGACTCCCGACATGATCAGTCTGACTACAAAGCTGACAAACTCCATTACATTAAACATTCCCATGATGAGTGCTGCGATGGACACGGTTACCGAGCACCGCATGGCAATCGCAATGGCACGTCAGGGAGGCATCGGTATCATCCACAAGAATATGTCTATCGAGGCACAGGCAGAAGAGGTAGACAAGGTAAAACGTTCTGAAAACGGTGTCATCACCGATCCCTTCTCTTTATCTGAGGAGCACACCTTACAGGATGCAGATGACCTGATGGCTAAATTCCGCATTTCCGGTGTCCCGATCACCAGAGACGGCAAACTGGTGGGCATCATCACAAACCGTGACTTAAAATTTGAGACAGATTTCACAAAGAAGATCAAGGAGAGCATGACCTCTGAAAACCTGATCACAGCACGTGAGGGCATCACTCTTGAGGAGGCGAAACAGATCCTCGCAAAAGCAAGAAAAGAAAAGCTTCCCATCGTGGATGCAGACAACAATTTAAAGGGTCTCATCACGATCAAGGACATTGAAAAACAGATCAAGTACCCCCTCAGCGCAAAGGACGCACAGGGTCGTCTGCTCTGCGGTGCGGGCGTTGGTATCACAGCCAACATGATGGATCGTGTAGACGCACTGGTAAAGGCACATGTAGATGTCATCGTTGTAGACTCCGCCCACGGACATTCCAAAAATATTCTGGAAGCAGTCAAGAGGATCAAGGCAAAATATCCCGATCTTCAGGTCATCGCCGGAAACATCGCCACCGGCGAGGCTACAAAGGCTCTCATCGAGGCAGGCGCTGACGCAGTGAAGGTCGGCATCGGACCCGGATCCATCTGTACAACCCGTGTCGTTGCAGGTATCGGTGTTCCGCAGGTTTCTGCAATCATGGATTGTTATGCAGTTGCAAAAGAGTACAACATCCCTGTCATTGCAGACGGCGGTATCAAGTACTCCGGCGATATGACAAAGGCTCTGGCAGCTGGCGCAAATGTTTGTATGATGGGTAGTCTGTTCGCAGGCTGTGACGAGGCTCCCGGTACTTTCGAGCTGTATCAGGGAAGAAAATACAAGGTTTACCGTGGCATGGGAAGTATCGCAGCCATGGAGAACGGCTCTAAGGACCGTTACTTCCAGGAGAACGCAAGAAAGCTCGTTCCCGAGGGTGTCGAGGGACGTGTGGCATACAAGGGATCTCTCGAGGATACTGTATTCCAGATGATCGGCGGTATCCGCTCCGGTATGGGCTATTGTGGCTGCCCGACCATCGAGGATCTGAAGCAGAATGGAAAATTTGTAAAGATTTCCGCTGCTTCTCTGCGTGAGAGTCATCCCCATGACATCCACATCACAAAAGAGGCACCGAACTACGCCAGTGACAGCAACTAAAAGATCATATCGCATTGAAAAAGAAGGTTTCCGCATGTTATCTGCTGAAACCTTCTTTTTTCACTGCTTCTCTGCTTTTTCAATCACACAGGTGTGCTGTTTCGTCTTTTTATCATAATTGATGCCAACGAGAAGTAAATTCCCTTTATAATCTTTCAAACCGTCCGCATAATTTTTCTCCCGAATCTGTGCGAGCGCGCCTTCTGGCGATTCACCGCACTTCAATTCCACGATCATAGCCGGTTTATTCGAAAACCTCTTTGGAAGAAATACGATGTCTGCATACCCCTTGCCGGATGGTAGTTCCCGGATCATAGTATAATCCTTCATTGCACTGTAATAAGCAATCGCGATCACACAGCTCAGCGAATTTTCATCATTATACGTCAGGATCGACGTATTTTCCATATGCGCCGCATCCAGCAGTTCTGCCACCGTCTCTGCATCCCCATCCCAGGTTGCCCGAAGCAGCCGGTCGGATGTATCCAATGCTGTTGCGATATCCTTCCAGTGATCTCCGGTAACGGCATTGCGGAATTCCCCCCGGATCTCCGTGTTTGGTATAAAAACTTCCGAACTGTCGCTGTCATACGCAAGATAGCCCAGATGCACAAGCAGCGTCAACACGTCATCCTTACTCTCGAATGTGGTCATATCATTCTGGAAGCGGTCGGTATGGATCTGAACACGCTCGCCTGACAGCATCCGGATAATGTCATCCTTCAAACCGGCATAATCGATATCGATATAGATCTTCAATGCCTCATAAGTCTCCGTCTGTGTCCAGTAGCTGCCAAAACGCTTCCTGCGAATACTGTCCACCACGGATTTGGGATTGTATACATGTGGGACAGACGGAAATGTGTAACCGTCATACCAGCTTTGCATCGTATCAAAATCCACCTGATACTGCTCACACAGATTTTCGACTTCCTTCTGGGTAAATCCAAAAAACTCTGCATATTCTCCCGCATCTGTCATAGAGTATTCATCAAACATATTTAAGGCAGAATGCGTACCATATTTCTTGATTGGAAGGATTCCGGTCATATAAGCCAATGCGACGTAAACTTTGTCCTTCAACAAATTACGAATGAAATCCAGATATTTTTTCTGGTCATCTGTATGATAACTGCGGTCTCGCAAAATACAGTCCCACTCGTCGATGATAAAAACAAATCCTTCCTGTTTTTGACTGTATACTTCCTCCAATGCAAGACTCAGAATACTGTCATCATCTGAGATCGCATCCGGATATTGTCTACGTAATTCTGAAATCACACGTTTCTGTAAAAATGTAAGCATCTCATCCACAGAATTTGTGACACTCAAAAAATTCTGTATATTCAGCACGATCACATTGAACTGATTCAGATATTTCCGGTAACTATCACATTTTGCCAGCTTATAAGGCGCAAACAACTCTGCTGAATCACATTGTTTTCCATAATAGGCAGCCATCATCTCCGCTACCATCGTTTTTCCGAACCTTCTTGGCCGACTGACACAGATATATCGGTTTCTTTTCCCGATTCTATGATTTGTATACGCAATCAGTTCTGTTTTATCTACATAGATATCATCGTTGACCGACAGCCGAAAACCATCATTTCCCGGATTCAAATATACACCCATGCGACACCTCCATCATAACACATACTACTGCACATCTTTTCCCCTGTGCAAAAGTAAAAACTGCCATACCAATCCTTTTGATTAGTATAGCAGTTTTCCACTTAGAATAAAACCATTATTTCAGGCAGCAGATGCGTGTTCACAGTGTCCGACACCCTGCCCTTGACCAGTTACCGATCGAAGCTCTGTTCGTAACTGTTCAGTACCTCTATGGGATTTTTATTTTACCTTGATCGTCATTTTGATCGTCTTGATCTTACCGTTTTTCAGCGTCACCTTGGCCTTGACGACTACTGTTCCGGCTGACTTTGCTGTGATCTTGCCGCTCTTTGAAATCGTGGCAACCGATTTCTTTGCAGTAGTGTAGGTCACAGACTTTACATTCTCCTGATCAAAGGCTGAACTCAGCTTGAACGTTGTCTTCTTGCCCGCTTTCACGGAAGCCGTCTTTTTTTCAGGCTTTACAGTGGCAAGGATCTGTTTTTCAACCACTTTTGCATCCGCACTGTCAAACAGCACATAGGTTGCTTTCTTCTTCAGACTAATGTCCACACTGCCTTCCTCGGATACGAGGTAGGTCTTTGCATTGACCATTGTATATTTGCCGGTCTTTGTATCCAGCTTATAGATATACAGCTTGTTGCCTGCGGTCAGATCTTCTGCAGCCAGCTTCACCTTGTATTTGAGGTTTCCGTCTGCATCCTTCGCGCTGAATGTCAATTCCACATCCGTCGTCTCTGCCGCCTTTTGGATTGCTTTGACTGCCTCTGCGGAAATGGTACTCTTGCCGGAAGTATTTGCAGTCGTTGTCACAGTTGCCTTCGCAGAAGTGACTTCACCGTCCGCATTCTTGTTCGCTGTTACAGTCACCGTCGTAGCACCGGTGATACCCTTGATCACGGTCTTTTCTGTAGAAGTGCCGTCCTCGTTCTTTGTGACGGTCTTTTCTTCTGTGACTGTACCGGTCTTGTCAGTATCTTTCTTATCACCGGCCGGTGTAGTGGTACTGCCACCGCCACCAATGATGTCGCCACCACCAGAACTGGGAGGATTGGAAGGCTTCGGATAGAGGATCGTCTGATCCTCTGCGAATACATAGGTACTGAAAGAACTGGTCTCACACTTCACGCTCATGGGATCATTGATACCACCGCCTGTTGTGATGGCAATCTTTTCTACCGATCCGTCATCCTTGATATGGAACAGTGCCGGATTGTTCAGTTTTGAGAGATCCAGTCTGTCAAAGTACAGATTTACTTTTCCGGTAGGCTCAGTCTCAGCCTGCGCAGTGACCTCATCCTTTTCATTCTTTGTCTGCTTGATCACCGCAATGTCCATGGCAACCATATTCGCACTATTCGCCAGATGAGATTTGATCTTCTGTTCTGCAGACGCATCCGCCTGACGAACCAGCGGATAGGTGTCGTTCTCCAGACCGCTCTTTTTGGATACATTGACCAAAAGGGAGTTGTCATTTACCACTGCGGAAGTACCTGCAACCGCTTCGGATTTGCCACCCTTATCCTCCGGCACATCCGCCGACATTTCTGTCTGCACAAAATAGGTGCCATCATATAAGCCAGAGCCAGCCAGATTCACGCCCTCTGCAAAGGCAAGATCTGTCACCGTCTTTGTAAACTGACCATTCGTCACAACCTCACCACCATTAGGAACTGCACAGTAAGGATCAGAATCCGCATAGTACGGACTGCCATCATACTGCCACTGCAGACGGTAAATCCAATCCTTTAAGAACTCTCTCTCCTGATACAAAGCGCAGAAATTAATATTACCATTCACGGTCACATTGCCCTGATAAGTGTCGCTGAGGCTCAGGTAACCGGCATTACCATTAATCGTAACAGATGAAGCTGATGAATCCTGAAAGCATACTTCGTCCTTATCTCCATCCCCATCTGCATCCTCAGTGTCCTTCACATAGCAAACGGCACCATCAGGCAAATGGTAATTACCGACATTATTTTTATCTATACCATCTACATCAACTTGTTTCCATTCTTCTACTAAGCCTGTTACCGTCTCTGCATCCTGCCACTTCTCCACTGGGGCTGAAGAACATGCCACATCTAATGTTACATTACCATCAACTGTCACTTTACCATTCGTAAGCCAAACTGCATAAAGGTCGTCCTTAAACGTATGTTCCCTACCGTCATCCACCGCTGCCACATCGTCCGGTGTGAGCAAATCTTCAAGATTTCCTGTCGTACTGTCCTCGGGATATACAAGAAACTGTACCGGATTTACACGATCTTCTGTATAGACAGTACCAACCGCATCCTTGTAAATCCACTGATACCATACCTTACTCGGTATCGGATTCCCATCTTTATCATATTTTCCGACCACACGCCATTCATCCTCATCTAGCGTGCCGACCACATTGTTCGGATAAAGATCTTCTTTTGTGAAGTAATATGCTTTACCGATATACGGATGATCCTCCGGTTTGTCATAGGATGTAGTGCAAGAAACGAGATTCTCGCACACTCCACCAAACAGTCCCATTCTTCCGGTGATCGTTCCGAAGTTTATAATCTGACCCTTGGCTTTCTCCTCAGTTCCATCCTCATTCTTGATCGTATTATTTCCATACGCAAGCCCCCATGCAGAGAAGCCAACCGCTCCTTCGGAAGCCACATTTACCGTAATATCTGCATAATTAGAAAACAGCTTGCAATCCTTACCGATAGAAATCGCAGCCGGACAATCGTCCCCCTGTTTCTTCCCACCAGTCACAGTCAGTTTTCCACCGTTTGCAGTGGTGACAGTTGTATTTCCGTCTAACCAAATAGCCTCTCCACTAGCTGTCTGTAGCGTATTCGTTCCGATCAGGTTGATGGTCAATTTATCAGTATTTCCACTACCAAAATCTGACGAGATTACACTTCGCTCGCTGATTGAGACATCCATGGTGTTCAACGTCAGCGTATGACTTTGACTATTGTAATAAAAATCATAGTTTTCCGGTGCTAGTTCGCCGTTTTTAGACTTTACCTCCCTATATGTCGGATTTTTATCGGTGTTGATAATTCTGAAATATTTGTCATTATCATTATATTTATGTGTTTCCTCATCTTCCCATGGATTCAGATCTCCATTTCCGTCAATATAAATGCCCTGAAACTCAGGATCTTCTACAAAGTGGATGCATAGAAAGATTGACTGGAGATAATCTGTGTCAACGTCTTCGGGGGGATATACGATAAATTTCTCCTCGCTATCCACTATCTTCCCCTCGGCACGCGTAATGATATAGGAATACTTTGAGCCAGGCTCTGCTTCTGAGATAGAGAGGTTACTATCCTCTGCAAAAGAAGGTTTTTCAGTACGCTCTACATCAAGCGTTTCACCCTCATTTGCAGCTATCTTCACATATACCTTGGTAATATCCTCAGAATGATCAGAATCCCACAAATAATTTCCCCACTCATCACGTGTAAGTTCCTTTGTGCACGATGCATCCTCATAAATTTTGATGCGGTTCTCAACTACATTGATGGTGACGGATGATGTTATTCCATCTTTTGCGTAATTGATCGTATACGTTCCAGTTTCCTTCGGAGTGATCTCGAACAATCCATCCGTTCTTTCCTTCCCATCGCCATCGGTCGCTATTCTAATCTGAAGATCTGCATCTGCTGTAATATCCGTCAAAGTCGTAATCTGCGTGAGCTTATCACTGCCATCAACATACCCCAAATAGAATGAAAGTTTTCCTCCTGACACCACATTATCTACTTCTTGGGTGGAATTATCCTTTGGATTGTAAAGATAAGACTCACCTGTTTCATCGTCATATGATGGATAAATTACTACCAGATACCCTGTTTCAGTGCCCGTATCGGCTTTCACGAGCTCTGCCGGCATCAGTCCCAATACCATACAAATGGTCATCACCAATGCCAACATTCTTTGTACGATTTGTTTCTTCAATGTCCTCATTTTCTACTCCTTTCTTTCATGACGGTGCCACATCTTTTCTCTCATGAATGGCTCCTTTGACTTGCAAAACCAATGTCTTTTCAGATATTTGACACTGCTTATATCTCATTAAATTGTAGCACATTCATTTTTTCTTGTGGTATGCAGCACGCACACTATTGTGAAACAAAAAGTGGCGAAACCACCATCTGGTCCGCCACTTTTCTCTGAACATCCTTGCAGAGCATATTATTTCTCAGACTGCTTGATCACACAAGTATGCTTTTTCGTCTTTTTATCGTAATTGATGCCGACGAGGAGTATATTCCCTTTATAATCTTTCAAACTGTCCGCATAATTTTTCTCCCGTATCTGTGCGCGTGCGCCATCCGCAGAATTATCACATTTCAGTTCCACCACCATTGCCGGTTTATCAGAAAATCTTTTCGGAAGAAACACGATGTCTGCAAAACCTGTCTCCGTTCCACTCCGGTCGGTGCAGAACAAACGTCCACCAGACGTTTTGCACCCGGAAGGCAGCTCCCGGATCATAGTGTAATCCTTCATTGCACTGTAGTAGGCAATGGAGATCACGCAGCTCAGGGAATTTTCATCATTGTATGTCAGTATCGACGTATTTTCCATATGCGCCGCATCCAGCAGTTTTGCCACCGTCTCCGCGTCACAATTCACACGCCAGCTGACCTGCGAATTGCAACGAATTTGGCGATGCTTCGCATGCAAAATCGCCAAATTCATGGCTCATGTACGTTTTTGCACGTAGCCCGCAGTAAATGCTGGCTACTGTGTGAAAAATAACTCTTCCGCACTACTTTTATCATTCGGCTAGATATAATTGATCTGAAATCTGGGTTCGCCGTACTCTGCAATCAGTTCCTCCATCCGACCCTGCTCGATGGCACTCATGTCCACGGTCACAAGATTTGGCATCGTAAATAGCGGCGACAGATCATCGATCATACATTCTTCCATATTCAAATGCGTGATATCCTCCCGTCCCTCCAATGCCGAGATATCCCGAATATCTGAATAGTAAATATATAGTTCTCCAATATAGGCGACATCCCGAATACACTCCAGATCTGTCTGTCCGTCAGCCCCGATCGCCAGTTCATCGATATACATCCCCTGTATATACTTCCAGGCGTCCGAATTGTTTCCAATCCCAAGATAGTCATATCTCTGAAATTCGCTGATCGGACTGCCGTCATAGCTTCCGGTATTGTCAAGATTCAGTGCGCTGATCGCCGGCCATGTACGAACTGCCTCGATCCCCTTCAACCTTCCATTATCCATCAGATTGACATCTCTCAGCTGTTCTTTGCCCGCCAGCGGCGAGAGATCTGTAATGTCATTATTTGTCAAATGGATCTGCTGCAGTTCCTCCAGATCCTTCATCGGAGACAGGTCTGTGATCTGTTCCGCTTCGATAAACACGATCCTCAGATTCGGCATATTTGCCAAATCCGAAAGATCCCTGATCGATCCGCGTAATCGCTCAGCCGTTGCAAACCACGCGCTGCTCTCCTCATAGTATTCGTTCATAGAAGCGCATGCTGTATCCTTCTGTATGTAAATCTCCTCTACCCTTTTCAGATCATCCATTGTCAGCGGCTCGTCCGGCATATTCAGCATGAGCCGCACTGCTTCCTCGATGAGCGGCTCCTGAAATGTCACATATCTGTCATGAACCAGTGTCTGGTACGCCAGCACACCTCCTGTCACGCATACTGCCAGTACCGCAGCCAAAGCTGCTGCCCATTTGGTCATTTTTCTTCTGCGTGCAACGTATTCCCGTGTCGTCCGGTGCAAAGCATCCAGCAGCTCGTCATCGTTTTTGTAACGCTTTTCCGGTGCAAAGGCACAGCATTTTGACGCGATCTTTTCCAGCTTTGTCAGCGGAATCTTAATGGGCTGTTCTTTTCCGGTCAGAAGCCATGACAACACCACGCCAAAGGAATAGATGTCCGAGCGGATATCCGTCTGCATAAAGCCGTACTGCTCCGGCGGCGCAAAGCCTTCGGTCCCGCAAAATACCGTATCGCTGGTCGCCTCTTTTTTGTACGCACGGCTGATGCCAAAATCGATGAGCGCCACACTGCCATCGTCTCTCACAATAATGTTCTGCGTTTTGATGTCCCGGTGAATGATGACCGGATCGCTGGTATGAAGCGCCTTCATCGCCTTTGCCAGCGCGATCGCCAGGTCTCTTGCAATGTCTTCCGTCATGATATGCCCTTTGACATACTGATCCAGCGATACCCCCTCAATGTATTCCCTCAGAACACAGCGGTATGTTTCGTTTTGATACTGTCCGACAAAATAAGGTAGCACGGCGCAGCGGCTATCCTCCAGCTGCGCATCTTCCGTCTGATGAAACAATATACTGTCTCCGGTGTAGCATTTTGCCACCATCTTTTTTCCGGTTGTCTTTTGTATGAGAAGCAGCGTATCACAGCCGTCCACACAGCTGAGACACTCTACGATATCATACGCCTCCACCAGTTCCCGGGGAAGTATCTCCTCGTAACCTTCCCCATAAAAGTCCTTAAATGCCTCGTAGCTTTCCACTTTACTCCTCCAAATCGGTGCGTCTATGAAATAGATGATCTATGGTACTTTCTATTATTATACGCGCTTTTTTTCCCGAAGTACAAGCCCTCTCTTACTTTACCAATGTTTTTTCGGATATCGACTTCAGAAACTCATCCGTCTCATCCAGTGAAAGCCGCTGCTCCAGACAGCAGATGATCGCCGCGTCTCTGCGCACCTTGGGGTACAATGCCCCTTTCTGTCCCATCATCAACAGTTCCTGTGTCTCTGCCAGTGTCAGATTCGTTGCAATACATTTCCATGTTAACCGTTGCTTTCCTGTGAAATAAAAAGGCTGTTCCTAAGATCAGGAACCGCCTTTCCATTCAATTTGTCTATGATTTTATTTCTTTACCGTAACTGTTACCTTCACGGTCTTGCCGTTTGCCTTGACAGAAATGGTTGCCTTTCCGGCCTTCTTACCGGTGATCACACCCTTGGAGCTTACCGTAGCGATCTTCTTGTTGGAAGATGCGTAGGTAATCTTCGTAGCCGGTGTTGCTGTTGCTGTAATCTTAGCAGTCTTTCCGACCTTTACAGTAGCCTTCGTAGATTTTACCGTTAATACTTTATTGTCCGTGATCGTCGCAAGTTTTAACTTTTTGGTGTCCTTATCCCAGTTATTCTTCGGTGCGATCACACATTCGCCGTCCGCAATCCTGGCAGAAGTGAAGTCCTTCTTTTCAAGAACCGTTCCATCTGCCTTGGCAATCTGAACATCATCCACATAGACAGCGCTGTTCTTTGCAGTAATGTAGATTCCCTTAACACTGATTGAAACATCGACAGCTACCTTCTGGGCTGTTGCCACATCGCCCGGTACATCTTCTGCGTGAATCGCTCCACTTGATGCTTTATAGCTGATCACATAGAAGTCTCCCGTCTTCTTTACCGTCGCATAATCAACCGGAATGTCCTTCTGCTGTGCTTCATCCCATGTGGTCAGAGACAGATCTTCATGGAGCTCCACACTCGGGAGTTCAGAATAACCTGCGTATTTCCAATCGTCCTCTGATACTTCATTAAAATTCAAGGCACCGCCGATATTGACAGCCGCTTCCTGTTTTAGAAAGGATACCGGAATGTAAAGCTTATAGCTTACGGTATAGCTCTCCGAATAAGAAGACGGTTCCCCAAAATTCCAAAGACTGGCATCGGTTTTTGAAGTACTGTCCCAGTCATCCTCCCAGCTGGAATTCGTAAAATTCACCGGGATCTCAACGACCTGATTCTTACTTGCAGCCGAAACCTCGGTTACCGGTGCAAGAAGACTGAGTGCCATTGCGCCTGCACCAAACATGGTCATCACGCGTTTTACAATTTTGTTCATAAGTCTATTCTCCTTTTCTAGTTTTCCTAGTTTATGATTGATTTTATCATTTTCTTTTTACAAACAGGGATGCAGCCTGCACACATCCCCCTATTATCCCTCCCCCAACAGCGGTACCTCAATGGAGGTCAATAGATACTGCATCTCCATCATATCCATATGATGGGAAAGGCCGAAAATAATAGCCGCATCTCTCTTGAATTTCGGGTACAGCGCACTTTTCCCTGCACTCTTAAGCAATTTTTGTGTCTCATCCATGGACAGACCAAACCCAAAGGCAATCTGAATCAGCTTATCTCGTGAAGGAATGCGCGTCCCATTAAAAATCTGATGGCCATAGGTTCTGTCAATCTGCGCCTTCTTAATGACTTGCTCCGGCACCATTCCCCGTTCTTTACATAACCCACGCAAATAGTCCGATACAGATAATTCCTCGAATGCGTCCTTGTTCTCCTTCAAAACCTCCCGGAAATCCTTGCTGCTAACGATCCGTTTCAATAAGGCATTGGTCGTATCTACCATGCCATCACCTCTTCCCCACTTCCATTGCCCGTAGTTTCCACTTATTTCCTGCATGTAATTGTAACAATTTTTCCCGCGAAAAAGGGATGCAGTCTGCACACAAGACTACATCCCCTTTCATGGAAAATTTTATTAATATATAATTTTAACATTTGTCCAGCAACGGGACGTCAACAGACAATAGCAGCTCCTGTAGTTCCATCACATTCATCCCGTGGGAAATCCCGTAAATACAGGCTGCATCTCGCTTGATCTTCGGATAGAGCATGCTTTTGCCTGCCTTTTTTAAAAGCGTCTGTGTCTCTTCCAGCGACAATTCAAAGCCTCTGGAAAGCTGGATCAGTTTATCTCTGGAAGGATTTCTTGTGCCGTTAAAAAGCTGATGGCCATAGGTTCTGTCAATCTGCGCTTTCTTTATGACCTGCTCCGGCACCATATCCCGTTCCTCGCAAAGTCGACGCAGATATTCCGACAGCGATATCTCTGCAAAGTTTCCCGCCTCGCTGTCTAAGACCCCTTGCAGGCTTTTTCCATTTACAAGTTTTTTCAGTAAGGTATTGGTTGTCGATGCCATAGCTCATTCCCCATCTTGATCTTTCTGTCCCATCATCTTTTTAAATAATATCTATCGCTTCCCTCACGTTGCTGACCGGCACCAGCCGAATGCCATCGATCTTTTGCAATCCGTCCATACAGACTCTCGGCAGGATGCAGGTGGTAAAGCCAAGTTTTTTTGCCTCTGACACGCGCTGGGACGGCATGCTGACCGCACGCACCTCGCCGCTCAGTCCGACCTCACCAAAACAGATCGTCTTTTCGTCGATGGGACGATTTTTAAAGCTGGAGACGAGGGCGAGAACGATGCCAAGATCGATCGCTGGCTCGTTCATGCGGATGCCTCCCGCAATATTGACATAGGCATCACACTCGGACATTTTCAGGTTCAATCGCTTTTCCAGCACCGCCATCAGCAGATTCACCCGGTTAAAATCCGTGCCCGCAGCAGTTCGTCTCGGGATACCAAAATTGGAGTGGCAGACCAGGGCCTGTATCTCAAGCAAGATCGGGCGCGTGCCCTCCATAGAACACGCCACGACAGAACCGGATGCATTTTCCGGCTTGCCGCTGAGCATGTATTCCGAGGGGTTTTCCACCTCCCGCAGTCCGTCGCCCCGCATCTCAAACACGCCGATCTCATTGGTGGAGCCAAAACGGTTTTTGACACCACGCAAAATACGGTAGGACGCATAGCGGTCTCCCTCAAAATAGAGCACAGTATCTACCATGTGCTCTAACACGCGCGGTCCGGCGACCACCCCCTCCTTTGTCACATGTCCAACAATAAAAACGGTCACTCCGCTGCCCTTCGCGATCTGCAACAGTGTGGCAGTAGACTCACGCACCTGCGATACAGAGCCGGGCGCAGAGGATACATCCTCGTTATACGTCGTCTGAATGGAATCGATCACCACGATCTGCGGCTTTTCCAGGTCTATGATCTGGCGGATCTCCTCCAGATTCGTCTCACAGAGCAGCTTTAAGTCATCGGTAAAGCTGCCGATGCGCTGGGCGCGGATCTTGATCTGCTGCAGGGATTCCTCGCCGGAAATATAGAGCACCGAAATATGCTGGTCTGCCAGATTTTTACACACCTGTAACAGCAGCGTTGATTTTCCGATCCCCGGGTCTCCGCCCACCAGCACCATGGAGCCGGGCACAACACCCCCGCCCAGCACCCGGTCCAGCTCCGGCATTCCACTGGTCATCCGGTGCTCTTTTCTCAGTTCGATGGCTGCAAGTGTCTGGGGCTTTGATTTCGGCTGTGCTGCTTTTCCGCCTGTTTTTGCGGCAGTCTTTTTGTCTACCACTTCCTCCACGAAGGTGTTCCACTCATGGCATCCGGGACACTGTCCCATCCACTTTGCAGATTCATAACCACAGGACTGGCAAAAATATACGGCTGTCTTTCCTTTTGCCATAAATTCTCCTTTAATAGAACGAACGATGATACAGTTGGTCTCGATGCCCTTTCAACGTTCCCGTTCCGTCAGGCAAAACCGTCCCAAATGCACCATCGTTCTTCATAGTGTCTGTAAATAATTGCTACGCCTTCTTGATCTCCACTGCTACCGGCTCACCGTTCAGCTCCACGCTAATCGTCAGCTTCCCGCCAAGATTTGTCGTCATTGTTCCGGCATCCGTGCCGCCGATGCTCACTTCGTAAGAAGTCTCTTCTTCTAATCCAAGTGTAATCTCCGCATCCTCCGGTCCTTCTACCGAAAAACGTACCACGCCGTCTGCTGCAGTCATGTTTGTTACTGCGGTTCCCGGTACGGACTCATAGGCAAACATATCATTTTTCTCAAGCTTCGTGATCTCGCGGAAGGTCTTTACCTTATACTTTGCTCCGGCATGCTGAAAATTATCAAGCTTTGCCTTTGCTCCTAATGTATAGTCTCCAAAGCTGAGACTGCCGTCTGCCTCTGAACGGATTAATTCACTTACTGTACTCATTTTTTCCTCCTAAGTATTGGCACAAGGGGTCATCACAGATGACGAGTCCTGATGCCGGTTCGTATTTTAGTTTTTATTTCTTTCAGCTAGGTTTATTATAAAGGAATCCTTCGCTTTTGACTAGTGATTTATAGTTACTTTTTCGTCTCAAATACCAGTTCTTTTTTCTTCATTGCCACACGCACGGTATCGCCGGATTTCACCCGGCCGGACAGGATCTCCTCTGCCAGCTGATCCTCGATCTTTGTCTGGATCATACGACGAAGCGGACGTGCACCATATTTCGGATCATAGGCTTTTTCCACGATATATGCCTTTACCGGCTCTGTGATGACCAGATCGATATTCATCTGGCTCTTGCAGCGATCCACAAGCGTTTTGGCGAGAATCGTAACGATCTTTTTCATATCCTCCTTATTCAGCATGCGGAACACGATCGTCTCATCAATACGGTTTAAAAACTCCGGTTTGAAAATCCGTGATACATCCTCCATCACGAGGGATTTCATCCGCTCATAATCCTGCTTTTCATCATTGACTGACGCAAAACCAAGCTTCTTTGGCGCTACGATAGACTGCGCTCCGGCGTTACTCGTCATGATGATGATCGTATTTTTAAAGTCGATCCGGCGTCCCTGTGAATCCGTGATCCGCCCATCGTCCAACACCTGAAGCAGAATGTTAAACACATCGGGATGTGCCTTTTCGATCTCATCAAAAAGGATCACGGAATATGGATTGCGGCGCACCTTTTCGCTGAGCTGTCCACCCTCGTCAAAGCCAACATAGCCCGGAGGCGAACCGATCATCTTGGAAACGCTGTGCTTTTCCATATACTCCGACATGTCAACGCGGATCATCGCCTGCTCATCACCAAAAATTGCCTCGGCGAGTGCTTTTGAGATTTCTGTCTTTCCCACACCGGTAGGTCCTAAAAACAGGAAAGAACCGATGGGACGGTTCGGATCCTTCAGGCCAACCCGGCCTCTTCGCACGGCACGTGAAACAGCACTGACTGCCTCCTCCTGTCCAATCACACGCTTGTGCAATGTTTTTTCCAGTCGGCGCAGCCGCTCAGCCTCGCCCTCTGTCAGGCGCTTGATGGGAATTTTCGTCCATTTGGAAACAACTTCGGCGATCTCTGCCTCACCAACGATGAGTTTTTTTCTATTCTTTTTTCGTTCCAGACGCTTTTTAGCCTGCTCATAAGCAGCATCGGCTTTTGCGCGCTCATCCATGCACTGTGATGCCAGCTCCATATCGCCATCTGCCATTGCTTCCACGAATGCCTGCTCCAGCTCACGGCTCTTTTCCTGATACTCCAACAGCTCCTCCGGCGTCTTGCATACAGACAGACGGATCCGGGCAGAAGCCTCATCGATCAGGTCAATTGCCTTGTCCGGCAGAAAACGGTCATTGATATAGCGCTGTGAAAGACGCACAGCTGCCTCCACGCCTTCATCCGTGATCTGCACCTGATGATGCTGCTCATAACGGCTCTTTAAGCCCTGTAAGATCGCGACCGCCTGCTCAACCGTCGGTTCCTCCACTGTCACCGGCTGAAAACGGCGTTCCAGCGCAGCATCCTTCTCTACATATTTCCGATATTCCTCGATCGTTGTGGCGCCGATCAGTTGGATCTCGCCCCGGGCAAGGGAAGGCTTTAAAATATTAGAAGCATCGATGGCCCCCTCTGCGCCTCCCGCACCGATGATCGTGTGAATCTCGTCGATAAACAAAATAATATTGCCTGCCTGCTGTACCTCTGCGATCACACGCTTGATACGTTCCTCAAACTCTCCGCGATATTTGGATCCTGCCACCATTCCCGACAGATCCAGAGTCAGAAGGCGTTTGTCCACAACTGTATCCGGCACGATACCATTCACGATACGCTGAGCCAGGCCTTCCACGATCGCGGTTTTTCCAACTCCCGGCTCACCGATCAGACACGGATTGTTCTTTCCTCTGCGGCTTAAAATCTGGATGACACGTTCAATCTCATCCTCTCTGCCAATGACCGGATCCAGCTCACCATTTCTGGCAAGCTCCGTCAGATCTCTGGAATACGCATCCAGCGTTGCAGTTGCATTTTTCTTTTTTCCTGTCCGGCTGCCTTGAAGATCATCTCTGTGCTGGGATGCATCCTCACCCATTGCAACCAGAATATCCACATATAGCTTTTGTCCACTCACGCCCAGGGTGTTGAGCAGTCTGGAAGCAGCACAATCGATCTCTTTAATGATCGCGATAAGCAGATGCTCCGTTCCCACCTCATCGGAATGAAAACGCTCCGCCTCTGTCTCTGCCCGCTCCAATACCTTCTGCGTCTTCGGCGAATAGCCATCACGATCCATGAGCATTACATCAGAAGAGGGTGCGATCAGATCTTCAATCAGCTGCACCAGTTTTTCCTCTTCCACACCATTGCTCATGAGCACACATGCTGCCACACCGCTGCCTTCATGCAGCAATCCCAGCAACAGATGCTCCGTCCCGATATAATTATGGTGCAGATTTCGGGACATTCTGCCCGCCAGAGCAAGTGCTTTTTTTGCTTTGGCTGTATAGGGTCTGTTCATAAAAAATTACTACCTTTCTATAAATCATTCAAATCCAGAATCTCAAGATCCTCTGACAGATCCGCAGCTTTTGCCTTTCTTGCCGGTCTGGACTGTTTTTCCGGTTTCGGCTGCTTTTCCGTTCTGGACTGTCGTTCCGGTTTTGGCTGTTTTTCCGGGTCGGGCTGCCTTTCCGGTTTTGGCTGCTTTTCCGGTTCGGACTGCCTTTCCGGTTTTGACCGTTTTTCCGATCCGGACTGCTTTTTCGGTTCTGGCCGTTTTTCCGGCTGCAATCGTTTTTCCGGTCTGGGCTGTTTTGCAGGACTGGAAGCTTTCACTGTCTCCGGCATCCTTACGTCAGGAATCATGGATGTATCCACCTGCACATTCTCAGCCTCGTCATCATCATCCAACCCGTCAAGACCGAGCCTTGCATCTATCCGGGCATCTCTCAGCTTTAACACCAGATTAAGTATCACGATCAATAACAACGCCAATAGTACGATCAATATGATCAGCACACGCATATTTTTCGATTTCTGGGTCTGTAATTGTTCGTAGAGCTTGTTGTACTTATCAAGTGATACATACTCGCCCTCCGGCATCATAGATGACGGAATATAGGCATTTCCCTCATAGATCAGGTACCCGTTGTCATCAAAGGTGACCTCCGGCTCCTCTGTTTTCTCTTCCGGTGTGTCTTCGATGGTAGAAACCTCTCCTTCCGGTGCCACTGCGTCATCTTCCGGTGTTGTATCTGCGGTAGGCTCCTCAGAAACAGCCGGCTGCTCTGTCGCTGTGGTGGCAGAACCGCAATTGACCGTGATCGTATAAGTAGTGGTCGCGCCATTCTGTGCCTCTACCACAACCTTTACCGTATTTGTACCCGGTTTCAAGGACTTTGCACCGGTAACAGAAGCGATCACCGCATTGCTGTCACTCGGTCTTGCTGCCACAGAGATTGCTGTCACCCCTGCATCTACTGACGCGGTATATTCATGTGTGCCCGCTGAAAATGCAGGACTCAGGCTTCCCGGTGAAATTCCAAGATGCGCCAGGCTGCTGTCCGAAGACCTTGTGCTGCCGGCAGAACTGCCCTCTGAACTGCCTGTAGATGCCTGTCCGGCAGAGCTGCCTGTTCCACCGCCTGAGCTGCTACTCTCACTGTCTGCATCGGGAGCTGCAACCGTAGTCTGCTCGCCCTCCTCCTGTTCATCATCAATCGTATCTGCTGACTCTTCGGCTTCTGTCGCAGTAACCGTTGCAGGAGCTGTAAAGCTCATGCTGATAGCGATTGCTGTCAGAATGGCCAGAAAACGTTTTTTTCTCATAACCTTTCCTCTTTTCATCCGTAGATACTTATATTGTAATTTTTCTGCCTTTCACTGTCAACCTCTTACCGGCTTTTTCGCATGCTGCAAGCGATCCCATAAGAACAATACAATAAAATACAAAATGCTTAACAGGATAAATATGAGCAGCATACAGGAATCCGGCTGTCCAAATACATCTCGCGCCAATAATGCTGCCACCATCGCAATACTGCTGACTGATAAGATCATTGCTGCCACAAGATACGATAAAATCACTTTCATATTCAAACACCTGCCCCTTTCTGACGCTTCTGTTTTAAACCAATGAATGGCAGCTTGAAATCTCCCAGGGAGCTGCACTCCGGTCATCAATGTAGAGATCTGCAAATATCTTGCGGGAATCTCCGCCAAACTGCTCCACCGTTTCCGGAAGATTTTCATTCACTGCATCAAATACCAGCCCGCGCATCAGACAAAACAAAAGCGCCTCCTCCAGCTGTTCACCGGTTCTGCAGGTCCACAGGATCAACCGGTCTCCCTGCATGCGCATTTTCTTTAATTTCCGGATCAGTCCCTCATTTGCCTCACCAATCTTCGGATAACAGTCTCTGCACAAGGTTCCATCAAAGTCTACTGCTATGATTTTTCCTCTCATATGATCCTCCTCATTCAAAACGATTTCTCCAGTCCATTTCCTACAACTCTCTGTTTCGTGTAATCACATTTTACCTGAAGATAAGTCCGATAAAACGGTCAGAAAAAAGCAGCTTTGCCAAATGCAAAGCTGCTTTTAAATAAAGCAATTCTATTTTGTTACATTTAAGATCTCTATTTGGATCAACGGATCATCTGCTCCAGCTGCTCCACCTGCTCATTCACTCCATCGTAATCGAAATTGCTCACTGCTGTCTGCATCGCCTCCTTGATATCCTTTAGGACATCCAGGGTCTGCAAATATGCCACCTGAGCCTGAATCTCCTCCATATCAAACTCTGCAAGACTGTTCTTTAGCTTCTGACAGAATACGTGCAGCTCCTCAGGCGATACACCCTGAAGCTCCACCTGTTCATCCTCCAGACCAAGCTCTGCGATCGTGTCCGCAATACAGGTGCTCTGATAGGTAAATCGCTCCATAAACTGTGCATGACCGGAACGCACACAGTTCATGTCCCGTGCAGCCGCAGCCTCCTCCATCATCCGCGCCATCTCTGACAGGTCGTTCGCTCCGATGAGCTTTGAGGTACTCTTCACAGCATGTGCCACAATCTGATAATTTTCCAGATCCTCTTCCAGGAAAAAGCCTTCCAGTTTCTCCTTCTTCTCCTGGTACTCATCCAGATATAACTTCAGATTATGTAAGTATTCTTCCTGATCGCCTCCCGCATAGCGCAGTGCATCGTCAGCCACGATGCCGTCAATCGGCGGTATACAGAGTTCTTCCAGATAATCTACATTTTCTTCCTCTGGTACCTTTAAATACTGCGGCGGCAGATACTGGCACAACAATTGTTCCAGCTTCTCCCCCTGGATCGGTTTGGCAAGATAATCGTCAAAGCCGTGCCCGATATAAAACTCTCTGGCACCACTCACAGCATTTGCAGTCAGAGCAATGACTTTCGTATTGGCATTCGGATTGTTGTCCAACTCCCGCATATGGTTCAGACACTGAACACCATCCATATTCGGCATCTTGTGATCCAATAAGATCATGTCATACTTCTTCTTCATGATCATATTCAGGCACTCCAATCCGCTGTCTGCCGTATCAATCTGTATTCTCGTCTTTTTAAGCAGTCCCTTACACACCTCCAGATTCATGCGGGTATCGTCCACAACCAGAATCTTGGCATCCGGTGCCTGAAAGCTCTCCTGATAATGTATGGCATCCTGGCCGGATCTCTCATACAGAGATTTATAATCTCCAATCGGTGTTTCATCCACAATTTTCTGCACCAGGCCAAAGAAAAAGGCACTGCCCCGTCCATACTCGCTGTCCAGAAGCAGCTTGGAATTCATCAGCTCCAGCAGTTGCTTGGAGAGTGCCAGCCCAAGACCGGTTCCCTCGATTCCCCGGTTTGCCTCCTCATCCACTCGTTGGAAGGTAGAAAACAGCTTTTCCTGATCCTCTTTTTTAATACCGATACCAGTATCAACCACCGCTACATCCAAACGCACCTGCTCCTTGTCCGGCAGTCTGGTACAGCGCACCTTCAATGTCACAGAGCCTTCCCGGGTATATTTCACCGCATTGGTCAAAAGATTTGTGATGATCTGGCGAATACGCACCTCATCACCATACAGTTCACTGGGAATCTGATCATCAATATCAATCTTCAGCTCCAGCCCCTTATCCACAACTCTCGGCTGAATCATGCTGATCAGGTCGTTCAGCAATGAACTGATCTGATAATTTGCCTCGATAATCTCCATCTTTCCGGACTCCACCTTTGAAAAATCCAGAATATCATTGATGAGTGCCAAAAGGCTCTTGCTGGCACTTTTGATATTGCCTGCATAGCGCAGGATCCTGCGCTCCCTACTCTCCCGCAGGATCATCTCATTCATTCCAATAATCGCATTGATGGGGGTCCGGATCTCATGGGACATATTAGCAAGAAAGCTGCTTTTTGCCTGACTCGCCGCCTCCGCAGACAGCTTTTCCTTCTGACTCTCAAAATAATGCTGGCGGATCTCACGACCATGGCGTACAACAGAGATGGCAAACACCGTCATGAACAGATACTCGATGGAATAGCCTGCTCCAAAACCGACCCAGAACCGGAACGGGTCTGTCATATGCGTAAATCCATGCATCACAAATCCCTGTGCCCTCGGCCATAAAAAGACCATCATGCAGACATAACCAATCACCGACGTGATCAGTGTCAATACCCAATCCATATACATACAAGATAATAGCGGAATGGCAAAATAAGTAATATAAATACCCATATAAGGATCAGAGGAAGCTCCCGCCACCAATATCTCCAGATATAAAAGCTGAAAAAACTTAGCCGCAATGATCTTATCCGCCCGGATCAAAATATCCACGATCAGCCACGAGATGATGATATATGCCGCCGATGAAAAAATATATACATTCGGTATTTCAAAAATCCCCAGCCTCGTAAAAATATAGAGAGCAGGACTGAGCAAAAAGCAAAGAATGACAACCTTATGTATACGCCTGGTCACCAGCTTGTCATGCGACTTACTGTATTCTTCTTCGTATGTGCGATCCATTTCATTGTCCTCCTTATCCTTCCCGTTTCATCATTACAACGATCTGCTCCAGCGACCGTTCGATTGCCTCATAATCAAAATCCTCTACAGCCTGCGTCAATTCTGCCCGCTCGTTCTCCAGCATCATCCCCGTAGGATAGCAGCTGCAAAAAGTGCGCAGCCGTTCAAAATCCACGTCATAATCCTGCACATCCTGAATAAACTGCTCTGCCTCTGCCAGATAGCTGTCCGTCTCCTGCTCCACTTCAATCGTGACTGCCGTCAGATCGCGGATCTGCGGCGCAGCCAGCAGATGCTCCAGATCTGTGCAAAGCTGTTCATGCTCCTGCAAAAGATTCTCGAAATTTGCAGTAATATATGCCTGATCCTCGCCGCCTGCTGCCTTTTCCATCTGTTCTGCGAGATATGCCATGTGAACTGCTCCCACGATCCGTGAGGTGCTTTTCAGGGCATGTACATGAATCCTGAAATCATTCCATTGCTTCGCCTCATATTCCTTTTGAATGCGGGTCCGGTTCAGCATGGAATCCGTCAGATAGCCCTTGATATTATCCAGAACATCTCTCACCGTTCCCGAAGAATACTGCAGCGCATCCTCCAGATCTATATCCGCTATCTTCAGTTCATCCACTGTCTGGCGAAGGATCTTTCTTCGCTCTTCTTCCTCGGCATCAACAGCCTGATCCTGCCCGCCAAGCATCACCAGCTCCTCCGGCAGATACTGTTTGAGCGTTTCTTCCAAAAGAGGGGCCTGGATCGGTTTTGACAAAAATCCGTTAAACCCCGCCTTCAGATACTGCTGCTTCATTCCTGCCACTGCATTTGCAGTCAGGATGATGACCGGTGTCTTGTAATTGATACCCGTTTTGTCTGCACGCAGACGGCGAAATGCTTCAACGCCATCCATATTCGGCATCAGATGATCCATAAGAATCAGATCATAGTGATTATTTGCGCATTTTTCCAGGCATTTTACGCCATCATCAGCGATATCGATCTGCACGAGTGTCTGTTTCAGCAGGGATTTCACTACTTTCTGATTCATTACATTATCCTCAACGACAAGCACGTGTGCATCTGGTGCAGTAAAACTCTCATGATATGTCTGCTCCTGAGACAGGCGTTTCTGATAGAGATCATTGAGATCTCCCATCGGCTCCTCACTCACAACTGTCTGAACCAGGTCAAATGAAAAAACGGATCCCTTTCCATAAACACTCTCCATCTGAAGATCACTGCCCATCATTGCAAGCAGCTGCTGCGTAATGGAGAGTCCCAGTCCTGTTCCTTCAATGTGATGCGCCCGAAGATCCCCTCCACGCTGGAAAGAAGCAAACAATACTTCCTTGCTTTCTTTAATTCCAATACCGGTATCTTTCACCGCCACCTTCAAGATAATATGACGTTCATCCTTCTTTTCCGCATTTACACGAAGGGTAACACTGCCTTTTTCCGTATATTTTACCGCGTTCGTCAAAATATTCGTGATGATCTGACGGATCCGCACTTCGTCTCCATACAGCTCATTGGAAATATGTTCATCAATATCAAGTATGAGCTGAAGCTCCTTTTTCTCCGCACGGGGTCTGATCACTACCAAAATATCATAAAGCAATGACCCCAGCTGATATTTTTCCGGCATAAGCTCCATTTTTCCGGATTCAATCTTGGATATATCCAAAATATCATTGATCAGGGAAAGCAGCGTTGTCCCTGCACTTTGGATGTTCTGGGCATAGCCACGGATCTCTTCGTCCTGTGCTTCCCGAAGAATCATCTCATTCATGCCAAGCACGGCATTGATCGGTGTACGGATCTCATGGGACATATTTGCCAGAAAACTGCTTTTCGCCTCTGCTGCCGCTGTCGCATCCTCACATTTCATCTCCACCAGTTGCAGCAGGTCATCCAGACTTTTTTCATCCTCCCTGGCTACGCGGTCAATAAACAGATCCTGCTTTTGCATATACAGGATCAGACCACTGATGATCAGGACAAGTGCCAGAACAAAGACTGACTCTATCCGGTTATAAGTATTATATATCACATTCATACTGCACAGTATCTGTGTGACCATCATCATAAAAAAATCCATGGCAGTCACAAAAACATTCAGCTGAATGTTCTTATAGATCGTACATTCTGCCAGCACAAACAGCATGCATACCGGAAGAAGCCGGTCAGAACCGCTCTCCAGAGAATAGCACAGATAAACAGCCGTTCCACAGCTGATCGTAACCGCCCCCTGCACAAAATCCGAGCACCTCGCAGAAAACCGCGAGATCAAAAGGCGTGTCGCCAAAATTCCAAAAAAGAACATACACACCTCGATCACATATCGAAGGAACGGTGCATGGTAAACATTTTTTATCGTCCAGAGCGCGATCAGACATTCAATCACGAGAATATACCATACCATTCTCCGCTCTCTGTGAAAATCTCTCATGGCAGTCTCACCCCTCTCGGAACAACGAATCTCACGCTTGCCGGGCGCATTTCGATCGTCCACTCACCAGGCGCCGAAAGCATCTCTCCATCCAGATTCGCCACGATCGGACCTCTGTCACTGCGCATGAGTGTCATTTTCTTTCCACAACCGACTCTGGCATGCTTCTCAATATAGTCACTCTTCTGACTGATCAGATTTCTAAGAATATGGATAAATGCCAGCTGTCCCTTCGATGGCACAAACACATAGCTGCCCAGCCCATCATTCGGCACAAATCCCTTCGGCATACAGAGTGATCCGCCAAGGACACACCCATTTCCCCAGCAAAGCTCATCATAGCAGCCGTCCATTTCCACACCATCCACACGGATTCTCAGCTCCATCTTTTTCAGACGGAGCAATGCCTCAAACACATATGCAGAATACGGAACCTGTATACCAACCGTTCGCACTGGATGCTGGGTTGCAATATAGCGCATGATCTCTGCATCCATTCCACAGGAAAAGCTATTGATCGCCCTGCCATGATTCGTCAGGATCGAGTCCACAAGGATCGTCTCACCATGGATCAGCTCCTCAATATCATAAAATCGCTCCCGATCCTCCTGGGAAAACACCTTCAGGAAATCGTTTGTCATGCCACACGGATAAAATGCCAGTTCTACATGGGGGTTTTCCCCGACTCCTTCCAGCACATTCCTCATCGTCCCTGATCCGCCGCAGGCATAAATCCGAAGCTGCTCATCCGGAAAAAAGTGCACGATCTTCTTCGTCAGCTCTGTTTCATTTCCAGTATAACGTGAGTGAAATAGAAAATATTCAAAGCCCTCGATCTGTTCCAGCTGCTGTCTTAAATTGTTTGCGAATGTCATACTTCCCGCATAGGGATTGACAATAAATACATGCTTCATATCTTTTTCTCCATTATTTTTTATTATACTTGCAAAATGAGAGAAAAACAATGACAAAAAAAGAGTTTCCACCTCTTATCATCAAAAAAGCAGAAACTCTTTTCCTATTTGTGATACATTTACAGTAATTCCTTTAAAATCTGATTTACCATAGCCGGATTGGCTTTTCCTTTCATGGCCTTCATAGTCTGTCCTACAAGGAAACCGATGGCCTTCTCCTTTCCGTTATGATAATCCTCCACAGACTGCGGATTGTCCCTGATCACCTGCTCGATGGTGGAGCGCAGCGCACCTTCATCATTCACAGTCTTTAAACCATGCTCCTCCACATACTTCTCTGGATCGATGTCATCTGTAAACATCTTCTCAAATACTTCTTTTGCAACAGTACTGTTGATCGTCCCTGCATCAGCGAGATTCACAAGTGCTGCCAGGTGTTCTGCGGAAAAACGAATATCCTCCGGCTCCATCTCATGCTCCTTTAAGAGACGCATTGTCTCTACCATCAGCCAGTTGGACACCTTTTTCGGTTTTTTGCAGATGGCAACCGTTTTCTCAAACAGATCCGCCAGATGCTTGGAATTTGTGATGATCTCGGCATCATAACGGGGGATCTCGTACTCCTTTTCATAGCGAACAAGCTTTTGTGTGCGAAACTCCGGCTGTGCGCTCCTGATCTCTTCTAACCACTCGTCAGAAATAATGATTGGCACGAGATCCGGTTCAGGAAAATAACGGTAGTCCTGCGCATCCTCCTTAGAGCGCATCGCATGGGAGCTTTCTTTTGTGTCATCCCAACGGCGGGTTTCCTGGATCACCTTTTCACCAGACTCGATCAAGTCGATCTGACGGTTTTTCTCTCCCTCAATGGCATGGGCGATCGCACGAAAAGAATTCAGGTTCTTCATTTCAGTTCGTGTGCCAAATTCCGTTGCTCCAACTTCCCGCACAGACAAATTGACATCCGCACGCATAGAGCCCTCATTTAATTTGCAGTCCGAAGCACCCAGATACTGAATGATCAGGCGTAGCTTTTCCAGATACGCAATGACCTCATCGGCGGAACGCATATCGGGCTCGGATACGATCTCGATCAGGGGCACACCGGAACGGTTAAAATCTACGACCGACACATCCTCCCAGTCATCATGCACCAGCTTTCCGGCGTCCTCCTCCATATGAATCTCGTGGATACCGATCTTTTTTGTCCCACCGCTTGCCGTCTCGATCTCCACATATCCGTTGCGGCAAATAGGCTCATACAACTGAGAGATCTGATAATTTTGCGGATTATCAGGATAAAAATAGTTTTTACGGTCAAATTTGCAGTTCTGGTTGATCGTACAGTTCGTGGCAATTCCCACTGCTGCTGCATATTCTACAACCTTTTTATTCAGCACCGGAAGTGATCCGGGCATTCCGGTACAGACCGGACAGGTATGTGTATTGGGCGCACCTCCAAAAGCGGTGGAGCATCCGCAAAAAATCTTTGTTTTCGTAGCCAGCTCTACATGCACTTCCAGGCCGATGACAGTTTCATATTCTCTACTCATACTTATGCTCCCTTCTCATCCTGCATAGCAACCGGGCTGTGCCTGTAGTCTCTTGTCTGCTCATAGGCATACGCCGCGCGGATGATGTTTTTCTCCCTGAAGCAGTCACCGATGAGCTGCAAACCAATGGGCAGGCCCTGACTGTCCATACCGCAGGGTAAGCTGATACCCGGAAGACCTGCCAGATTCACAGAGATCGTGTAAATATCGCCCAGATACATCTGGATCGGATCAGACAGCGATGCACCCAGCTTCGGAGCTGTATTAGGTGCAGCCGGCCCTAAGATCACGTCATATTTTGCAAATGCCTCGTCAAAGGCTTTTTTGATGAGCGCCTTTACACGCAGTGCCTTTAAATAATAAGCATCATAATAGCCGGAGCTTAAGACGAACGAACCCAGCATGATCCGGCGTTTTACTTCCGCACCAAAGCCCTCCGAACGGCTCTTTTTGTACATCTGATGCAGACCGTCATATTCCTCCGTGCGATAGCCGTATTTCACGCCATCAAAGCGGGCAAGATTGCTGCTGGCCTCCGCACAGGCGATGACGTAGTAAGCCGGAATCGCATATTCCACCAGCCCAAGGTCAAACTCCTCAACGATGGCACCTTTTTTCTCCAATTCCTTCGCTGCCGCAAGTACTGCTTCTTTCACCTCAGCATTCAGTCCTTCACCGAAGTAATCCCGGGGAATACCAATCTTCATTCCCTTTACATCATCTACTAAAGCCTCCGTAAAACGGGTGTCCTCACGGACGACCGAAGTAGAATCCTTGCTGTCATGGGAGGAGATGATCTCCAGAATCGTTGCACAGTCTGTGACATCCTTTGCGATGGGGCCGATCTGATCCAGAGATGAGCCATAAGCGATCAGTCCGTAACGGGAAACCGTTCCATAGGTCGGCTTGATTCCGGTCACGCCGCAGAAAGAGCTGGGCTGGCGGATGGATCCACCCGTATCAGAACCAAGCGCATAGGAACACTCCTCTGCCGCCACTGCCGCGCAGCTTCCACCGGAAGAACCGCCAGGCACATGTCCGGTGTTCCAGGGGTTTTTTGTCACTCCGAAAGCCGATGTCTCCGTTGTACTTCCCATGGCGAACTCATCCATGTTTGTTTTACCGAGTATCACTGCTCCTGCTTTTTCCAGATTTAATACTGCCTCCGCAGTAAAAGTTGGCATAAAATTATATAAAATTTTTGAACTGCACGTGGTTTTCATACCTTTCGTGCACATATTGTCTTTGATGGCTACCGGAACGCCCGCAAGCGGCGAAGTCAGTTCTCCGGCGTCAATCCTTTTTTGTATCTGTTCTGCCTGCGCCAGTGCACCTTCCGCGTCCACAGTCACAAAGCTGTGTACCGCTTCCTCTCTGGCTGCGATGGCGGCAAGCGCCTCGCGTGTGGCATCCACAGCAGTCACTTCTTTATTTTGAATCCTTTTTCCCAGCTCTACGGCTGTCAGGCTCATAAGAGACATAGTGGTGTTCCTCCTTAAATGATTGTCTTCGGCACCTCAAAGCCGCCGTCTCTCTCCAACGGTGCATTCGCCAGTGTATCCTCACTGCCGTCACCATTTGTCACTTCATCCTCACGAAATACATTGTGTACCGGGAATACATGTGACATCGGCTCTACCCCTGTCGTATCGAGCTCATTCAGCTGGTCGATGTAATCCAACATCTCTCCCATGTCCTTTTTTGCCTGCTCTTTTTCCTCATCGGATAATTCCAGCTTGGCAAGGATGCCTACATATTCAATTGTCTCATCACTGATGATATTTGCCATTTCTAACTCCTAACTGTTCAGTTCCTGTGCAGTGCTTCGATCTGATCTTCCAGTTGCTAATCCCTCACCTTGATGTGTACCTCCCGCAGTTGCTGCTCGGTAACAGTATTGGGTGCACCGCACATCAGATCCTGCGCATTTCCATTCATCGGGAACGGAATGATCTCACGGATATTTTCCTCATTTCTAAGCAGCATGATCATACGATCCACGCCCGGTGCCATGCCTGCGTGAGGCGGTGCACCATACTGAAATGCGTTATAAAGCGCTCCAAATTTTTCTTCCAATACGGTCTCATCGTAGCCTGCGATCTCAAATGCTTTTACCATAATATCAAGGTCATGGTTTCTGACTGCTCCGGAAGATAACTCGATACCGTTGCAGACAATATCATACTGATAAGCCAGAATGTCTAACGGATCCTGCTCCTCCAGCGCCTTTAAACCACCCTGGGGCATTGAAAACGGGTTGTGTGTAAATCCAATCTTCTTTGTCTCCGGATCCCTCTCAAACATTGGGAAATCATTCACATAGCAGAAACGGTATGCGTTTTTCTCGATCAGATCCAGCTTCTCGCCCAGTTCTGTACGGATCGCTCCCGCGTAGGCAGCCGCCTTCATTTCCTTGTCTGCGATGAAAAAAATGGTGTCTCCTATCTCAAGTCCGGCCAGTGAACGCATCTCTTCCTTCATGTCATCGGGAATAAACTTGTCAATAGGTCCCTTGTAACTGCCGTCCTCCTGCACCTCAAGGTAACCAAGTCCACCCATACCGATGGACTGTGCAAATTTCAACAGTTTTTCATGGAAGCCCTTGGACATCTCTGCATGTACCTTGATGGCGCGCACGGTCTTTCCGTGGAATGGCTTAAAGGTACATCTCTGGAAAAACTCACTCAGGTCGATAATTCGGAGCGGGTTTCTCAGATCCGGCTTGTCACTGCCGAACTCCAGCATTGCCTGCTTATAGCTGATGATGGGATACGGTGCCTTTGTGACCTCATAGCCTTCCGGTGCAAACTTCTCAAATGTTGCAGTCAGCACTTCCTCACCAACCTTGAATACGTCCTCCTGGGTCGCAAAGCTCATCTCAAAATCCAGCTGATAGAACTCTCCAGGAGAGCGGTCTGCTCTTGCATCCTCATCGCGGAAGCAGGGTGCGATCTGGAAATACTTATCAAATCCGGACACCATTAAAAGCTGCTTATACTGCTGCGGTGCCTGCGGAAGCGCATAAAATTTACCCTTGAATTTCCGGCTGGGAACAATGTAATCTCTTGCACCCTCGGGAGAAGATGCACACAGGATCGGTGTCTGGATCTCTAAAAATCCCATCTCCGTCATCTTCTGACGCAGAAATGATATCACATTGGAACGGAAGATCATGTTATCGCGCACCTTGGCGTTTCTCAGATCAAGATAACGGTACTGCAAACGCACGTCCTCACGAACCTCCTTGGAGGTCATAATCTCGAAAGGAAGCTGTTTTTTCACCTTTCCGAGTACAGTGATCTCCTTTGCCTCCAGCTCAATGGTGCCGGAGGGAATCTTCGGATTGTAGGTCTCCTCGTCTCTTTTTTCCATGATACCCTTGATAGACACGCAGTCCTCACGACTTAAACCTTTTAACAGTGTATCATCTCTGAGCACAACCTGCAAGATGCCATACATGTCTCTTAAATCGATAAAAGATACGCCTCCGTGGTCACGGATATTCTCGATCCACCCTGCGACACACAGTTCTTTGTCAATATCTGCTTCACTGATCTGGTTGAGTGTTACATCTCTGTACATAATTTCTATTCCCCTTTCCTTGACTCATAAATAAAAATGAATGCATTCCGGCACATTCTCGCGCCGAGCGCGGTCGCTTGCGACAAATTACATCTTCATGCACCGACCGAAGTGGCAACGAAGAAGCGCATCCCGCCGGAGGCTTTTGTCGTATAGGAGACGCAGTTTCCTATACGATAAAAAATCCCGGGATATTTCACATATCCCGGGACGAATTTCCGATACAAAATCCGCGGTACCACCCGCTGTTGAGCACTGTACTTTTCGCACATCTGCTCCACTCTCATGACTTAACGCGCCATTCACGAATCAGCCTACCTCATCTTCTTTTTTATAAACATACATGCAAATCATTTATCCGATACCTCTATCACCCAGCTGCATGTGTGTTTCAAATGTCCAATGTCTCGACTGACCTGCTCCGGAGTGTTCCCGCCATTTTCTCTTTCAAACAGCGCTCTCAGTCGGTGACGCTGTATTCCTGTCGACATCTGAAAATGGGAGTCTCCTTCCCTGCATTTTCTTTGTGATCTGTCAGCGCCTTTGCAAACCAATGCTCCGACCGCTGTAAACAATTATTATGTTTACAGATATTATCAGAAATTATTCTCTACGGCAAGGGATTTCCCCGAATTCCTAATTTTATTAAGTTTTACGTTGAATCTACTCGGAAAGATTGATATAATCGTAACAGAATTTGTATCTATTTTTTGGAGGATAAATATATGTCACAAACCATTTTTCCTGAAGGTTATACATCCGCGCTTAATCTGCATGACACACAGATCGCGATCAAAACCGTCAAGGATTTCTTTCAGAAGCATCTGGCACAGAACTTAAATCTGGCCCGCGTATCCGCACCGCTGTTCGTTCTTCCGGAATCCGGCTTAAATGACAATCTAAACGGTGTAGAACGCCCCGTATCATTTGGCATCAAAGAGCAGGGTGACAAAGAGGCAGAGGTTGTACACTCACTTGCAAAGTGGAAGCGTTTCGCTCTGGACAAATACGGCTTTGAGGCTGGTGAGGGCTTATACACCGACATGAACGCCATCCGCCGCGATGAGGACACTGACAACATCCACTCCATCTTCGTGGATCAGTGGGATTGGGAAAAGATCATCACAAAAGAAATGCGCACGGTCGACACCTTCAAAAATACCGTCAGCGCTGTCTACAAAACATTACAGCAAACAGAAAAATATATGTCCATCGAGTACGACTATATTGGTGAGATCCTGCCGAAGGAGATCACCTTTATCACCTCACAGAAGCTGCTGGAAAAATATCCCGGCTTAAATGCCAAGGAACGCGAATATGAGATCACCAAAGAATGTGGCGCTGTCTGCATCATGCAGATTGGCGACAAGCTCAGCGATGGCGAACCCCATGACGGACGTGCACCGGATTATGATGACTGGGCATTAAACGGCGATATTCTCGTTTATTATCCCGTTTTAGACATCGCACTGGAGCTTTCCTCCATGGGTATCCGCGTGGACGAAAACTCTCTCGTGGAACAGCTGAACAAAGCAGGCTGCCCCGAGCGCGCCCATCTGCCCTTCCAGAAGGCGATCATCGAAAAAAAGCTGCCCTACACCATCGGTGGTGGTATCGGTCAGTCGCGTATCTGTATGTTCTTCCTGCGCAAGGCACACATTGGAGAAGTACAGAGTTCTATCTGGAGAGAGGATACAACTGCTGCCGCTAAAGAAGCAGGCGTGCGTTTACTGTAGGTTTCATCAAAAGCCCCCGTCACTTTCACTGGATCTGATCTGTTGAAATTGGCGGGGCTTTTTTCTGCAATCAGTCCGTCTGATTTCATGGTATAGTTTACTTTTCTGCGCATATCTTTGAAATATATGAAAGAATAGTCGGAGCTGCCATGAAAGAATCTCTACATTTTCCCACACATCCTCCTTATGTACATACCGTAAAAATCAAGCTGACAGCACTTCTGGTATGCGTCTGTGTCCTGCTTGCAGGAGCATGCATCTATCTGCCCGGTGTCGTCAGCGTATCCTCCTCCGTGAACGGAAGAGATCTGCCGATCTACTGTGTGAAAACCGACAAACCCCAGATCGCACTGACATTTGACGCCGCCTGGGGCAACGAGGATACCGCACAGATTCTGTCCATTTTGGAAAAGCATAACGTAAAAGCGACCATCTTCATGACCGGAGGCTGGGTAGAATCCTACCCGGATGACGTGAAGGCGATCCTCGCTGCCGGACACGACATCGGAAATCACAGTGAAAACCATAAGAACATGAGCCAGCTGAGCACTGATCAGATGCGTTCTGAGCTGATGGAGGTTCACGACCGCGTCAAGAATCTGACCGGTTACGAAATGACCCTGTTCCGACCGCCCTATGGTGATTACTCCAACGAAGTCATCCAGACCGCCACATCGCTGGGGTACTACAGCATTCAATGGGATGTGGATTCCCTCGACTGGAAGGACTACGGCGTGGACTCCATTGTCGATACCGTCTGCAACCACAAGCACCTGGGCAACGGCTCCATCATCCTGTGCCACAACGGAGCCAAGTACACCGCACAGGCGCTGGATACGCTGATCACCACCCTAAAGGGCAAAGGATATGAATTTGTGAAGGTGTCTGACCTGATCTACAAAGACAACTATACAATGGATGTGGAAGGTCGGCAGATCCCGTCCGGAGGCTGAAAATATCAAAAGCCGCAATTATGGGTAAATCGTTTTACTCATATTTGCGACTTTTTTCTCCATACGATCTGAGGTAATCACATCCTCAACTTTGCGTACTCTTCCTCATTATTTGAAATACCATTCATATATCAATCCATCATTCTTTTCCAAGCAAGTATGCTTCTGCAAGACATAATATTCTCTCTGCCGTTTCTATCTGCTGTTCTGTTACCTCTTTGGAAGCAATATAGAAGGTGTCATAATCACTCGCATGTCTGATTTCTTCTGCCCTGACAATTTTTCGTCCCAGTTCTCTTGGAAACAGTTCTGGTTGGATGTAGTTCTTATTAAAATAGGCGATCGCATCTTTATGACACTTAAATGAGACACCCTCTTTTGCTAGCACTGCACAGATTGTATGAAAAATACTATAATATGCACGGTTATTGGCTCCTCTATATTGTCCAGCATCAAAAGTAAGACGAGCAGTCTCCAAATCTTCTCTCGCCACACCCAAACGATGCCTAACCACATCTTCTTTCGTTCCAATATCCAACGATTCAGGCTGCTTCATATAATACCACTCCTTCCCGCTGTACATTGGAATAAAACGGATACGCTGTAACCCAGTGATTAAAATGCTCCACATTTTTTACAACAGGCATCATCCAGATATCATAGTTCACATTGTATTCATAGTCCACCTCCGCCAGCGCATCCGAATATTCGTCCATTTTATCGGAAGGCAGATCGACCAAAACCATAATATCCACATCAGATTCCTGCGTAAAATCTCCCCGCGCATAAGAGCCATATAAAATAACACTCTTCAAATGCGTACCATATATCTTCTGTACTTCCGTCACATATCTGGCAAGTATTGTCTGCATTGTCTGCGGCATAATGATCTCTCCCTCCTTGCGGATTGCTACTCCAAAACTGCTTCCTGTCAGCAGCCAGTTAGAAAACAATTTATCAATACAACTATTATACCCACCGCGCCCTTTTCCGTCAATTGTCATTCCGCAGAACCGCACAAAGCCCCGAAAATCCGTCGATTCCATGTGCATCTAACGAGAATTCCCTCGACTGGAAGGACTACGGTATGGACTTCATCATCGATACTGTGTGCAACCACAAGCACCTGGGCAACGGCCCGATGATCTTATGCCACAACGACGCAAACAATACTGCCCAGACGCAGGATAAGCTCACCACTACGCTAAAGGGAAACGGATATGCATTTGTGAAGGTGTCTGACCTGCCTTTATTTCCCACATGGTAAATTTATTCCGAATCATTCAATGATAAGTTTTCCTTTATTCGGGTCAAAATCAGATCAATTCCTTTTATACTTGTTACCATATATTTTTTATCAAGCAAATCTGTTAGATCTTCTTTCTGTTCACTCGTCAATTTTAATGTCTGGACAAATGTAACAAGTGCACTGTCTGCCACACTTTTACTTATATAAGCATGTTGTACGCACAAACTGTCTATAAGTAAAGAGATACTTGAAAACGTATCTTTACCATATGACGTAAATGAGATCTGCTGAAGCTCGGCATTCTTCCATTCCAGCGGCGAAAAGCAAATACAGCCATGAATGATTGCGGCTTCACTCACAGCTGTATTGTCAGTTGTTTACAACTATTTTTTACTGATATCTATGTAACAATGCTTTTCTCAATCCAGTAACATATCCCACTCTTCATCCGTAAAACCTTCATCTGCATCCAAATCATCTTCCCCGCTATCATCCTCCGAATCGAACGCCGGATTCTCATATACAACCACTTTGCAAACGTACTCGACACCCTTGTAAGTTGCAATGATCTCGCAATCTCCTACCCCAAGTGTATTCACCATACCTTTTGATGTTACCTTAGCAACAGATTCATCAGTTGATTCCCAGGTGACTTTGTTCTTAGGTGCCCCTGCCAGTTCCAAAGGAATAAACGTGCCCTGTGTCTCATTCAAATACGTATAGTTTAATGCTCTCTCACAAGTAAAAACCTTTACTTTACACTTCGCCTGTGAAATAACTCCATCTTCACTCAATATACTTACGCGGAGGACATCACCCCTGGTTAATTTTATCGGACCTGTTGTAATCACTCCACTGTCCATATCTGCACAGGCAAAATCATATTTCTTGCTGCCCCGTTTATTGATCTGGATCGTCAGTTTCGGCGGATTCAATTCTGTGTAATCCAACTCTTCTTCTTCATCGAGACTATAATTGATAAGATCAATACTGGCTACTACATAACCTGATTTTTTTACAATGCAGTCATACTTCTTCGTTCCACCGTAATAACTTAATTTGCTCCATTTGTTAAATTGAAGTTTTGAAACCGAAGCCGCCTGCGTAACCGTGAGATTTAATAATATCAGCAATGCAAACACCATACAAACAATACCCGCAAAGGCAAAAAAACTATTTTTTATTTCTTTTTTGTTATTCATTGTCATTTTCTCCTAAGACTATGTTATTTTCTCTCATCGTATCGCCGCTGTCACAGCCCCAGCTGATCCTCAATCTCAGACTGCTCCGTGGCAATCTCAACGAGCTTATCTGCGGTTCGTCTAATGGGATGTCCAAGCGTCACCACATAAACAACCAGCGACATGAGATGGCCAATTCCAACAAACACCATCCCGATCGGCTTTCCCAAACAATAGACTACATCGCAGCTGTCTATATACTTCCCCCACTGATAGAACATATACACCGTAATCACCAGACAGAGAAAATAGATCACATAACAGATCACATTACAGACCGTATCCGAGAACTTTACCGGCAGTTTTTCGGTCACCAGACGAACCAAATTTTTTATTTGATTATTTTCCATATATTTTTCTCCTCGTAGCTTAGATTTCTGTTGCCTGCAGCTGGTGCCATTGTCACGATTCCTATTAAAAAATATACACCATCTCACCTGTGGAAATCTTATATAAATAGTGCCGATAATCCTCACTCTCAAAACTGCCAATCTGTGACACACAATAGCAATAATCTCCTATCAAGTCATAGAACACACTACATTCATCATCTTCAAAAACATACAGCTGGTTTCCCTCATGATCTGTAAGATATTCGAATTCATTTTCATCATTGCAAACCGGAAATACCGGCCAGGGCCATCCATCGGCATATTCTTCCCGTTCTTCCTTTTCACCTGTATCCGCATTATAGTATTGATTATTTTCATCCAGTATATCCACATGCCCATCATGCCGGAATGGGATCAACCACTCACTTGTATATAGCTCTTCTACATTCCCATTATCCATATCCATTTTATACAAATGCGCATTCTCATTATCCGAATAAGTATAATATATAAAACCATTGATTGGAACGGGATAAGCAATGAATCCCTCCTCACAATCCTCTCCGCAATTTACGATTTCTGTCACATGCGTCCCATCCGGATCTGCCCTGAATATAGACAGACCGTCGTAGTAGTAAATGTATTTTCCGTCTGTATTGATTGACCCTGTATTCGGCAAAATCTCTGCTACTTCCTCCATACTCTGATTCAAAACAGTGATGCCTTCCTGCCCATCCTTTAAAATATAAACATACTCTCCAATGAGCATCATACATGTTTCACCAGTTGGCAGCGTAGCCGGATCGATCTCGTCATAAGACAGCTCCAGCGCAGCCCGAAGCTCCGGGATCTCCTCTTCCGTCAGGTCATCATCGGATTCCACAGCCATCCAATCGTCTTCCTCAGAAAATTCATAAGCATCATCCTCTGAATCTTCATCGTCGTATTGCTCCTCGTTTTCTGAATCGGCATATGTGTCATTGTAGCTTTCATCAAAAGTATTATCCTCTTGCTTACCGGAAATCTGCATCATAATCATGCCTATTGCCAGACCCAGCAGCATCAAAACCACAACAATCCATATCCAGTTTATATTGTTTGAGGATTTCCCGGACATCTGCCCGCTCTGTTCTTCCTGATTCGCATTCTGCGCAGGTGCAGCCGGATTTTCTCTGGACTCCATCTGTATATGCGTAATCGGTTCTTCTCCTTCTTCACTGTACACATTGTGCACATCATTTATACCTGTATCCATCTCTGGCTGATATTCTACAGCTCTTTCTTCCCCGCCCTCCTGTGGTACATAATGTTCCCTGACATTTGTTCCACAGACCGGGCATTTCACAGCATCTGATCTAAGCTCTGCTCCACATTCTCCACAAAACATATGTATATCTCCTGCCTGTATTTTCCGTCATACATCGGAGCTGTTCCATATCTTCACAGCTCCGGTGCAAAATCATATCTGAAACCCGTAATATCATCGCCATCAAAATCTACAGCGCATGGATCTCCACCAGCTTTTTTCCGCACTCCACGCAAAATCTTCTGCCCGATTTTCCCTCTTTTCCACACTGCGGACAAACCATACGGACAATGGGTTCCGGTGAGGGATCCTGCCGTTTCATATCCCCGATCACCGGCACCGGTGTCACTGCATTTTGTTGTAGCTCCGGTGCAGCCTGCTCTTCGATATGTTCCGTGAACACTTCTTTCTGTGATTTTTCTTCAAACATGCCCGGTTTTGGGCTTCCGCAGAATTGACAGAAATTGGCAATGCCTGTCAGCTTTCTTCCGCAGGACTCACAAAACCAGATGGTGTTTTCTTCTGCGCTGCTGCCCCGCAAGGGTTTTCCGGTGATCGGATCAAATTTCGCCATCGGATCCAGCTCAATCGTGATCGGTTCCGGCGGATTCAGTCGCAGGTCAATTTCCGCCAGCCTGTCGAATTTCCCGGTTAATGCTTTGATTTCCGCTGGAAAAACCATGGGCTCATCCTTATATTTTTCATAAACCTGTTTTCCCAGATCGACATATAGCTCTAACATCTGTTTTTGTACTGTGTCTGCCTCTTCCAGCAGCGACTGTCTTTCTGTTTCACTCAGCATCTCTTAATCCTCCGTCTTCTGACCACAAACGATACAAAATCTGGTCTTTCGTTTCAGCTTTGCCCCACAAAATCCACAGAACTGATATTCCTCTGCCGCTGCCTTGGGTGTCATTCCCATATTTCTTCCCTGAACATGTTTCTCTGCGACCGATACCCTGAAGGGCGCTTCATGTTCCACTGGTATCCTGTCAGGAGTTCTGTTTTCTACTCCTGCTATCTTTACCGGGGTAACGTTTTCTGCTTTCGGCGGCTTTACCGGGGCAGCTGTCTGTTCCACATACCCGGGCATGGGATGAAACACCCCGTGCGCCTCCAGATAATTCTTTGCCTCAAGCTGAAGCTTTTTCGCACGTTTGACACTCATATATACAAACAATACCGGTGCATACAAAAACACCGCGACGCTGACAATCATCGTTACAAAGCCTACCGCCAGATCAAACAGCGGGATCGGAAAGATCCTCCATCCGATTTTTCCCAACTTGACTGCCATTTTCAAGGCATCCATAAACCCGCCTGCCAGAATATATGAGATAATACCCAGCAAAGGCGCCATCTGTGCCAGCATGAAACACACGATTACTACAGTATTTCCCTGCGGATTTCCCATGATCATTGAGACCAGTGTTGCTGCCGTTCCGATTCCCGACAAGATCAGCGCGATTTTTTGCTTTGGCTCCCGAAGTGCAATGTCCTGAAATACTTCATTTGCTTCCTGTACGTTGTGAAAAACGATCTCCTCTTCAAATTGTTCCTTTTTCTTCTTCATCGAAACCTCCATCCACTCTTTTTTCCGCCTGCAAAATAGCGGTCTTTCGTAACTGTTCAGTTTCTTCACAGTTACGATGCGAAATCCATGAAAATCGTCTGCGACGATGGGATTTCCGCACACATGAATCATATTCTTACGGTCTATGCGGTTCCGCTCCGACCTGTTCTGAACAGTTACGGTCTTTCTATTTTTTCCGCTTATAAACAAGCGTTTTGGTTCCACCATCACCATCATTCACGTTTTTGATCGTCAGCGTATTTCCTTTGATCGTATAATCTCCATAAATATTTTCATAGTCTACAAAGAAACCGGCCAGCGAGCCGCTCATTGACAGATACCCATCCTCTGCCCGGTATACGCCGGTCTCACTTCCATACTTGCTTCCACTGAGGATCACTGCTCCGTCACCACTGAATTTCAGTTCTTTGACATCTGTCTCGCCTTCTACCAAGCCCCATGTACCCTCAAGCCTGGATTTGCCAAGCAGCCCCGCGAAAGCTCCACTGTCATTTCCCTGGAAGATGTTTGTAACCATTTTTCCACCCAGTGTCAGCATGCCGATGGCTGCGATCAATGCTCCAAGAAGCGCCAGCGCCTTTTTCATATTTTCTTTACCAAACAGGCCTGACACTTTTTCACCAATTTTATCTGCAGCTGAAGCAGACGTATCCCCCGAACCATCCGAATCATCAGAGGGATGCAGATTGGAAAGATCGATATCTGAGAGAATATCCTTTGCTTTATCCCCAAGCTTGTTGTAGAGGGATGCGCCGATCTCAATCGCGGACTTTGCTGCGGAAGTACCCAGGTCAGCCGCCCTTTCAGCTGCCTTTTTTGCCTTGTCTGCGCCGTCGCTGATACTGTCTCTGAGTCCATCCAGATTCGCGTTTACCGCCTGATTGACGTTGTTTGTCACATCGCCTGCCACGTTGTTGACCGTGCCATTTAGGTTATTCGTGATGTCTCCCATAGCCGTGTTCCATGTGCCATTCAGATTCCCTGTGATATCTCCAACTTTCCCGTTTATTGTACTGTTCAGGTTTCCTGTGATATCTCCGACGGTTCCATTTATTGCACTGTTCAGGTTTCCTGTGATGTCCCCGACTGTCCCGTTCAGGTTATTCGCGATACTTCCCGCCGCATTCAGGGAGCCGTTCAGGTTGTTCGTAATATCACCGGCCGCGGCATTCAGTGTGCTGCTCAGGTTATTTGTAATGCCCCCTGCTGTGGCGTTCAACGCAGCACCCAGATTGCCTGTAATGTCTCCTGCCGTCGCGTTCAACGTGGTGTTCAGATTGCTTGTAATATCCCCGGCTGCCGCGTTCAATGTTCCGCTCAGATTGCCTGAAATCTCCGCAGCACTGGCGTTTATGGCTCCCACGCCATCTGCGATCACGCCGTCGGCAGTCTGTCTTGCGCCATCAAATCCCGTATCAATGACATCCTTCGCCGATGCAGATGCCTTGGAAATGCTCTGATCGACCACACGCCCTACGCCCTTTGTCGTTTTACTGAGTGTCACATCAGCGACCTGATCCACACGCGCTGCCGCCTTGTCAAGCGTCGAATCCACAACCTGATCTACGCCCCTGGTCGCCTTGCCGAGCGTTGCATCCACGGCCTTGTCAACTCCCTTGGTTGCCTTTTTGATCGTGGAATCCACCAGTCCGTCTGCCTTATCTATGTTGGCATCGATCAGCTTGTTTACACTCTTAGAAACGCTCTTGACATTAGAGCCAACGATATCCTTGACCCGGTCTGCCACCTGGTCAGAGCCTGTATCGATCAGATCCTTCATCGCAGACTTTACCATC
>JALFNQ010000253.1 GCA_022773965.1 Lachnospiraceae bacterium
CGACCACTCCGCAAAAGAAAATCGCTATACTATGGCTGTAAGGTACGAAATCGAGCAGTCATTTGCGTGAGGAATGAGCCAAAGCTCGAGCTTGCTCGAAACCTTGGCGAATACTGCGACAGCGAGCCCGTAAGGGCGAGATCTTTTAGGAGGATAAGCATATGAGAAAGAATTTAACAGAGATCGTTTTTATCTTAGACCGCAGCGGTTCTATGAACGGACTGGAACGGGATACCATCGGCGGATTCAATTCCATGATTGAGCAGCAGAAAAAAACAGAGGGCGAAGCACTGATTTCAACGGTACTGTTTGATAATGTGAGTGAAGTCCTGCATGACCGTGTAGATGTAAAGGACATCCGACCGATGACTGACCGGGATTATACGGTTCGCGGATGCACGGCACTCTTAGATGCCATCGGCGGTGCGATTCATCACATTGGAAATATTCATAAGTACGCACGACCGGAAGATGTCCCGGAGCATACCATGTTTGTAATCACTACGGAAGGAATGGAAAATGCCAGCCGCCGGTATGACAGCGAAAAAGTGAAGCAGATGATCGAGCGGCAGAAAGAGAAATACGGTTGGGAGTTTTTGTTCCTCGGTGCCAATATTGACGCGGTAGAGACCGCAAGCCAGTTCGGAATCGGTGCAGACCGTGCAGTCAACTATCAGTGCGACAGTGAAGGAACCGCGTTGAATTATGAGGTGGTCAGCGAAGCAATCAGCTCTGTCCGGTGCAGTGCCCCGTTGAATGCAGACTGGAAAAAACGTATAGACGAGGATTATAAAAAACGTGGAGGAAAATAGAAATATGCAGGCGTATACCTACGTTTCAAAAGGAAAATTCGAATTAAGAGAGAAGCCAAAACCCACCCTGATGCAGGAGCGGGATGCTATTGTCAAAGTGACACTCGCCAGCATTTGCTCCAGCGATCTGCATATCAAGCATGGCAGCGTTCCGCGGGCAGTACCCGGGATCACGGTTGGCCATGAGATGGTGGGGATTGTGGAAGAGGTTGGAAAGGCAGTTACCAAGGTAAAACCGGGAGATCGGGTGACAGTAAACGTGGAGACCTTCTGCGGTGAATGCTTTTTCTGCAAGAAAGGGTATGTGAATAACTGCACAGATGAAAATGGCGGTTGGGCGCTGGGCTGCCGGATCGATGGCGGCCAGGCGGAATATGTGCGTGTACCCTTTGCAGATCAGGGACTGAATAAGATTCCGGATGGCGTTACGGATCGACAGGCATTGCTGGTGGGCGATGTTCTGGCTACCGGTTACTGGGCAGCGCGTATTTCAGAGATCTCAGAGCAGGACACGGTGCTGATCATCGGAGCCGGCCCCACCGGTATCTGTACCCTGCTTTCGGTAATGCTGAAAAAACCAAGACGGATTATTGTGTGTGAAAAGGATAAAAATCGTCTGCAGTTTATCCGACAGCATTATCCGGAGATTTTGTTGGTTTCTCCGGAGAAGTGTGAAGCGTTTGTACGGGCAAACAGCGATCATGGGGGAGCTGACGTTGTGCTGGAGGTTGCAGGGGCGGAAGCTACCTTCCGTCTGGCCTGGGAATGCGCGAGACCCAATGGTCTGGTGACGGTGGTTGCTCTTTATGATCAGGCACAGATCCTGCCGCTTCCGGATATGTATGGAAAAAATCTTACCTTTAAAACCGGAGGAGTGGATGGCTGTGACTGTGAAGAAACATTGCGGTTGATTGCAGAGGGAAAACTGAACACAGAGCCGCTTATCACCCATACCTATCCCTTAGAAAGGATAGAGGAAGCTTATGAACTCTTTGAAGGTAAGCGGGACGGTGTAATTAAGGTAGCAGTAGAATGCTAAAAGAAGATATAGATAATTCCAATCATTAATGTACTATATATGGTATGATAATGATTGGAATTTTGTTATAACAGGGGGGATTTCCAACCATTAGTATATACGATTCATGAAAAATCAGGTAAAATTATGTATAGGTAATTAAGGGACCGGTTTTATGCAGGTCTGTTGATGTTCGAGGCTCGGGATAAAAATCCTGGATATCCGGTATGACAGGGAAGGGGGCGGGAGTCTATGAAAAATTTAAAAAAACTGACGATTCTTCATTCGAATGATATGCATGGGGATTTTTTAGCGGAGCAGATCGATGAAAATCTGGTGGGAGGGGTGTCCTTCCTCTCCGGTTATGTGAATCAGGTACGGAAGCAGGAGAAAAATGTGATCTATGCGATTGCGGGAGATATGTTCCGCGGTTCTGTCATTGACTCCGAGTATAAAGGCGTGTCAACCATCGGCATTATGAACCTGCTGGGTCCGGATGTGGCGACAATTGGAAATCATGAGGTAGATTACGGGCTGTCTCATCTTCTGTTTCTGGAAAAATGTGCAAATTTCCCTATTATTAACGCCAATTTCCATATCCGGGCAAACTGGAAGCGGCTGTTCCAGCCCTTTTACATTGCGGAAATGGACGGTATGAAGATCCTTTTCATAGGAATTATTACGGAGGACGTGTTGGCACAGACAAAGGCGGAAGAGTTGATAGGTTCCTTTGTGGACATCGGGGAGGCGGCCCAGGAGGTTGGAAATATCTGTAATGCGTACAATGCGATTGATATTGATTTTACAGTGCTTCTGACGCATATCGGATTTGAAAAAGATAAAAAACTGGCGGCTCTGCTGGACCCGGCCTGGGGTGTGGACGTGATCATCGGCGGTCATTCGCACACTCTTCTTACAGAACCTGCTCTGGTAAATGGAATCTATATTGTGCAGGCAGGAACCGGTACAGACCAGATCGGGCGTTTTGATATTATGGTGGACACGGATCTCAATGCAATCGATACCTTTACCTGGCAGCTTATCCCGATCAACAATACAACCTGTCAGAAAGATGAAGAAATGGAAGAGTTCATCAATCATTACCGACGGGAGACGGATAAAAAGTATGACCGTATTGTGACCAGATTTACGAAATGTCTGACACATCCGGTAAGAAATCAGGAAACGGCGCTGGGGAATCTGATTGCGGATATCCTGCGGGACAGTCTGGGGATTGATCTGGCGCTGATGGGGTCCGGAGCGATCCGGAATTATGAACTGGGACCGGTGGTACATTATCAGGATCTGGTGGAATGTCTTCCTTATGATGAAGCGATGTATATGGTTCAGGTAAACGGAGCACAGCTGGAGCGGATGCTGCGTTATATTCTGCGTGAAGAGGCGTTTGAGGGAGAGCATACGGAGTTTTATCAGTTTTCCCATGGGCTGCGTATCGTCTGGTCACGCAGCCGGCAGGAGTTTGAAGCGCTGACGCTGGAGGGAAAGGCACTGAATGAGCAGAAGCTATATTCCATTGCCCTGTCGAAATATCATTATATGAATATGCAGGATTTTCTGACGCTGTCCCTGGAGGAGGCGAAGGCCAATGCGCTTCCCCGCGTGCTGGCTACATCCTGCCGGGATATCATAGAAGAATATATGATGGTGAATCCGCACCTTTCCCGGGAGGTGGAGGGCAGGCTGGTAGTGAAATTATAGAAGAAAGAAGCAGTTGATTTTGCAGGAGGAAAACCATTGTTGTGCAAATAAATGTACAGCAGTGGTTTTTTGTGAAAGTTGACAAATTTTTCACGGATAGGGTATACGTTTTTGGGAAAAAGATGTATAATAAAGATAAACTTTCTGTTTGCGGAAAAAGAAAATGTGAAATGTGGGGGAATTTCTATGAAAAAAGGGAGGAACATTATCGGGCGTCTGGGGTATGGCCTGCTTGGCCTGATGGCTGTTATGGGCTTAGCCGGGTGCGGGAAGGCAACGGCCAGGGAACCGGTTACCGTTGCTATATGGCATGTCTATGGAGGACAGGCAGAGTCACCGCTCAATGATATGATAGCGGAATTTAATGAGACGGTGGGAAAGGAAGAAAATATCCAGGTACAGGTGGGAAGCGTCACCAATACCAATACGATCCATGAGAACGTGCTGTCCTCAGCATTTGGGGATCCGGGGGCAGAGGATCTGCCGGATATGTTTGTTTCCTATCCGAAGACAGTACTGGCATTGCCTGATGAGACGGTTCTGGTGAATTATCAGGATTATTTTTCTGAGGAAGAATTAAGCTGCTTTATTCCGACCTTTCTTACAGAGGGGCAGATTGACGGTAGACAGCTGATTCTTCCCGTTGCGAAGTCCACAGAAATTATGTTTGTAAATGAAACGGCATTTAACCGATATGCTAAAGTCAGTGGAGCTTCTCTTTCTGACCTGGAAACCTGGGAGGGAGTTTTCCGTATAGCCGAGGATTACACCAGGTGGACGGATGAGCAGACGCCGGATATTCCGGAGGATGGGAAACCATTTTTTGTTCATGATTATCATTTTAACTATTT
>JALFNQ010000035.1 GCA_022773965.1 Lachnospiraceae bacterium
GACTCCTTGACTTGTCTGATTTTTCATCTGCAGCGTTGTCGTCAATCGACGTAGCCACCGCTACGCCTCATTCCTCCGCCTTGCATATGAAACAATCATCCTGCGTCAATGTATCAGAAACTTATTATTCGGTGTACTAGAATGTGTTGGTGTGACAGTACCCAATACGCATCAAATACGCAAACTAATTAATATGTCAAGAAATAATGGCTCTCCAGCAGTCATTACTCAATGGGTGGAAGAACACTGTGGAGAGATAACGGAGTGGGAAGCAAATACCAGGTATAATTTTGATTACTACCTGGAGTTAAATTTTCTGAAAGAAGCGATAAAGGAAATAGAAATATTTTTAGAAAAGAATGGGCTTACAGAGCAGTTGGATATACGAATAACAGAAGATGTAAAGCGCAAAATACTTCAGCGCATGCCAAGTAAGGCAGCCCCTAAAAGTAATTTAGAATGGAATGTTTACTACCGGGTATTTTCTAAAAAGTAAGATATAATACTTCGTTGTTTCCGTGGCGGGTGTGGTGGGAAGAGACAAAATCCACAGTTGATATTTCCGGGGAAATCAACTAGAATAGAGCGCAGTAAAGGAGAACGAGCGTGAACAAGCCAAATTACCAGCGCGTGCTGGAACAGACCCTCACGAAAATAAAAGCTGTCACAGACGCAGGCGGAGCGCCGCCGAAACTTCTGTTGCACAGCTGCTGCGCACCCTGCAGCAGCTATGTGCTGGAATATCTGTCGCAGTATTTTCGCATCACGGTCTTTTACTACAATCCGAACATCTATCCCGAAGAGGAATATCGGATGCGGGTGAAAGAGCAGCAGGAATTCATCCGAAGATTTCCGGCGAAAAATCCGATTTTCTTCGAGGAAGGCGTGTACGATACCGGACAGTTTTATGCAATTGCAAAGGGGTTGGAAATGATACCGGAGGGCGGAGAGCGCTGTTTTCGCTGTTATGAGTTGCGGCTTCGGGAAGCCGGGGCGCTGGCGCGTGAGGGCGGATTTGATTATTTCACTACAACGCTTTCTATCAGTCCATTAAAAAATGCGGAAAAGCTCAATGAGATCGGAACACGGATCGGTGAGGAGGTCGGTGTCAACTATCTGCAATCCGATTTTAAGAAGAAAAATGGGTATAAACGCTCTACAGAGATTTCAAGGGAATATGGCATGTATCGACAAGACTATTGTGGCTGCGTATATTCGTATCGAGAGCGGCATAAAATAAAATAATCAAGGCAATTGCGAAACTTCCATACATGTGCTCTCATGACCCCGAAACGTGGCGTAAATAGTTTCGCGAACACCTAAAAAATACAATGAAGAAAAAGGAGTATGAATCATGGCACAATTATGGGGCGGACGCTTTACAAAGGAGACTGACAAGCTGGTCTACAATTTTAATGCGTCTATCGGATTTGACCAGAAATTTTATAAACAGGACATCGAGGGCAGTATCGCCCATGTCATCATGCTGGGAAAGCAGGGCATTCTGACGAAGGAGGAGTCTGACCAGATCGTGGACTGTCTGTGTGGTATCCGCGCAGATGTAGAAAACGGCGTGCTGGAGATCTCTGACGAGTATGAGGATATCCATAGCTTTGTGGAGGCAACATTGATCGACCGTCTGGGAGATGTGGGGAAAAAATTACATACCGGTCGCAGCCGCAATGACCAGGTGGCACTGGACATGAGACTGTATACGCGACTGCAGGTGCTGGAGACCGATGGTCTGTTAAAGGAGCTGTTAGAGACGATCCTAAAGATCATGGAGGAGAACGTTGACACGATCATGCCCGGCTTTACGCATCTGCAGAAGGCGCAGCCTATCACGCTGGCACACCATATGGGCGCTTATTTTGAAATGTTCAAGCGTGACCGGGGACGTCTGCATGACATTTACGTGCGCATGAATTACTGTCCCCTTGGCTCCGGAGCACTGGCCGGAACGACCTATCCGCTGGATCGTGACATGACCGCGGAGCTGATGGGCTTTTACGGGCCGACCTTAAACAGCATGGACGGTGTGTCTGACCGCGATTACCTGATTGAGTTTTTGTCGGCAGCAGCTACGATCATGATGCATCTGTCCAGATTTAGTGAGGAGGTCATCATCTGGAACTCCAATGAATATCAGTTTGTGGAGATCGACGATGCCTACAGCACCGGCAGCTCCATCATGCCCCAGAAGAAAAACCCGGACATCGCCGAGCTGGTGCGTGGCAAGACCGGTCGTGTGTACGGTGCACTCATGAGCCTGCTGACGACCATGAAAGGCATTCCTCTGGCTTACAACAAGGACATGCAGGAGGACAAGGAGCTTTCCTTTGATGCGATGGACACGG
>JALFNQ010000037.1 GCA_022773965.1 Lachnospiraceae bacterium
TTCCATCTCGGTGAACCTTTTGCATACCTTAAGCTCCATAAGAATCACCGGTGCCTCTTCATCATAAGGAACAAGCGCAATATCCGGTCTTCCATTTCCACATTCCCGGTTAGACTGCGGTGTATAATCCGGCATTGCCAAGTTTCAAGGCTGTATCATATTCCCCTGCCTCCGCTGTTTTGTCCACGATCGACCGGTAATTCTCTTTTTCTACTTCAGAAAGCCGATCCCCCTCCAGAATATAACGATGCCTGTCATATTCATCGATAATCTCATTTCTCAGGCAATTATACTCCTATCGCGATGGGCTGATTCATATTCTATTCCTCCGATTCACATCCCGACAAAAAAACCGCTATACTGTTTTTAGTATAACGGTTTTATAGTGAAAAGGCATGGTTTCAGATTTTATGTAACCCGCCGATCCATTCCGGAAAAGCGGGAGATTTTTTATTCTGATTTTTTCTACATTATTAAAATAAAATTCCAAACACGCCAAAACTGACCGCCATCATGATCAAGCCGGCCAGCAGTACACCAAGCATCACCGCCAGCACGCTGGACTTGAAATCCATGTCCAGAATACTTGCTGCCAGCGTTCCCGTCCATGCACCGGTTCCCGGCAGCGGAATGCCTACAAAGAGCAATAATGCAAGAAACAGACCTCTGCCTGCCTTTGCCTGCAGCTTTTGCCCTCCGTGCTCTCCTTTTGTCAGACACCAGCTGAAAAATCCACCGATGAGGGGCTTATCAGCGCCCCACTCCAGCACTTTTCGTGCAAAGAGATAGATGATCGGCACCGGAAGCATATTTGCAATAATGCACACGATATAGCTGGGGATGATCGGCATGCCGAGCCCCTGTGAAATGGGAATGGCACCGCGCAGCTCAATGAGTGGCACCATGGAAACAAACGCGATCCACAAATACTTTTTTAACATAAATACTCCTTTAAAAATGCAATCAGCTGATCCATCTCCTCATCTGTTCCGATCGTCACCCGCAGCATATTGTCAATGCGCGGCTTATCAAAATAGCGCACATAAATATTTTTTTCACGAAGCGCGGTGAACAGCTCCTTTGCAGGCACGCGCGGATGACTGATAAAGAGGAAATTGCTCTTTGAATCCGGCATCGTAAAGCCCAGCGCCGCCAGTTCCTTTTTTACACGCTCACGGGTCGTGATGATCTGATCCAGCGTCTTCTGAAAATATTCCTCGTCTTCTAGTGACGCGGTTCCGGTCACCAGTGTCAGCTGATCCATCGTGTAGGAATTGAAGGAATATTTCACGTCATTCAGATACTTGATCAGACGTTCATTTCCAAACACATATCCAATCCGGGAACCTGCCATCGAGCGAGATTTGGAAAAGGTCTGTACTACCAGAAGATTATCGTACTTCTCGATCAGCGGCAGCGCACTGACTCCTCCGAAATCAATATATGCCTCATCAACGATACATATGACGTCCGGATTGTGACGAACAATATCCTCTATCTCGGAAAGCTCCATCAATACACCTGTCGGAGCATTCGGATTCGGGAAGATTACACCACCGTTTTCCTTATAATAATCTTCTTTGCAGATACACAGATTCTCATCCAGCGGCTGATCCTCATAAGGTATCCGGAATACATCTGCCCACACATCATAAAACGAATAGGTAATATCCGGAAACAGGATCGGCTTGTCAGAATTAAAAAATGTAAGGAAACACATAGCCAGCACATCGTCACTGCCCACACCCACAAACACCTGTGAGGGCTTCACCTGATAGCGCCCTGCCAGCGCGTTTACCAGTACACCCGCCGTTGGATCCGGGTACAGCCGCAGCTTGTCCGTGTCAAAATCACGGATGGCCTGCAGAACCTTCGGTGACGGCGGATACGGATTTTCATTTGTATTCAGCTTGATCATACCGGGCGCATTCGGCTGTTCGCCGGGCGTATAGGGTACGACCTTTCGCACATTTTTTTCCCAGTTTCTCATATTTTATCTCCTAAATCTTTCGTTTCGGTACACATACTAGCGCGCAACACCCATATCAGCAGCCAGCTTCTCAAATGCGGGCAGAGACTTTTCAATCCGCTCATAAGAAGTACAGTATGCGATACGCACATAGCCCGGGCACGCAAAGGCAGAACCCTTGACAAATAAAATATGATATTTCTTTGCTGCCTGTACAAACTCCTCCTCATCTGCAATCGGAGATTTTACCCACAGATAAAATGCACCCTGCGGCTTGATGCAGGTAAATCCCATACGTGTCAGCTCACTGTAAAGCAGCTCACGGTTTTTATCATAATATGCCACATCCGTCTGCTCATCCAAGCATTTTGCAACTGCTTTCTGGATCAGTGACGGCGCATTGACAAAACCAAGCTGACGGTTTGCAATCTCGATGGCTGTCTGCACATCTGCAGCATCTGTCACCTCATTCGGGACAACCACATATCCGATACGTTCTCCCGGCAGAGACAGAGATTTACTAAATGAATAACCTACGATCGTATTGTGATAGAATTTTGTCAGAAAACGCACCGGCTCTCCATCATAAACCAGCTCACGATAAGGTTCATCGGAGATCAGGTAAATCTCATGTCCGTATTCCTGCTCCTTTTTGGAAAGGATCTCACCCAGCTTTGTCATCGTTTCATCACTGTAGATCACACCGGTGGGATTGTTCGGTGTATTGATGATCACAGCCTTTGTCCTGTCTGTGATCTTTGCCTCAAAATCCACCAGATCCGGTTGGAAATTCTCCAGATTAGGTGCTACTTCCACGATCTTTCCACCAAAGTTTGCTGCATAGCCGCGGTACTCTCCAAAATAAGGAGCAAAGGCGATCACCTCATCGCCCGGATCCAGAAACGCCTTTAAAATAATGTTCAGGCCACCGGCTGCTCCCACTGTCATGATGATATTATGGAAATCAAAATCGGTTCCAAAACGCTTGTTTAAATTCTCAGCAACAGCTGTGCGCACATCCGGGTAACCTGCATTCGCCATGTAGCCGTGCAATTCCATAGAATCCAGCTCGTCCACAGCATCCTTGATCGCCTGATTCACACTGGCAGGGGCCGGGGTTGCAGGATTTCCCAGTGAAAAATCATATACATTCTCAGCACCGATCTTCGCCGCCATCTCCTTGCCCTCGTTAAACATTGCACGGATCACGGAATTGCCCTTTAAAGCAGCCTGAATATTTTGTGATAACATCTATTTGTTCCTCCCTTATTATAAAATAATATATTTCCTTACAAAGTATCTGATCCAACCGGTCTGTCACCTAAAATATAGAGCACAGACTCTTTCCTTCAGACAATGACCTCAAAAAATAAAAGAAAAAGGCGGATCCACATATGCAGACCCGCCTTTTAGTTTACTCTATTACAGTGAAAATGTAAAGTTTAATAAGATTTTCTATTAGATACCCTTCATATCAAAGGTAAACTCCATCCTTCCGCTCACATCCAGCAGATACTCGGGATGGGTCTGTGCTCCCCAGCTGTCATCTCCACCGACACCCATCTGTGCACCAGCTGCCCGGATCACCGTATAGTATACCGGAGGCAATTCAAAAGGATGTGCTGCATTTTCCAGCTCATGAGGTGTGTAAGGAAGTGCAGAGAAATTCATCCGGTCACCACTAAAGAGCAAGCCTCTGCCACGGTTGTCCGTCACCTTTGCCCAGCGCACCTCCGTCTTATTGCCGCATTCCTGGGGCACCAGATACGCTGCCATATTGTCAGCCACCTTATTTTTATAAATGCCAAGCTTTGCGCCATGTTTGCGGTCTGCATAAGTCTCTGCAGGACCGTTTCCATACCACTCCACATTTTCATAATCCGCATTAATCTTAAACATCACACCAAACTCCGGCATATCGCCAAGCTCCGGCAGCGGATCATAAGTCAATGTGGTACGCACAGTGCCATCACCAAATACGGTGTACTTTAATGCACATTTTGTCTCCGGAGTTGTCGGAATATCATAATGGAAGGTCATGCTGACCGTATCCTCTGTCTCTTCCATATCAAACCCACTGTTACCCATCGCATTTCCATGCTTATGGGTCATGTACATACTGGCACTCTTCCACATCGCATAGCGGTAAGGCATCAGATTTCCCATATCGTTATCGATGGGTGCCCGCCAGAAATTCGGTCTGGGGATCGTCTCTATGTACTCCTTTCCACCATACTGGTAAGACACCATTCCTCCCTCCAGACGGGAGAACAGCACACGGAAATCATCTCCGATCACGGCAATATTAAAGTTTCCGTGCACAACACGCATATTTCCTGCATGCGTCTCCTCCTTGCCATCTACCCAGTAAATGCTCTGTCCGAACGCAACCTCATGGCCCTTCTTTGCCCATTTTGTATCTTCCTTTAAAACAAAAGAGACCGTGACCGTGTACTCACCAGGCTCAGTGGGCAGCTTTACAGGAAACTCAAAGGTTTCTTCACTAAGCGGTGCCACAGAGTAACTCTCCGTCCTTTCGCAGACCGGATACCCGTCTCTTGCCAGACTGATCACACAATCATATGCATCCGTGTTGACAAACAGGTTTTTATTTTTTATGGTCAGCTTTCCGGGCTTCATTTCCACGCTGATATTCTGGTAATTAAACTTCACCTCCTGCATCTTCGGGGAAGGTGTACGGTCACCACCGTATGCGATACCATTTCCGCTGAAATTATAGTCGGAGGGACGGTCACCGAAATCTCCGCCATATGCCTGGAATACCTTTCCGTAACGATCCTTTTTATCCAGCGTCTGATCAATGTAATCCCAGATAAAACCACCCTGATACAGCGGCTCGCGATCTGAAAGATCCGTGTATTTATGCATCGCACCGCAGGAATTTCCCATCGCATGGGTGTATTCACAGAGCACAAAAGGCTTGCTGCGGTCTTTCTTTAAAAATTCCTCCACACCGGCAGCGCTTGTATACATCTCTGACTCCATATCACTGGAAGCATTGTATCTGCGATCCTGGAATACACCTTCATAATGCACCAGTCTGGACGGATCCAGCTTGTGGAACTCCTCTGTCATATGGCTGATCACGCTGCCGCCATATGACTCATTTCCACAGGACCAGATGAGTACCGCCGGATGATTTTTATTGCGCTCATAATTTGCATGCACGCGGTCAATAAGCACCGGCTCCCAGATGGGATTATCTCCCGGAACCGCCTCTGACTGAGGCTTGACACCGCGAAGGATCTCGTCCCAGGTACCATGTGACTCCAGATTTGTCTCAGCGATCATGTACAGTCCATACTCGTCACACAGACGGTACAATGCCTCTCCGTCCGGGTAATGACAGGTACGGATCGCATTGATGTTGTTCTGCTTCATGGTGATCACATCCGTGAGTGCCTCCTCATAACCGATGGCACGTCCCTTCGTGCTGGAAAACTCATGGCGGTTTACACCTTTAAAGACGATGCGTTTTCCATTGATGCACATGATATGATCGATCATCTCAAAGCGGCGGAATCCGACCTTCTGTTTGATCACCTCTGTCACGTTTCCCTTCCCATCCGAAACTGTCAGGGTCAGTGTATACAGATTCGGCTCCTCCGCGCTCCATAGAGCTACCTCCTGCTCTGGGAACGAGAGTTTTGTTTCACTATCCAGTGCACTTTCCTGCACCATATCTAATCCGAAGCCCTTTAACTGTGCCTTTACGGTTCCTGTTCCGGCGCCCTTGACAGTCACAGTCAGTGTACCCTTTGTATAGCTGTCATCCACAGCCGGATCTACCTTAAAGTCGAAAATGCTTGCGGCGGGCACCCGGTAAAGATAGACATCCCGGTAAATACCGGAAAAACGGAAGAAATCCTGATCTTCGCACCAGCTTCCGGAACACCATTTGAACACCTGCACTGCCAGTTTATTTTCACCCTCCACCAAATATGGCGTTAATTCAAACTCAGAAGGATCAAAGCTGTCCTCTGCATATCCTACATACTGTCCGTTCAGCCAGAGTGCAAATGCGCTCTCTACACCCTGAAATGAAATGCATATTTTATCTCCCTTCCAGCCTTCCGGAAGTGTAAAATATTTCACATAGCTTGCTACCGGGTTAAAATCCTCGGGCAGCTCGCCATCCTTTAACTCCTGCCAGCCGTCCCAGGGATACTGCACATTGGAATACTGCGGAATGCCGTAGCCCTCCATCTGAATGTGTGCCGGCACGCGGATCTCTGCCCAATTGTGGCAGTTCACGTCCATGCACTCAAAGTCGGGCAGCGCACTCTCCGGATTGGGTGCATAGGCAAATTTCCAGATGCCATTTAATGACATGCGAAGCGAACTTTCCTGTTTTCCAGTCTGATCTGCGGCCTCTTTTTCAGATGCATAAGCCACAAAGTCTGCATGATGGGGCAGACGGTTCTGTTCAAAAATAGTAGGATCCTTTAAAAGATTCATATCTAATGTAATCATACCTGTATCTCCTATGAATAAATATTATTTTTTACATTGTAGTAAAAAAAAGCAGGAAAGGGAATCCCTCTCCCGCAAAATAGCAGATTTTATTTTACCGCACCGGTGATACCCTCTGCAAAGCTCTTCTGTAAGCAGAAGAAAATGATGACAGTAGGCAACGTACAGAACAATACGGAAAGCATCAGCATACCATAATCTGTTACATAGCCGGAAGTCAGGTTTGCAACGAGCATCGGCATTGTCTGGGTTTCAGGCTTATTCATAATAACCTTCGGCCACAGATAATTGTTCCATGCATTCATGAAGGTGATGGTCATGGCTGCTGCATAAGTGGATCTCATGGTCGGGAAGAACATCCGCACAAAGATCTGGAACTCACCAAGTCCATCAATCCGCGCCGCCTCAATAATATCATGCGGGAAGGAACGGGCACTCTGGCGAAACAGCATGATGAGGAACGGTGTTGAAATAGACGGAAGGATAAAGCCCCTTACCGTATTCAGCAAGCCCATTTTTGCCATCATACCAAACAATGGAATCATTGTAGCTACAAAAGGCACCATCATAGCCAGCAGGATGACATTCATCAGTCGATCTTTCATCTTGTCATGGTAAATCTCGAATCCGTAACCTGCCAGTGAGCAGACAACCAAGCTAAGCAGTGTCACCATAATGGAGTATTTGAAAGAATTGCCCATGGCATGCCATAATTCAGACTGTCCGACCAATGCCTTGTAATTCTCGACCAAATATGTGCCTGGAGTCATTTTTCCGCGGATAATATCAATACTGGAATTCGTTGCCGCAATCGCCATCCAGATCAGCGGGAAGATAGAAAACAATGAAAATAAAATCAAAAACACGTACTGTGCTATTTTTTTTGGTAAACTAATCACGCTTATCACCTACTTTCATCTGAATAAATGCCAGTGTTCCAACCAGTATCAGGATCAGCATGGACATTGCACACGAATAACCAAAGTTAGGTACATACTTAAATGTCGTATCATATATGTAATGTGACATCGTAATGGAGGTATTTGCCGGTCCTCCGTTTGTCAGGTTGACTGACTCATCGAACAGCTGCAAGGTTCCATTTGTTGACATGATTGCGGTCAACAGTATCGTAGGCTTTAACAGCGGGATGGTAATGTGGAAGAAAGACTGCATCGGTGAAGCACCGTCAATTTTGGCTGCTTCATAGACAGAATACTCAATATTCTGCAATCCGGACAGATAGAATACCATATTGTATCCGGTCCATCTCCATACAAGTGCTAAAATAATGATTGCCCGGGCACTGGTGGTATTGGTCAAAAATGCGAAAGGCGCATCCAAAATGCCAAGCTTCATCAGGATCGTGTTCACAAATCCGTCCGTAGAGAACAGGGAGCGGAAGATGATCGCATAAGATACCAGTGTTGTTGCGCAGGGCAAGAAAATTGCCGTGCGAAAAAATCCTTTAAACTTCAGATCCTTATTGTTCAACAGGCTTGCCAGAATCAATGCCAAAATCAGCATGATCGGCACCTGGATCAGGAAGTAAACAAATGTATTTTTTAAGGACTGCATAAATACAGTGTCCTGAAACATTCGAATGTAATTGTTTAAGCCATACCACTCCATGTTCGCAAAGGTTGCACCCTTTTGAAATGAATATATAAAGCATTTGATCATCGGATAAAAACTAAAAACTGCTATGAGCAGTGCTGCCGGTGTCAAAAATACCCAACCGGTCAGATTGTAACGTTTACTTTGGGAGAGCTTTCGCCCCTTTGCTTTCTCCATTTCCCTTACTCCTTCCATCTGCGCTTCGTGAATAAAATAGGGAACGACTATGCGTTCCCTATTTTTATTTTTCAGTTGCTGTTGCGCAAATTACTGCATCTGCTGCTCTACAGTTGCCTGTGCATTTGCAAGCTCAGAATCAATATCTGCACCATTCGCAATGTTGGTAAGTGCGGTTGTTACAGCGTTACGTGCCTCATAGTAGTACACACCGGTGTTGTTTGCAGGTGTCTTAGTAGCGAAGTCAACGATCTTTGTGAATACAGTATCTCCACCAAAGAAATCTGAAGGCTCGCCGTATACATCCGCCTCTGCTGCAGGTGCCCATGTTGCGATCGCACCAGACTTCGGAAGGATCTCACCATAGAAATCTACGCTTCCGCAGAATGTGCTGTTTAAGAAGTCAATTGCAAGGTCTTTGTTCTGACAGTTAGAAGTAATTGCCCATGAAGAACCACCATTATTTGAGTAGTTGGTAGCGCCATCTACACCGTCAAGCTTCGGCATATTTGTGATTGCCCACTTACCAGCCTGATCTTCTGCTGCCTGAATAGATCCCATGATCCAGCATCCATTAATAACACCAGCTGCTGATCCAGAGTTGAAAGACTTAATGTACTCATCCCAGTTCTGCTGTGTTAACAGAAGTGCATTGTTCTTTACCATGCTATTGAATGTCTCAACAACTTTCTTTAAAACATCATTGTTTGCGATATTTACACCGCCGTTCTCATCAAACAGAGAAGCACCTGCTGACTGAAGCATCATCATCAGAAGGTCAGCCTCACCAGAACGCTCAGATAACAGATAGTATCCGGTCTTAGCCTGTACGTCAGAAGAGATCTCCTCAAAACGTGACCATGTGATATCGGTTAAATCATCGATGGTGTATCCGGCCTGCTCTAAAATATCGGTACGATAGCAAGCAATAACAGCACCATTATCAAAAGGAACTCCGTAGTTCTTTCCACCTACGGTAGAATAACCAAGCTTTCCTGCTGCGAACTGGCTGAAATCGATGCCTGAATCAGTCAGATCAACAAACAGATCCGGATAACTGATGGCATTTTTCTGGAATGCGTTATCCTGCATCAGAATGATATCAGGTAACTGGCTGATCTCACCGGTAGAAGCTGCATTCGTGATCATGGGCTGTAAATCATCCCATGCCGTCTCTGTAACCTCAACCTTTACATTCGGATGATCCTTTGCGTAATACTCACCTGCAGTCTCCATTGCATAAATATTGAATGTGGGATCCCAGCACCATACGGTAATGGTCTGCTCTTCATCAGATGCTGCTGCATCATCAGTTGCTGCTGCATCATCAGTTGTTGCTGCGTCATTAGTTGCTGCTGCGTCATCAGTTGCTGCTGCGTCATCAGTTGCCGCGCTGTCTGCGGGTGCATCACCCTTGCTGCCGCATCCGGCTAACATGGAAGCGCTCATTGCAACGATCATCAAAGTTGCTAAAAATTTCTTTTTCATTTGGTTATCCTCCCTAAATTTCAAGCGGTTTGCTCCGCTTTTTTTGTTGAAATTATTGTATCAAAGGAGGATGATTTTGTGCCTTTGTTTTCCCTCAAAAAACATGCATATTCGATCACGAAAAATGTTCGTTTATACACTTTTTACAAAAATCGTTCCTTTAATTTGTATAATCTGTATATTGATTTTTTGTAAACTTTATGAACAAACCATGAACACTTTTTGTATTTTTTTACCATCCTTTTAAAACCGATACATTGTATTCCAGGATCTTTCCCTCATAGTTATCCGGATGCTTTTTCCACTGGTAAGGCGTAATATTTAATAACTTTTTAAAATTACGGGTAAAAGAGGTTGTTGACTCAAAACCCACACTGTTACTAACCTCATCCATGGACATGCTGCTTTTTCTCATGATCTCGCAGGCATGCTGAATCCGCACCAGATTCACATATTCTCCCGGTGTCATATTGGTCTGTTCCTTAAACACGCGGCGAAAATGTGTTTCTGACAGGCCGCAGCGCTCCGCCAGCATCTCCACCCGCAATCCCGAATCCATGTAATTCCCGTTGATATAATCCAGCGCATCATTGATCAGTAAAAGGTTACTGTGTGAAATCGCCCGTAGGCTTTTCTCACTCTTTTCCTGCATGCAGAGACGATAAAGCTCCATGATCAGAGCCTCCGCCAGTCCCCTTGTCACGCGTTTATAGTGCTTCTCCTTATGTTCCATCTCGTAAATCAACAGCTCAATCATCTGATAAAGCTGCCGGCAGCTGTCTTTGTAAAAGGTCAGATGAGTTTTATTCAGCTGATCTACGACCCTCCGCTGAAAGACTTCGTCATCCGGATAAACCTCCCGGACCAGCTGTGCCGGATCCAGAAACAAATACTCCCAGAAGCTCTTTTTTCCCTCTTCACTGATCGTTGTGTGGGGAATATTCTGCGGGATAATCGTAATCGTTCCGGGACGGTATGTAGTTTTCCCCTCCTCATAGCTCATCTCCCCATGCCCTTCATGACAAATGCCGATCTCCATCAGATTATGAAAATGAAATCCGTCTACGTCCCGCCCATAATCACGGATCCAGCTCTCACCAAATAAGGCCAGAACGTACTCGTCCTGACCTATTTCGTAATAGCGATATTCGATTGAATCCTTCTTCTTTTTCGCCATAAATGTATTCCCTTTTCATCTCATTTACAATTCCAGTACTTTTCCTGCCTGCAGACTGCCCTGGCTGAATCCGGGCATCCTCCCCACGCCCCACAGCAGGCTGTGTTGCACGGATGCGAAAAGTAATTGCCTCTGAGCTTACTTAGATCTCTACGATCCAGCCTTCCGGAGCCTCAATGCGTCCCATCTGAATACCTGTCAATGTGTCATACAGCTTCTTTGTAACAGGTCCCATCTCGTCCATTCCGCTGGGGAAGCAGATCTCTTTGCCGTGGTCATTGATCTTTCCGACCGGTGAGATAACCGCTGCTGTTCCGCAAAGTCCGCATTCCGCAAAGTCCTTGATCTCGTCAAAGCGTACCGGACGATGCTCTACCTTCATGCCTAAGTACTTCTCTGCCACAACCATCAACGAACGACGTGTGATAGAAGGTAAGATGCTGTCTGACTTCGGTGTTACCAGTGTGCCATCCTTCGTGATGAAGATGAAGTTTGCGCCGCCGGTCTCCTCAACATAGGTTCTGGTCGCTGCGTCAAGATACATATTCTCATCAAAGCCCTGCTCGTGTGCATCCACAATCTGATACAGGCTCATTGCATAGTTCAATCCTGCCTTAATATGTCCGGTTCCGTGGGGTGCTGCGCGGTCATAATCACATACACGGATTGTGATCGGCTTAGCGCCACCCTTGAAGTAAGGGCCTACCGGTGTACAGAACATACGGAACTGATACTCCTCTGCGGGCTTTACACCAATGACTGCAGAGCTTCCGAACATGTAGGGACGGATGTAAAGTGTTGCACCTGATCCGTAAGGAGGTACATATGCCTCATTTGCGCGGACAACTGCCTTTACTGCCTCCACGAACTTATCCTCCGGAAATACGGGCATCTCCAAGCGCTCGCAGGAGTCCTTCATACGGCTTGCATTTAAGTCCGGGCGGAAACATACGGTTCTTCCATCCTCTGTCGTATATGCCTTTAATCCCTCAAAACAGGTCTGAGCATACTGCAGCACGCCTGCACACTCAGTCAGGGTAATGGTTGCATCCTCTGTCAGGACGCCTTCATCCCATGCTCCGTTTTTATAGTTTGAAACAAATCGCTTATCTGTTACCTGATAAGCGAAGCCTAGGTTTGACCAATCGATGTTTTTCTTTTCCATAGTCTGATTCCTCTTTTCTTCTTATTATAAAACACCTTTTGGAAACAGTTTAGTCCCATCTGCCCGGACTGTCAAGCGCAAACCAGCAGAAAATCGAAAACCTAAGTTTCGCAACTGTATGAGGAGACTCGCAATATACTTAATGATGCCGCTTCCTTGGACATGTTTCCATATAAGACTCGCTCCCTCTCCGTGAAAAGGCGTAGAATCCTTATAAAATCAGTTTGATAATCTCTTTTGCCCATGAGAGGTAAGTCGGAACAATCGTATCGAGCGACTGCTTTACAGTAACAATATCCTGTGCGGAAAATTCGCCCATTTTCTGAAAAACACTGCCTGCAGCTTCCGAATCTCCTAAAGCAATCATTGCTCTTGCATTGTCACCAAGAGCAAAATATTTTCCGATAGCCAATGCGCCGACAGAAAAATCACCGATGGCGATTGCACCGAGAGAAATGATACCGAAGCTGATTGATCCTGCGGAAAATACGCCAAGGGAAATACTGCCCGCGGACAGAATACCAAGTGCAAACAATCCGAAGGAAAGCAGTCCAAGAGAAAGCAGCCCCAGTGATAATATGCCTATAGATAGTAGGCCAAGGGATACCAGTCCTTGTGCTCTAAATCCAACTGCGATCACTCCGCAGGCATTGAAGCCAACCGCAACAAAGCCCCTGGCATTTCTGCCGACATGCCACAATGGCATTCCCCATACTGTTTTTTCACTTTTTCTTTCACGCAGACGTTTTCCAAAAAACGGACTTCCCTCATTGTACTGATTTCTGTTGTATGCGTCTTCTGTCTCCTTGAGCAGATAATCCAGCGAGCAGTGAAACAGTTCACTGATCCGTATCAGCTTATCGGTTTCGGGATATGTAATGTTGCTTTCCCATTTGCTGATCGCCTGTCTGGATACTCCAAGAACTTGCGCCAGCTGCTCCTGGGTGTAATTGTTTTCTTTTCGTAGCTTTGATAATTTTTCGCCTAATGTCATCGTGCGTCCTCCAATCCGAACTTTTTATTCATATCCATCATACTTTTTTTCCGTCTGAAGAACAACCAACTGCAAAGTTCTAAATGTAAACTACAGGTTGCATCGCTGATTTTATAGGCTTTAACATAGTATTCTTTCAGTTCTTGCTCTATTTCTTTATCCGGCCAGTATTTGAAAAAGGCCTCTTCATCAACAAATCGATGTAAGAGGCCAAAAAGTTTATACCTTATCTGTGATTTCTGTCATCTTCTCCTGAAATTCCTTTGGTGTGATTCCACAGGTTTCTGCCGCTGTTTCCACATCCAATTTCCCTTTCTGAACGAGATCAAGTAATACCTCCTGTTTTCCTTGCTCTATTCCTCGCTCCATTCCAATCTGCTCTCCGGCTTCTTTTCCCTGATCGTACACATATGCATCCTCAGACTTCCTGTCCATCTTCCTCTTACGGTACGACTCTAACGCATCCCACATTGCTTCCGTCAGGCTCATCTCCTGTATCACATATTTTGCTCTCTGAACCCCTGCGTTCTTTGTCTTGATCATATGCAAATCCTCCTCCGTTTCCGCATTAACCTGCTGCAATGCACCCTCCGGATGCCTTCTCATCTCCTGGGAAAGACAAAAAGATCATATCCTGATACTTATCTCTGATTTCTGCAAGACGATGGTTCATATATGTTCGTTCCGGTTTTTCCGGTGCCAGATCCTTCATTTCCGGGGACATCGGCACATATTCCACAAAGAACAGTGCCTTACAGTCCCATTCGTCCAGTTTTTTTTATAAATGCGTCAGACATGACCTCTTCCAGATTTTCTTTTGTGACCGTTACTGAAGAACCAAACAGCAGTTTTTCTTTCTGCATTTTTCCCATCGCAGAGAGCACCTTTTCATACACACCTTCACTCCTTCTGACATCTGTCTGTTTCCTGCCTTTTCTAATCTTTTTTGCGGTAAATCCTATAAAATTCTTCTACCTGTTTATCAAGTATTTCAAGTGCTTCTTCCATATGTTCCGGCTGATTACTGTACATGGATAAAAGCAGATAGATGGGTGAATAGAAGCTGATTGCCGTTGCTCTTGCATCACCGGGGCAAAACACTCCCTGTTCCATCATCTCTTGAAACAGCTGTTCCTGATAGGAAATCGCATCTTCCAAAAATATCTTTCGGAACATTGTATAAATCTGTGGATTTGTATATTGCTCCATGTGAGCAACCCGCCAAAATCGTGAAATATACGGATCCGTGAGATAGAATATAAAGAACTCCCTCGTGATTTTTTTCAATCCATACAGATCCAGCTCTATAAAAAATCTGGTAGCCGATGCGTCTGTTCTCTCATCCTGAGGTACTCCCAATGTCAAAGAAAGATCGGAAATATGTTTCGAGATCAATTCTACAATGGATTCAAAAATCTCCTGCTTACTCTTGAAATGATTATATAATGAAGCATCTTTGATTCCGACCGCATCTGCAATGTTCTTTACACTTGTACCTTTATAGCCCTTTTCTGCAAAAAGAATCAGCGCTTCTTCTGTAGGTTTTTCATTTTTATAAGTTTCATCATCCTGGGGCGATTGTAACGTTGAATGATCACAAATTGCAGATCGATCAAAGCGGCAACTATGGATGTCACAACAAATACCACCGGAGCCCCATATGGGATGATCAGCAGAAGCGGAACAAACGACAATACCATAATGATCCGATGGACCAGCTCCGCCTGCGCCATATTGTGCAGCAGATCATCCATGCTATTTTCCCTAAGATCGAACTGTTCCGGTTTTGCTGTGATCATATGCAGTTTCCATTTCTTCACGTTCAGTCTTCGATAGAAATCCTTTTCAAAGCTATGTATTCGAAAACCTGCGGAATCCAAATTGAATTCACGCTTGCGATAAATGACCGTAACCACTTCTCCTACGATCAGCCTCATGGAAAAATGATAGGATATGGTTAGAAAAGTTACATATGCTGACAACATCCATCCCTCATCATACATATAATGCACTACTGCAAAACCGACAGTAAGCATAATAAAAACAAGATTCACCAATATCAATATCACGATGTTTTTTGCAGTCTTTCTGTTCATCGCCTGTTTCATTCTGCCTCCCACGTGTCCTATTCCGAAAGCTTTGTTCGCAGCCATTGATCTAAGAAATTCATCTGTTCATCGGTATGAAACCAGTGTTCTCCACCTTCCATGATCGTCAGTTTCGCAGACTCTTTCGTGGCAAATTCCTGTATCGTATCCATTGACTGCATATGATCAGCACTTCCATATAAAATTTCTGTCGGAACATCCCAACTGATCTTATGATTACGTAACTGTTCAGTACCTTCACAGTTACGATGCGAAAATCCATGAAAATCGTCTTCGACGATGGGATTTCCGCACTCCTGAATCATGTTCTCACGATCTACGCGGTGCCGCTCCGATCTGTCCTGAATAATTGCATGCTTCCTAACATACTGCAAATAATCCCACGACAGATCATCGCCAAAATCCACCGGTATGATCTTCCTCTTTTCCAGCTCCCTTTCACTCGTCCCGGCCCAGTTGATCATATCCAGTATCAGCTTCTCCATATCGACGATCGGAGAGATAAAATATGCTTTATGAATAAACTTACCAATACCGGCATTCATCGAAAAATACGCACCGATACTTCCGGCTATCAGAATGATCCTTTGATACTTTTCTGCTAACTCATTAACCTTATCCGAAAACTCTTTCTTCGCGTCCCAAGGATTTTCTGCCTTGTAATCGAATCCATATACATTCGTTCCCGGAAAGAACTGTCTGTAATGCTCTGCTTCATCTGCACTGCCACCTTTTCCGTGAATGTATAAGACTACCTCATTTGTCTTTCGTTCGGCAAGCCACTGCTCCTTCGTAATCCTTGTAAAATGCTCCGTCCTGACATCTCCCATTAATACGCAAGGCTTATTTTCTTCCGTATGATGATAGGTAAATCCACATTTCTCCTGACATTTTTTCGACTTTTCGTTTCCATCATAATATCCGCACCACATCGCACTGCAGCCAAGATCAAGAAAAGCATGCTCCTGCAGTTTTCTGACAGCTTCCGGAATCAATCCTTTCCCCCAAAATGGAACTCCGATCCAATAACCGATCTCAATCTCATCGTCATCTGCCTTTGTGTGTGACTGTGCCGGTGGAATGAATCCAACACTTCCGATCGCGCGATTGTCTTCTTTCAGGCACACCGCATAGGTCTCATCTGCCGATAATACTCCCCTAATAATCTCTCTGCTGTTATCTACACTTGTATGTACCGGCCAGCCTGCGATCGGTCCGACAGCAGCATCTTTCGCATATTCAAATAAACTTTCTGCATCGTCTTCTGTCCAAGGACGAAGAATTAATCGCTCTGTTTCAAATCTCATAGCCATTCTCCTTTTTCACTCAATAAAATCCCACAAAGGGCACTCTAATATTGCACAAAATTTATTTTGTGTAGATCACCATTAAGCTCTTGTCTTTTACAACATCTCTCACTTCCGCTTTTTCAAAACCTGCTTCCTTGCCAAGATCCACAAGTTCGTCAGCTTCAAATTTCTTGAAACCTTTCTCGGTAAACATCCTCATATGTGTTGATGATGTTCATTCCGATGCAGCATATTTTTCCGATCAGTCCTCGTGGATTTCCGAACTGACTTCCGATGTATTCAGTAAATCTACTCATGACTCATCCCCTTTGCCAGATCCGTGAGGGTCTGTCCGGTCACACGCAATACTTTCCACTCAGACAGCGGCACTGCTCCTAAGGAAAGATAACGCAAATCCAACTTCCTTGTCCCCTTCCATTGCAAAGATCACTTCCGCTTTTTCTTTATCAAATATCCACTCTTCAAGCGTGGCTTCATCTGCAACCACATCATCCAACATCTTTTCATATTCAGCCAGTTCCCTAATAAACTGAAGAATCAGTCCCGTATCTTTTCGCTCTGCATTTCTGAACTTTACACTCATCTGTTCCTTCCCTCCATAAATGAAATCCTAAAACTCATCCAAATATCTTTGCGGTTCATCCACAAACTGTCCAATGTGCAAGCCATCCACAAAAGAATGATGCGCCTGAACAGAAACTTTTTTTCTTTGTATTCGTTGAATTGCAATAACTACAAGACTCTCTACACATCCCTATCCTACCAGCCATTTGTATTTTTCGACGCTATAAAGCGGAACAAACGGAAGCAATATGGGGGTTTTCTTCACATACTCCTGATATTGCGGATCATTTCCGTAATTCTTATTTTGACGTATCTCCAATCTTCTGGCACCGCCAAACATAATATATACAATGCAGATCCAGCCCAGTAGGGAAACGATCCACTCAAACGCACCACTGAAAGCGGTCACTCCGGAAATCAGAACACCGGTCCAGATGAGAACCTCTCCCAAATAATTCGGACAACGGACAATGCGAAACAGGCCGACATCACAGAAACGGTCCGGATACTGTTTTTTATATCTGTTTT
>JALFNQ010000008.1 GCA_022773965.1 Lachnospiraceae bacterium
TCATTATTCTCCTTTCCTAGGGTGATTGGTTCTAATCCTAGTTTAAAGAAAAAATGAATACTTGGTAATGGCTTTTATATTTGAGCTCATATTGGTCAATTTAACTGAGCTCGTAGTGGCTGTTTTCAGCGGGCTCTAACATGATTACCTGTATCTGACCAGAAGTTCAAAATTCAATTAAAGATCTTTTCATAATTATTCATATCTTGTGATGCTTTGATATCCTCATAGATTATTATAATTGAAGAGAGGGTTATCAGATGTTGAGAATGAATGCCCTGTGTGCTACATTGTTATGGGAGGTATAGAAAAGCATGAAAAGAAAGACAACAATTACCTTAATGATTTTGATGCTGATCATCGCGTTATGCGGATGTAGTTCCAAGTCTGCAAATACGATTCAGCTTTGGGACCCTGCAGAGGAACAGGCGCAGGTGGCGCTGGAAATTCTGACATCGGGCGGACACTCTGCTTTTGCAGCATATGAGGTCGACAAATCATACCAGACCCTGAAGATGGGGATCGAGTACTATCAGGATGGCAAACTGGTGAAAGACGCAAAAGAGGGAACCATTGCTCTCCGGGAAAACGAAGATAATGCAAAAGAAACCCACGGCATTGCAGGGTTCCTCTTTCAGAACGGCAAAGCGACCATCGGAGCATCTGCAGGCGCATCCTGCAGCAGCTGTTCGGATATCGATCTGCCTGGATTCAAAGCCGAAGATGAGGAGAGCCTCGCTTCTATCGGTATGCCATCTGCTAAGAATATTGCAGACAGCGAGAAAATCTATCTGGGAGCTCTGAACGCCGGAAGCGATACCATCAACACAGAAATACTGGACAATACAGACAGCAAAGAGTATCCAAAAGGAAAGACATGGCTGTTCTATGCAATCTTCTCCACAGAGCCGTAGGGACAAAATAATCCCCCGGATTGCTCCGAGGGCTTTTAGTTCATCTTCTATACCCAATATCCGTCTGTTACCATCCGCTCTATAACCGCCACCATCGCCGTGGTAACAATATTAGAACCTACAATTGACCACAGCAGTTTCTTCTTGCTGTCCGCATGTTTCTTCAAAAGATTGTATACAATCGGAATCTCAAGGACCAGTGTCAGTATTACAAACCCCGCACCGACGATATAATTTGGACCGGCATTCAGCATATCATCAAATTTGGGATATACCGGATCATTCAGCAGTAATGCATAAGGGAGCAGAAATGATGCAGCATTCGCGAGGATCACGGCTACAGCGGTTTTCATTAATTTACCGGTATGCGGAATCAGCCAGATAGCCAACACCTCAATTACAATCGTTGCCAGTGCAACAGGTGGAAGAATATCAAATGGCCTAGTATCCGTCAGCCAACACCATGACGAGTCTGCAAATACGGCTTGAGGTATTATAAGCAATACAAAACATGTAATAACTATTACTCTAGTTATCCTTTTTTTCATGTAGAAAATCTCCTTCAGTATTAGTTAACTTACTCTTGAAGCAGAGTCTCTTCTAAATTATCTTTCAGCTCGTAGATTCCTCTGTACGGTTGTTCGATATAGTGTTTACTATCTTTATCATAGTAGTAAACCACTGTTGCTTCACCAGCGGTATTGATGCTGATAGTTCCGTAAGCGTCAACATTTGCAGGCTGGTCGTTTACGGATTGTACTCGGGTCGGTTCAGCTGCACTTAAAGCAGTCATGACTGTCTCAATCTGAGTGGTTTCTGTGATATCGGCTTTAGCTCCGTCGATCGTAATGACCTCTATACTTGTGACAGCCTCATTGGATGGCAAATCTATCGGCTCAGCGTTCTTTCCGCATCCAGCCAGCATAACAATACATACAATAGCAAGTAATATTACAATCTTTTTTCTCATCGTTTCAGTTTTCCTATCCGGAGCCTTTGCATGCAAAAGCAACAACATCGGTACAGACCCCATATCCGTCATCCGGATAGCCACTTGAATAATACTTGCTTTTGTACTTTGGTTTTGTGGCGATATAGTCACGAGTGCTCTGCAGCATATCCGTCTGATCATTGACCCCATCGCCATCCTCATCGTGATCGCTGACATACTGTTCAATGTGAAACTGATCGGCATAGTCTGATTGCCCATCTTCTGCCTGTGTACCACTGTTTGCCCAGAAAGGATGTAAGAACAAACAGTATGCGATGCCGGCCATCAGTACAACGATCGCTAAAAACACAATGAATAATATTTTACTTCGTCGGCTTTTCATTATTTCTTTTTTGTTCCCTCTGTCGTTTCAATTGCCGCTTTTTGACTGCGATCCATATCCAGTATATTGCCATGAAAAGCGCAGAAACAAACTGCAATGCGTTTGTGATTTTCAATGCAGTCATATCAGACATGTCTGAAAATATCCCCATCAGATCCAGCGCGGCGGTAATTATCAAAATCACTGCCGCAACGATTGCCAAGCGTCGCAGCAACTCTGGAATACGCAGCTCATCCTCGAGTTCTTCCATTTCTTTTATTTCGTAATAATCCGGTTCCGTCAGGATCTCAAAGAACTCAGCAAGCTGTGATCTCTGTTTTTGATCGATTGCAGGATCTATCTGCAGTGTGAGCCTCTTTGTCTCAAAATCAGGCTCGACGGTCACATCAATTTCTTTATAGGTAACCTCAAAACGGCAGGAGTAAATTGTCCTGCCTTTGCTCTTCCAAACCAGATCTTCATATTCCTTTGATGAGGAAATAGTCTGGTACGGTTGCGTCCGCTGACTTCCGATATCCATCAATGCGCTTCGGATAACTGCATCTCCGTAATACTCCATCTCATATAGTCTCGTGCCGTATTCCTCCGGCGCAAATCCCATATAGTATGTCGCGCTGCCCGGTGCCTCGCCGGGAATATTGACTCTGTCCATAAGAAACTCCGTGTTGCTGAAAAAAGGTCTGCCTGATTAAGAATGCCCCCCGTATTCATAGTAGCACACTGGATGTGCATTCTCAATGACGCGCAAAGGAATTAAGAATTCTGTTAATGATTCTTTATCTAATATCGTTTTTGTTAGTATCAGTATATTTCCGTTGCAATAGAGAAGACATTCTCTTCCTTGTCTATGGAGAGTAGGGCGGCCTTGTCTGCAATTACCGCGATACCGTATACCGTTAACCCGTGCTTGCTGATGTAGTCGATCTTACTTTGGAAATAATCGCTGCCAGCTCCGTTCTTATCAAAAAGCAGTGGATCCATCATCCGGCAGAAGATCTTCTGCTGCTTCATATAGGAAAGCATGCTGATCATGTGCTTACGGGCGTACTTCTCCTGCTCCAACCGGTCTAAATCGACTTCCTGCGTCAGTTCAAAATCGTCGGATCCCAGGAGGAACGGGTACTTTTTCTGATCGAAGGGGAGCATGACTCCTGTTTCGTAAGAACTGTTTAGGCCGATAACTTCGTTAAAGTCCCGGTCCGTAACGATTCCCATCCAGGGACTGATGAGCTCGTATTGATCCGCCATTTTTCGTGCGTCATCGTAATCCATGACCCTGTTGAAACTAACATATGCAAGATAAAGCCGATGGTCGTCCAGCCCTTGCAGTTGCTGGGAAGCGAACTTTGGATCCCCTGCAAGGCCCAGGGAAAAGCTGACATCATCCTCTGAACTGCCTGGATTCTCCTTCAGATGTTCTTTTTGATTGTCCTCCAGACTCTTTAAGATTGATTCATTCACATCATGGTGATTGATGGTCCATTCGAAGGCGTTGCCGGTGGGCTTTTGCAGGATGGAAGGGTCGTAGAGTACCATCTGGTTTCTTACGATTTCGCCATTGACCTGCTTTTGGATGGCGCCGGAAGGCCAGGTGGACTGGCCGATGGTAAAGCCGTATTTGCCAAGTCCCAGATCACGGACGTAAACACTGTCGAAGTGCCTGCAGGGCAGGAAAAGCTCGCTGTAAACGCTGATGTCGGTCTGTAACCGACCGGCTTCCCGGTTCATTTCACCATCGCCGTCTTTTTCCTTCGCGACTACCTGCAGCGGGTTATAATAAAAGGCCGATACCGCCTTCGGCAGGACAAAAAGGCCCAGCAAAAGCAGGATCATCACTGCCGCCAGCAGTCCGACCCAGCGCAGTCTCTTCGCTTTCTTTCTGGTCTGGTCGATTTCCGCCATCAGTTCCCGGTCATCCTTCAGAAGTTCGTCAAAAGAAATCTGGAAGGTGTCACTTATTTTTTTCAGAGTCTCCATGTCCGGATAGTTTTTATTGTTTTCCCAGTTTGAAACTGATTGGCGGGTGACATTGAATTTCTCTGCAAATTCCGCCTGGGTCATCCCATTATTTGTTCTGATAGTCTGAATTTTATTCCCTATGTCCATGGTACACCTCCTGCTATTACTTACAATTTTAGTGCCGCCCATGTTTCAGGTAAAGCAAGAAACGTTTTACATTTGAAAAATGATGAGGCAGATGAAGCATTATTTATAACAAAGGCACGAGAAACGGCAATTCTCGTGCCTTTGCATTAATGTTTATAATACTGCTTTTCGCCCAACTCACAGCTGGATGCTCGGGCAGTACATGCCATCCGGCACGACCAAAGTCTCCATTGCTTTTGCATAATCCTCCGGTGCATAGAGCCGCAGTTGTCCATGCGTTATATTGTCTGCAGTACCCTCATCCACATCCAGTAATAAGATCACATGGTAGACGGTTCCATCGATTTCACATGTCTGGGATTCTATGTCGAACGAGATATCATCTGCATCTGCCTTGTTCAGATCTGTGACCAGATTCTGATCCGCATCATAAATTCCGATATCCAAATCGCTCATATGGATCGTGATCGGTTCTTTACCTTCCTCTGTGATCTGCATGGTCTGCTCTACGCCCAAAAGCTTATCAAAGTAATTCGCGATCGCTCCGCCAGTCGCTGCATTGACGGTGATCCCCATGGCTAAAACCAAAATCACCATGGCGAAAACCGTAACGAGCCGCCTGCTTGCACGCGGCGTTTTTTTCTTCCTGTTCATGATGCCCTCCATTGTCATTTCTCCGGAGGCATGAACCCTCGAAAATGTATTTCTATATAAATCTCTGTTATTCATCGTGCCATACCTCCTGCAAGTTTTCCTTCAATTGGTGCCTTGCCCGGGCAAGTCGCGTTGTGACCGCGGATTGAGAAACGTGAAGAATGTCTGCGATTTCTGCCGTAGAATATCCTTCGAAATAGTACAAATGAATGGCCTGACGGTACTTCGGTTTCAGCTTCATTACCTCCGAAAACAACTCGCTTTCTTCCGCCGTTTCAAATGAAATCGTTTCCAGATACCCCTGCAAAGGCATCCGATTTCGCCTCCAAAACGACAGAGAAATCCTCTTGCATTCGTGTAAGTAAATGAATTAATTACTGTTACAGCTAAATATATTCTTTACTGTTTCTATATCATTCCTTATGGGAATGTTGTAAATGAGATACTAATAATTATATAGTCCATTGATGCCACATATTATTATCCCTATAAAACACAGTCCTAAAACTACAGCAACAACAATCTTTAGTTTCTTTTCCCCCTCGTATGACAATTTCAAAGTGATATTGTCCCAATTTCTCCAAAGAAAAGAAATAATAGACACTGTAATTAATAAGAGCACTACCGCAAATGTCATGCCATGCCGCATTCCGCTATTTAGAATATGATATGACGCTCTCATATAACGCACCTCCTATTAATATTATCTTTCGTTTTTAAATATTATCCCTCCAGTCTTCATCATAAACAAAATCACTTTCGACGGTATTCATTATCTCATCAAGTCTGTCTTGACTTCCAGCATATATAGTTAATGAGTGGAGTATCCCATCAAATTCAGAATAATACAAGGTCGAGTATGTGTTTCCGTCGTCACTCAGCAACTCATATCTAACAAAATCAAATCCACCAAGTTTCATTTCTTCTTTATTATACACATCCCAGCCGTCAACCGTATTGTTATCATAATCCTCATTAAAACTGTGTTCCTCCATCTCAAAGCCATCATCCGTAACACCTGCAATTGAGCTTTTGCTCTGAGAAACATATTCTATTATTTCACCTGTTGAGTCATGAATATACGCCACTTCATTTCTTCCATCAAAAGATCCTAGATTGTCACTGTTTAGACCATATTCTATGCGTTCGTCCATTGTTGGCTCTCTCCAGTTTTCGTTTAATGTGATGGTAATCCCATCAGCTAACTCTGCTTCCATCGGTGCAGCATCTTCATCACTAGGAGTACATCCTCCAAACATAAATAAAAGTATCGTAGCTATTATAAAAACTATTGCCTTTTTCATTGTTTTTCCTTGTATGATCAATAGAGAAGCTATATGACCATATTTCCTTTCGTTTTTAATACTGTGCAATAATACATTCAGATACTGCGGACTTTTTATTTGTTTTCTGTAGCTTGATTACTCGACAGGAGTGTATTGCCACTGCCTTATCTGAATCGTTTATTAGTTGGATGTGCCGTGTTTACACTGAGTACTTATGTCGATCAAGTCTACGAGGATAATCGTTAGTGGATAGTACAGTATCGGTCCATGAAAGGAGGACACTATGATTTACGTTGGCATTGATATCGCCAAACTCAACCACTTTGCCTCAGCCATATCTTCTGATGGTGAAGTACTCATCGAACCGTTCAAATTTACAAATGACAGTGATGGCTTCTTCACATTGCTTTCCAAACTCAATTCCTTTGAGAAGGACAATGTCATCATTGGTCTTGAATCAACAGCTCACTACGGCAATAACCTTGCTTTCTTTATTTTATTTCATCGTAATATATCCAACATTCCATTTAACCTTATAATTATATGTTTCCTCCGGATTGTTTGGAATTATACTATACAGCACATCTAATGTTTTTGTTTCTCCCTTTTCCGGGTAAAGACCCAGATCCGAAAGATCTCCTTCGCATGCAAGAGTTTTTACATCTCCTTTTGCTTTTAAGAGAACTTCCGTCTTGCCATCAGCTTTGATTAAAGCAATTTTTTCGATTTTTACATTTGAACCTTCCAACCTCAATTTATGATCGTGGAAGTAATCGTAGATAATCGTTGCGTCCCATTGATAATCTGAACCGAATACGTTTTGCAGGCTAGTTGCAGCATCACTGGATAAAAGTCCCATCTGACATACCGAATCGTTATTGTCTCCACCTGTGTAATTGGTTGGGTCTGCCGCGGAACTTCTTGGCTGCATTCTAAGCATGTTTTCTATTCTTTGACTAGCAGTAACAATTATCTTGTTATATGAAAGCGGAAATTCTACATTTTCAAGCTCTTCTTTGAAATTATCTTTTGAAAGCTTTACTATATTGTAATCTTCATCAACAATGAAGCATGTCGCGTCTGACTCGGACATTGCCGCATTTATCTTATCCATATATTCTGCGTACTCTTCATCTCCCCTATCCGATGGGGTAAGTTCTTCATATCCGTCCAGATGAGCAATGGTTTCAGTCTCAATTGCCTGATCCTCAATGACATCGGCGTCCTTTGCAACTGCAAAATAATTGAAATAGAAACATATCCCGCCGCCAATGGCTACAATTATCAAGATAATCGCCATTATTACATTACTTTTATTCTTTTCTTTCTTCTGTGTTTCCATAGCATTCCTCCTCAACCTTTCTCTTGATATTCACCATAGAATTTATAGCACAAGTCAAGACAGCTCCCGTATACTTTGTATTTTATCAGATTGCTATTTGATTAGTAAAGACTGGATGCAGGTGCATATTTCTTGGAAGTCGGTGATCAGTCAGGCCATAGATTGGAGCCTTCCTGAACGACTTATACTGTCCGCAGGTGATTTCGTCCACCTGCGGACAATTCAATGCGGTTCAAGAAAGAAAGGAGCATCAGGATGAAAATCGTAGTAAAAGAAGTCGGTAAGTGTGCAGAGGTGAAAGAAGTCGAGAAGTTAGAGCTGTCTGATATGCAAAGATTGGTCGGTGGCTTTATACAGCCAGTATATATGGACGATATAATAATTTGGTGCAACGACGAGGGAAAACTTTATGGGCTGGGCGTGAACATTGTTCTTGCAGACAAAGAACTAAGCAAAGCATATGATACTCTTAACGGTAACATCTTCTTTACAAATGAAGAGGAAGGAAGTGAAGGTCTCTCCGAACAGCAGGTCCAATTGATACTTGAAAAGGTTAATAACGGAGCCTTTACCTTTACGCAAGACCATCAGATGATTCCGGTCTTAGGAATCTACTAAGATGTAGCCCCCAGCCGGGGGCTCTATTTTTATCTCCCACAAACCCGCCCTTTGGCGCAGGTCTATTTCATCGGTTCTCCTTCAGTGAAGTACCCTTCATCAGTACAGTTCTTCATATCATTTCCGGTAAGTCCTTTTGCTATGCGCTTTCTCCTTTAGCTTACCCCGTTATCATGCAGATGATTCCTTCCTTTCCCCTTTGTATGAGCGCACTTCTTTTCTTTGACAGCATTACACCACTCCCATTCTCTTTCGCTGGGAATCCCCTTGTTTTATCTTTCCCTATTTTGAGCTGCGCCGGCCGGATTGCAACCTAGTACAAGTCTCCAAGTTGCAATCCCTCCTGTTTTCGCCGCTCTATTTTGGGACAAGCTAAAACTACAGGGCATCGCCCGGAAAGGATGAATTATGAGTGATATTAGTTTTGAAATCAAAGAAAAGATAGGAGTGCTGGCTGAACATACTACAGGGTGGACAAAGGAACTGAATCTTGTCGCCTGGAACGGCGGCAATGCTAAATGGGATATCCGCGAATGGAATCCTCAGCACACATCAATGTCAAGAGGCCTTACTCTTAATGATGATGAAATGAAGAATCTGTTAACACTGATGAAGGGCCGCATATAGCGGTCCTTTTTTGAAAGGAGAACAATAATGAACGCTGACATTTATAAGTGCACATTGGTACATGATACCTCAGTTGAATATAAAAGCATCGCTTGTTCTGACGATGTTGCTGACCTGCTTACAGGCATGGGACTTGACACTCTCGCAGAAGAAGTCTTCTACATAATCTGCCTTAACGCAAAAGGTACTGTTGCCGGCATCCACGAAATCAGCCACGGTGATCTCTGCTCATCATCGGCGCATCCTCGCGAAGTATTCAAGCGTGCCATACTGAATAATGCTGCCGCAATCATACTTGCTCACAACCATCCTTCTGGCAACACTAAACCATCTGACGCTGATATCAGCACTACAGAGCGCCTCGTTAACGCAGGAGACCTCCTTGGCATCAATGTCGTGGATCACATCATAGTCGCTGAAGGCAGTTACAGTTCCATGAAGTCACAGAGCCTCATATGAGGCTTCTGCTTGCTCAATTGTCCGTCCCATGCCCTTGCCATATATAATATGAAAAATCGCCTGTTAAGGCGATTTTAATTATTTGTACATCTGCAGCCTTTTTTCTTCCCGTTAAAAAACCGTTAAATCCGATTTTCCAACCCTGTTTTTTGTAAAAAGAAAAACCCTTGAAGCGTTGAAATTTCAAGGGTTTTATTGGTACACCATCAGGGGCTCGAAAGGATTGTTGAGTCGCAAATCATTGAAAAATGGAGGTTTTCCGCGCTGTCCGGGTTGCCCTACCCAATAAACTACCCACAAGTTTTCCTTGTTAGTATTCCTTATCTCGGAATTCCAAACAGATCCCTAACATCATTGAGGTGTAGGGCAATGAAAAACCAGGAGAATATTGTTGTCCTCCCGGCTTTTAAGTATTTGCTATTTTACCTTAGCACTGCGTTTAACCTATGTGTATGCTCTTATGACAATCCTATTTGCTAACTTTACATCCGAGCATGTTTACGACATTAGTTGTTCCTCCGCCTGTATTTTCAAAACAAGAGGAACCTAAAGGCAATGCATAGAATGAAACATGGTCTCCCTCATAAATATCAACTGTGTTCATATAATACACTACAAAATAACCATCTGAATTATTATCACTAACCAACAATTGAGTGATAACCGGTTCTCCATCATCTACACAACTATCATCTTCAAATATTTGAATGACTTCGCCACTACTGATGTGAACAATTCTACTAAGGTATGGCCCGATATTTTTATCTAGCTGCTTAAATCCTACCGCTTCTTCAACATCCTTATCATATCCATTACCTGCAGTATCATCATATTGGAAAAACTCTTCATGATTTCTTATAAAGTCTTGTGTCTCTTCAGTTACTTCAAATTCACCCCAACCGTAGCCGTCTTCTTCTCCTATCCATGTTATTGTGTCAATGAAATAATCAGCCACAGTATATTCTTCGGCTTCTGTGGTTTCTTCTACCGCTTCGGTTTCAGTTGATGCAGATTCGTTTGAGGAGTCTCCGCCACAAGCTGTTAAGCCAAACGTTAAGCCCACTGTCATTATCAGTGTGAAAAGCAGTACTATTTTTTTCTTCATTTTGTCACCTCTATTCTATCTACAAATACTTTTGAATATTGTTCTAGTTATTTGAATTGTATCGCAGCACCCCACCCCTGTCAAGTTTTTCCAGTTTTTGGATTCCATAAAATGCCATGATAAATCCGAACCGGTAATTAAATTTTCTTTTCAGTATTATCTCAGGAACAATTCCATTACCTCTCTGTCGTATGTAATCAAAGAGACAAGGAAAGGAGATGAGAGATATGGCAGAAAAAGTACTGACACCGCTCAAGGCAATCAGAGCGAAATGTCTTGAATGTTCATGTGGTCAGGCAAAGGAAGTAAGGCTTTGCATGCTGACAAACTGCCCGCTATACCCATATAGAATGGGCAAAAGGCCAAAGGACAATAAAGACATCAACAAGGACAACATCTAAGAAAAAACCATAAGCTAGCTGGCACTTTTTGGGGAAACAGGCACCGAAACAGTGCTTTTTTTATTGCCATGGTATCTTGCGGAATACGGCAGCTGAGGCCTCGCCGAATGAGAGCGAAATACACCCATTGCACAAGAAACTTGTGACAACGGGCATTTCGCCCTGCGGGGCTTTGCCGGCGAAGCCGGAGCTGAATGAAAGTACGAAAGGAGATGTTAACATGAAAAGGAATTCTTTCATTCAGATGAGCAAGCTCCACAATGTTAAAGGACGGATCTACTACATTACAAGTCCGGCAAGACAGGAAAACCTGTATGCCACCTACAGGACTTGCGATTCGTCTTTTTGGAAGGAGCTTGCGGCGGAAAATCGAAATGATTTTCGCAAGAGCGGAGCTTCCGGTACGTGCATAGAAGCACGCGAATTTATCATTGCACTCCCGGAAGAATACACACAGTTTGAACCTCAGATCGTGCTTAAAACTTTTACAGATTACTTCAAAGCACGGTACGAAGTTGAGTGTGTCTCTGCTCTTCATCACAACAAAACCAAGACCAACTATCACATCCACCTGATATTTTCTGAGCGAAAAAGACTACCAGTACCATCTGAAAAGAGAGCTTCTCGCAACATGTACTTTGATGAAAACGGCAGGCATGTCAGGACAAAGAAGGAGGTTTCCTCCCCGGAGGGAATCCTCCGGGAAGGCTGCAAGGCGATTAAACGCGGCGATGTCTACTCTCGCAGGCTGTTTGAAAACAAGGATCCGTTGTTCAAGGACAGGAAGTTCCTGGAGCAGGTTAAACTCGAATTCACTGATCTTATCAACACGCAGATCTCAAATGAAGAGCATAAACTCTCTGTCTTTCAACCAGGTGATATATATCTTCCGATGAAAAAAATCGGCAAGAACAATCCTAAAGAAGCTGAGATTAAAGAGAACAACAAGGCTGTTCTCAAGTGGAACGAGCAGGCAGCACTGTCTTCAGAAGTGATGCCGAAAGAGAATATCATGGAGATAAAGCGACAGGAAATTCAGATTCCTGTCAGTGAAGCGAAAGAAAAAAACAGAGCGGATTTCTTCTCCGGCATAGTAGAAAGAGCTGGGAAAACGCTCCGCGGTTTCACGGAACTGTGGTGCATCCTGACCAACAAACCCCATGTAAGGTCTCGAGGATTTGATGAAATGCTTAGAAGATGCAGAGTGCATCCGAAGAAAAACAGAGACCTTGAATGGGAACGATAGGCAAAAAAGTGTTTGCCTTGCCTCAAAAAATGAGTATAATTGTATTGCAAACATTTGTTCGGAACAAATGTGCGGCGCTTTTATTGT
>JALFNQ010000071.1 GCA_022773965.1 Lachnospiraceae bacterium
AGTATTGATGTTACAATTCACACGCCAGCCAGCTGACCTGTGAATTGCAACAAATTTGGCGATGCTTCGCATGCAAAATCGCCAAATTCATGGCTCATGTACGTTTTTGGCACGTAGCCCGCAGTAAATGCTGGCTACTGTATGAACAGTTACAATTTTTCTGCTTGGACAGTGTAAATTTTTACATGAACATTGACAAATTTTGCATAGAATGCTATGATTTCCAACAAGTGAAGGCGCTTTTCGGAGTGAAAAGTGCCTTTCGTTGTTTATAAATAAACAATGAAAATACAAAAGAAAAAAGAGGAAAAAGTTATGGCTACAATGAAAGACATCATCTCAAGTCCGTTGCTGCTAATATTGGTAGCGATCGGTCTCATCTACATCGTGGTATTCTCACTGATCCACTTAAAGAAAGCGTATACCCGCTGTCTGGAACTTGGAATCACAAAGGAGGACCTGCACAAGGTCATCAAATCCAGTCTCGTATTTTCTATCGTTCCCAGTTTATCCATCGTCGTGGGATTATTTGCCCTGATCTCTGTGCTTGGCGTTGTATGGTCCTGGTGGCGGCTTTCCGTGATCGGTTCACTTTCCTATGAATCATTGATCTCCAGCAGCGTTGCATCTGCGCTGAAGTTTTCAACCACCGCAGAAATGCTCGAAAAGGCATCCGGAAACCAGTTCGGTGTCGTTATGATCCTCATGAGCATCGGTATGCTGAGCGGTTTCTTTATCCTGATCCCCTTTGGTAAAAAATTATCCATGAGTGTAAGTAAATCCGAAGATTCCAGCAGCTGGAAATATGTGTTGAGCGGAACCTTTATGCTTTGCCTGTTTGCTGTCTATATCCCTGTTCTTTTAATTGGTGATTCCGTACAGGCAGCAGTTATGCTGACCGGTCTTGTCATTGCTGTTTTTTTAGGAGTTTTGGCATCCAAGCCCAAATTGAAATGGCTCAATGAGTTTATTATGGCATTTTCCATGATCGGTGGTATGATATCTTCCATCTTCTGGACCAACTTATTTCAATAATTAGGGAGGAATTTGATTATGAGCAAAAAAATGAAACAAACAACCGTTATGGATCCTTTTCAGGCATGGTGCCATAAATGGAGCCGTCTTGGCACCGTGATCATGTTAGCCTATATGGTGGCGCTGCCGTTTATTGTACTGGCATACTATCACAGCATCCCCTCCTTTGGAGAGGTGATCAACATCTCCACCATCAGTATTTTGATGATCTATATTCCGGTAGGTATTTCCGAGGCGCTCAGCTATACACCTATCCTCGGTTCTTCTACCTACCTGACATTTATTACCGGTAATATCATGAACTTAAAGGTTCCGGTTGCAGTAAACGCCATGAAGCTTGCAAAAAAAGAAGCAAACACCCCTGAAGGTGAAGCGATTTCCTGTGTTGCAGTGTCCGTATCCTCCATTATGACCGTTGTGATCCTGGCGCTGGCAGCACTCCTTAGTACATGGATCAGTCCCGTCTTCGAGCTTCCGGCTGTAAAGACAGCTTCCAACTATCTGATCCCTGCGCTGTTTGGTTCACTGACTCTTGGTCTGTTCTCAAGTACAAAGTCCGGTAAAAAAGTCGTAAAAAACGGTATCGCAGGCGTGATCCCTGTACTGGTCATCGTATCTGTATTAGCATTATTCGTCCGCATCACAAGCGGTGGTTCTCTGTTCGGAATGATCGGATTTATCATTTTGTTTATGCTTCCGGTCGCTCTGATTTCTTCCCGCATCATGTGGAAGAAGGGTGTTATTAAAGTTGTTGACAATAACGATGATGTAACCGAAAAAGTCAAATAAAATAAGTCCCCCGCATATCACTCTGCAAACTGAGCGCGTGGGGGATTTTTTTGTTTTTTTACTTTATGTTACACCTTCTCTTTTCAGTTTCCTCCCAGGCACCATGTTCCAGACGCTTAATACTCCTTTGCCACCTCGGATAACTGATATTGTTCCTTGAACCGATCCAGATCTTTCTCATTCCTGATCAGCATTACTTCTGTAAAATGCCCCGTCTGCCTGTCCTTAAACCCAGCCACCTGCTCACCGGTACAGATCGAGCATTTCAGAATAGCCTGCTGTGTTTCTCTATCAAATTCTATCACTGGTTCACTCTTTTTCTTCTTGAATAACATTCCTTTCACCCCTGCCTAATATCATTTGCACATAACCGATACAAAACACATGAGCTCCGCCCATGTACAGACGAAATAAAAAATACCGTTATCATCTTTTCCCTGTTTTAGAATTCTTCTGCATATTTCTTTCTATATCATCCAATTATCTAAAATAGTCATTGGACTCGTAGTATAAATTATCCTTCTATTTCATTTATTTTAATCAAAGGTTCTCCAGCGGAAGTTTTTCCACTGTGTATTACTTTTACCGCGCTGTAATCATCTGTGTTGCAAATGATTAGCGGCGTAGTTATAATATATCCTTCGCTTCTGATGCTGTCAAGATCAAAGGAAATCAGCAAGTCTCCCCTATGGATCTCCTGACCTGCTGAAACGTGAACATCAAAGTATTTTCCTCCAAGCTTTACGGTATCAATTCCTATATGCAAAATCACTTCACAACCCTCGTCAGACACAAGTGTGATCGCATGCTTTGTGTCAAAAATCATTTCCACTTTTCCATCGCAGGGTGAATAAAGCTTGCCTTCATCCGGCTCAATCGCCGCACCGTCGCCAAGAATTTTCTGAGAAAAGGTTTCATCCTCCACTTCCTCCAGCGGGATCACCGTTCCGTTCATATGGGCGTAAAGCGCAATGTTTTCTGAATCTGTTTCCATTTTCTCCTTCGGGGACTCTTCCTGTGTTTCCTGCATCGGTTCTCCGAGAAGCTCATCGAGCCTGTCCGCATCGGCCGTTTCCATAAAATCCTCCAGATTTGACTTAATAACCGATACCCTGGGACCGTAAACGACCTGAACACCATTGCCTTTATGAATGACACCCGATGCACCACTTTGCTTTAAAAGATCGTCGGAAACAAGCGCCGAATCAATTACCGTAGCCCGCAGTCTCGTTGCACAGCAGTCAACATCTGAAAGGTTCGCTTTCCCTCCCAGTCCCTTTAGGATCAGGGCACTCACCATATCACTGCCGTCTAAAACAGACGCTGCTTTTTCATTGCTCTTTCTTTCTTCCAGATCCTTCCTCGTGTAAAGCTTTGTCTCCTGATCATCCTCTTCTCTTCCGGGCGTTTTGAAATTGAATTTCTGAATCATAAAATAAAACACGAAGAAATACACCGCCGCATAAAAAAGTCCTACGATTATGATCCATATCCAGTTTGTCTTGTTGTTGCCCTGCAGAATTCCGAAAAGTGTCAGATCGATGGCTCCTCCCGAAAAGGTCATACCAACCGTTACATTCAGCATATGCATGATCATATACGACAATCCCGCAAGCACACAATGAACCGCATACATGGCCGGTGCAACAAAAAGAAACGTAAATTCAAGAGGCTCTGTAATCCCCGTCACCATGGAGGTAAGTGCAGCGGAAAGAAGCAGCCCTCCCACCTGCTTTTTCTTTTCAGGATGTGCAGCTTTATACATCGCAAAGGCAGCCGCCGGAAGTCCGAAGATCATCACCGGAAATTTTCCTGTCATAAATCTCGTGGCTGATACAGAAAAATGCTCCGTGCCTGTTGAAGCCAACTCTGCAAAAAAGATATTCTGCGCTCCTGAAATCATAGTTCCGTCGATCAGCACAGTGCCTCCAAGATCTGTCTGCCAGAAAGGCATGTAAAACACATGGTGTAATCCAAAAGGAATCAGCGCACGTTCTATCAGGCCGTAGAGAAAGGTTCCCGCATAGCCCGATTCAAGAACCAGGTTTCCAAGACGGGAAATTCCGTTCTGAACCACAGGCCATATAAAAAACATACCAATTCCCACGATCAGATAAACCACCGCGGTTATGATCGGTACAAATCTCGTTCCGCCAAAAAATGCGAGCACCTGTGGAAGTTCGATTTTATAAAACCTGTTGTGCAGAGCCGCAACGCCAAGACCGACGATGATTCCGCCAAAAACACCCATCTGCAGGGTCGTGATTCCAAGCACCTGCGCAGTGGAGTTTGCCGCCATTGCCGAAACTCCGCCTTTCAGCTCGATCAGTGCACTGATTGCTGTGTTCATGATCAGGTAGCCGACCGCACCGGAAAGGGCAGCAACAGCCTTTTCCTTTTTTGCCATTCCAATGGCAACACCCATTGCAAAGAGCAACGCCAGATTGTCAAAAACGATACTGCCCGTCGCCTTCATGATTGTCAGGATGGAATACAGAATTCCTCCCTGTCTGATCACATTCGTAAGGTGATAAGCTTCAAGGGTCGTAAGATTTGTAAACGAACTGCCAATACCCAAAAGAAGTCCTGCAATGGGAAGTATCGCTATAGGAAGCATAAATGATCTTCCCACTCTCTGCAATACTCCAAAGATTCTATCTTTCATCTAAGTAAATACCTCCGTACGATTTTTAATTCATCAGGATATTCCTTCTTTATATATTCCACAATTTCATCGGCAAAATTCATATCATCATCCGTTTTCAGTAAAAAAATTCAACTATATATAATATCAAGACCTCAAATAGTCTGATAACTCAAACCCACTCAATGAATATGTAAAATCAAAATCGGTGTTACTAAAACTTTGCACATTTTTCATTCACAATTCACCCAAAACAACTGTGACATCTGGTGATCCTTTTAACGATAAGATCTGCTTAATTACCATCTTTATGGGCTCCGAAAGCAGGAGTCGAACCTGCGATTCAAGCTTTTCAGACTTATGTCTTATCCTCTTGACTATTCTGGAAATCATCCAAACAAAATCACACAAATTACCATTAATATAGTGCCACTTGTGCATATTGATGGATTTACCAAAAAAGAGTTGGATGGGAGACTCCGACAGGCTGCTATCTCGGAATCAGTTGGCATTCATTCTTCGCGTTTTGTTGGTGACTCATTCATCGTAGCAGCAAAAAGAGGATATTTTCAAATTTTCTTTAGAAAATATCCTCTTATCATTTTGTCAATTTCCGGTCAGATTCAACCCGTTTTAGGCTCTAAATCCACAATTTTGCTTCATTTATTTATCGAGACTCTTCATCGTCGGGAACAACATAACCAGAATTTTATACCCTGCCATAACTTTCTGTATCATGTTATTATCAGTTTTCTCATAAATCCCTGATTTTACAACTTATTATAAGTTCCTGTCAGGATCATACCTTTGGGCGTATGAACCAGTCTGCTTTATTCATAGTTCATATCTAACAGTTGCCGTAACTGATCTCTTTTATTGTAAATAACAGCAGTTACTTGAACCTTATGATGTTCTTCGTCCACCCAATAGTATATCAGAAAGTTTTTTACAACAATCTTTCGTACACCCTCATGTCTCCACGGTTCTTCTTCAACAAGCGCATATCGCTTTGGCATAACAGATAACGATACGATCGCAGCTTTCATTTTGTCCAGCAGCTTATCTGCTGCTTCCGGCGCCAAAAGTTCCTTGGATATATAGTGCACGATTTCGCTCATCTGCTCCATTGCCTGCCGGGTTACTTTTACTTCGTAATGGTTATCCATACATTAGATCTCCGCTTTTAGCTGGCTGAACGCATCCTCAACGGTCAAAGACTCATCTGCTTTTGCCTGCATAAGACCTGTCTGCATAATGGTATCAAATTCTGCTTTTGATAGCGCATCTCTTGTCGTAAGCGTATGGGGAATTTCCAGCGAAAAAGGCACTCCATCTCTCATAATGACCTGTCTGTATGTCATATCAATAAATACGGATACCGGGATACCTAATCTCTCTAATATTGCTTCTGCATGTTCCTTTATTTCCGGTTGAATACGTGCTGTTACATTAGCTGTCTTAACTGCCATACTCTGCGCCCTCCTATCCACCTATAACGTACCACAATATATCGCATTTCGCAATACAAAATCTTCAACCAGCCTGTTTCATTCTTTCCAACCTATGCCAATACAAGCCCGTTATCCTTAATAATTCTTTCCACTTCCTCAACACTTTGCTTCGTTGCAAGCGAAATCTGCTCTACCGTAAAGTTATTCTCAAACATATTCAATATGATCTCAGCTTTTGTTTCATCTACAATGCCTTGACTCAAATTACACATCACGCTCACATCCTTCCTTAAATTGTCCTCCAGCGGAATATCGTACTCGTTCTCAATGATGTCTAGCTTCTCACTCGTGGTAAGTTTTTGTGATAACAGCGCACACAGGAGACGATGCAGCTCGTATTTTTCGTCCTGCTTTGGCAATTCCTTTGCCAGACCGATCAGGACAATATTCAGCATATCCTGCTTGCCCTCCAATGATAAGATCCCAGCACCTTCTTATTGGTCAGATGGAAATAATCCATGCTGTTTTCCGGCATGTTCATACAAATCCATATGCTGTGGACACTCTTTATGTCATCATAATTTGTGTTGGAAAAATCCCGCTCTTTCTGGGAAGAAACCAGTCTGCATACATAAAATATTGCCCTGTTTAGTATATGATATTCTGCCTTAGCATCATTATAATTCAGACTTTATTATAGAAGCAACTGAATTTTTCTTTGTATCTGGCTGATTATGAGCCATCAGTTACTTTTCACACAGTAGCCAGCATTTACTGCGGGCTACGTGCCATAAACGTACATGAACCATGAATTTGGCGATTTTGCATGCGAAGCATCGCCAAATTCGTTGCAATTCACAGGTCAGCTGGCTGACGTGTGAATTGTAACAGCCATCAAGCATCCCGCTGTTTCATTTTGCAGATGTTTATTTGCAGCAGATCCTCCTGCACAGACTGATGATACCGATGTCGATTGAAGTGCTATACTAATGTTGTAACAGGAGTGGCTAATAAGATATAATCAATCTCAGGAAGAAAAGAGGTACTCATTATGCCACAGAGTTGCACAATCGGAAACAAATAATCAGTTTAAAAATCAAACGGATTACAGGCTATACGTTTCTCCCATACCTTTGCTTCCATACTCTCTTGATTTTTTGGTACAACTTCATTGACTTCCTCAACCCTTTCCATCAATCCATCATAATCAATCGGTATGAGCTCATCCTCATCCTTAATATTCCCTTTTGCTCCGTTATGGTCTGGATTAGCTTTCAAATCATCTACGATGTCAGTCAGTGCTTCCCTAATTGTCACACCCAGATTGTCATAAACTCCACCGTCAATCTCCTTATAATCAGCTCCCATAATGGAATAATCATAGCCTTCATCCACCTCTTGGATACTGATATAGCGGTCTGCAATCTGAAAGGCAAATTCGGTTTCTTCCCCAATCTCCAAGGATTTTTTCATATCTGCAAGCACCTGTTCCTTTTCATCACCAAGGTCAATGATTTCATCCCCATCTTCCAACGTATAGTCCGAAGTTTCCTTCTCCTGTTTCTCCGGTTCTGACTTCTGGACATCCTGTCCAGAGGTGTCAATCTCCACTTCCTGCTCCTTTACTCCCTCCAATGTCTGAATAAAATCAGGAAGTCCGGTAAATCCAAAAGAATCCACAAAATGGGCACTGTTTTCCCCATTCTGATGCAGGATCACAATATCACTGACAGACAGGGAATGCCCTCTGTAATCTTCTGGGTGGTCTATATTGAATTTCTCATAGATTGCTTCCAGCGTTTCGCCCTGTGTCTGCTCTTGCAGTTCAGACAGCTCTCCTACATAAATCAGTTCATAATTTTCCAGCTTGATTGCATCAAAATTGTCCTTCGTAATACCCATACGCTTTAAAGACTCTGTGCCCTCAAACCGCAGATGATCCAGCTCCGGATTATGCTTCAACTGATAAATACCATACTTGTCAGAGCTGCCGTACAAAAGCTGTGCTTCTTTATTTATTTCATTGTCTGAAAGTTCAGTATGCACGGAACGGAGTTTTTTCTCGTTTTCCCAATCACCTTTTTCAATGCCAAAAATTCCTTCATGCTCCGTAATCTGTTTTCTATCTTCTACCGTGCTTTCCGAACCGTCATTGTGTAACAGATACACGGGCAAATCATGGTCAAACAATTCCAATGCTTTCTCCTGGGTCAATGGCAGCATTTCATTCCATGTATAACTCATCCTCACTCATGTTAGAAAGAGCAGCCACAAGCTCCTGCATATCCATTCCACGAACATTGACAAGGCTGAACTCCGTCAGATTTTTATTCTGTATCAACAGAATACACTCTTTACTCTGTTCCTGCTCTATCTCACGATTAAGCTGCAATTCCCTTAACGCTCCCTCAATTCCTGTAATAAGCTCCGATGCCGTCTTTCGTATGGTATCCAGAGAAGATTTCAGTTCCTTCATATCCCTGCCACTGCTCCACCCCGCTATATAACCAAAGGAATAATCCGAGGTATCTATGCCAAAATGCTGGCATACCGTATAGGCAACACTTTCTGCTTCTACTTCTTTTGTATTTCTGTCCTTTGCAGGTGCCTCCATCAAATCATCCCGATTGATTTCCTTATTATGCAGCATGGAATGAGCTACCTCATGCACCATTGTCTTTAAAGTCTGGCTCTCGCTCATATTCTCCTGCACTGCAATACGCTTTTCCTCTGTATGGAAATATCCTTTGGAATCGCCGGGAATATCCTCAAATCCAATGGGAACCGGGGCAACATTCATAAGTGCCTGCACAAAGTCCTCATATCCCTCCACCGTAGATAAAAGCTCCTGTGCTTCCAGTTCCGGAATTGGCTTTCCGTCTGTCTGCGATACATCAAATACAGACACAGCACGAAACGCCGGAATCGTGACCTCTACCTGCTCCTTTTGGGGCATACCGTTTTCATCAAACATCATCTCTCCGGTCACAGGGTCTAATTTATCCCGTTCCTCTTTAATTTTGTAAGGGGCAGGTGCAAGAATACGGATTGCCTTTTCTCCTTTGTTAACGTGTCTTTCAAAATTCTTCTGCCATGCCTTATATCCGGCTACAAGTGTTGCTTCTGGCTTTTGCATGGCGATAAGTAACGTATTGTTAAAGCTGTAATTATGAAATTTTGACATGGTGGAAAGATAAGTCTTGTACTTTTCACTCTCAAAAAGTTCCTTTAATCCTTCCTCCAACTTGTCTGTAATTTCCTGTACTTTTTGTTTTTCTGTTATATGAATTGTATTCATATTTTCGTCTGCCATAATAAACCTCCATATTTTCATTTTTTTGCACGACAAAAGGCAGCCC
>JALFNQ010000077.1 GCA_022773965.1 Lachnospiraceae bacterium
CAGTCTTAGCGCTCTTTGTTACACCATCTGCTCCGGTGTAATGAGTCACAAACAGATCATCCAGCTCCGTTTCGCTGACCGGTGTACCTGCTGCTGTGATATCGGCAAGTCCGGTAGCATCCGTGATATCATACCAAATTCCGTCCGCCAGCTCAGATTTGTAATAAATCTCCTGCTGATCCGAATCTGCCTGTGACTGTACTGCTTTCTCATAAAGCTCATCGGTCATCGCCTGAATATTGATCAGGTGTGTTCCGATAAAAAGCACCGAATTTTCTATATTATTTGACTGTTTGTAAGTACGGAAACGAACTGCGGTGCTCTCGTCAAACACTGCCTGTGCCTGCATGACCGGAATACCTGCCAGAAGCACGATCACTGCTAAAACAGCCGCAGCGGCAGCCATCAGCCTCTTTTTATGAATGCGAAGATGCTTTTTTATGCTTCCTTCTCTCATGCCTGTGTTCCTCATTGTGCCTCCTGCTTTTTCAAAAGCTTCATGTTTGTCATATCAAAACATCCATCATACAACTTGTTCTTAGACGCATCGAAAAACTCAATCGTCACATTTGCCAGATCCGGCTCCAGCACCGACAGATACTTAAATACGGTGGCAACTGTGAGGGGCTCTTCTGTTCTCAGATACTTCCCGTCATTGGTACGGATCAGATAATAACAGATATCCTCCTGCGACTCCGGTGTCAGTGTAACCTCGGTAAAGCCTGTCGTATCATTTCTATGACAGGTATAGGAACCAACCTCCATACTGTCTGATTTCTGTACATGGTAGCCTGTCGTAATCTCCAGCTTCCCACTCAGTGTTCCGGGATCAATCTCACAGTCATCTACAAATTCTCCATCATGATAAAAACGGATCTTGACGACCTCCACACTTTGAATAGCCAACGACAGGTGGCGCAGAGTCTTGTCAATGGAAGTCCGCTCCCCGATCTGGATGTCATCACACCAAAGCTCAAAATCTGTGATCTGACCATCCAGTTCCTCTGCCAGCTGCACACGCAGGCGAAACTCTTCATTTTGAATGATCTGTTCAATGTAGTAATAAGAGCCTTCCACATTTTCTTCAATGATCACACTCTCACCGCCGTCTGCTGCATTCAGATCCAGGCTTCCTTTTTCCATATACTCAGAAACTGCTCCGCAGGTCAGCCGGTCAAATTCATAAAGTACACTGGAATAAGTCTTCATGCAATCTATCATCTCGCTCTGAAGCGTCTCATAATTGTCCAGTGATGAAGCATACTCATCATAGGTCAGTGTACCCAGCTTGTTTAACAAAAGATCCCGATCCAGCTGCCGCTGTGCATCCGCCAGCTGCGTCACACTGTCTTTATAGGAATTCTTTGCTGAAACATAATTATCAAAATATTCCTCCACCTGTGCGGTAAGATCTGCCTTTACACCCTCTGCTTCCAGACGTGCATCCTGATACTCCAGTGCTGATTCATACAGTGCATAAGGTTCATCCTCTACATAACGGGAACCATCGATCGCACCCTTGAACCACACCTTTGGAAATTTAAAAAACAGAATACGCCGCTTTCCTTCCCATGGTTTATCGATCTCCTTCAAAAACTCCTTGTATGCCTGTTTGAACGCTTTTGCATTGATCTTTTCGCCATTTAATGCCTGGTTGTAATAGCTTCGGATGGTACTCATCTTACTGCCATACTGCCTGCTCATCAGATCATAGTTTGTCGTCATCTGCACGTAGGCCGACTGCTGAGCAATCTTCGCCTCGTAGTAAGTCTGATCATTGTCTAACGTATACTGGATCAATTTGTCTAAAACCTCACTGCGGCTCATCTCTGCTTCTACCAGCGGATTTTCAAAGGAATACGCATTCAGGACATCATTATTTCCCGTGAGGGTAGCCAGTCTTTTCTTTTTTGAGATCAGGTTGCGGGAAGCAGATGAGATCTTTGCTGTCAGCGAATTACACTTCGCATTCATCGTATCAATATCTTCCTGCGTCGCCTTTCCGATCAAAAGCTTCAGCTTGCTTTTTTCAATGGATTTTTTTGCTGCATCCAGCTTCTTCTCGTTTAGGTCGATCTCCTGCTCCAGCATGACAATGTCCAGATAAACACTGTTCACCTGCTGATAGATCGTAAATTTTTGATCGGTAATCTGATGATTGATCACATCGATCTCATACTGGATGGACTTTGGCTTGAACTCAAACTCAAAGGCCTCTGCCAGATCCGGTTTTGTCGGAAATTTAAATGAAAACAGCGGCGACCAGCGGAACGTTGACATATTTTTCTGTTTCATGGCGATCGTCTTAACCGCCTGTGTCAGTTGCACCTTCTTTGTTTCCAGCTTGTTCTCCAGCTGTTCCAGCTTCGCACTGTTATTATAAGCCTGTGCCCTGGCCTGCGACATCGTATAGACGCTCCTGACCTGTGCCTTCGTATCTGTCAATTCCCACATCGCCATTGACGTGACAACAACGACGGCGGCAAGAACCAGCGCAAGTACGCGGTGTTTACCGGATCTTTTCACTTTTTGCTGACTCCTATGATTCATTTCTATTCACCGCCTTCCTCACTCATGATGGAATAGAATGCAAATGTATCGTTTCTATCACCACAAACAAAGGTATAAAGCAAACCGTTCTTGCGGAAAGAATACAGATAAACCGGATAATCATCCTGAATTCCATTGACAGTAAAAACATCCGTATACGCTTCCACCGTATCCATCTCCACGCTGCCGTTTAACGTCTGTTTCTGCCTATTCAAATAATTGATGGCGATTGCCTCCGGAAGTGTCACGATGGAATTACCATCATAGACTTCTTCGCCGAACACGTTGCGAAGGTCAGAAATCGTGCTGCACTCATTTTTCCCAAAAGTGATCGTGTTTTTCAGCACATATATGCTATCCACCATCACCGTATCCTCCAGATTCTCCTCATCCGTCACACCCATATAAAGTGCATCGATATCAGGCATGAGTACGCTGAACTCATTGTCAGTCTGATAGATCACACGCGCACCGGAATAGCTTTGTGCCACCTCGGCCGTAGACTTGCCAAGAAAGGCACTATACACAAGCTGATCCTGTGAAAAGCTACCCTCATAAACAGGCTTATCTCCTGCCCCATACAGCTTTCCGATGCCCTCCTTCATGCCCCTTGAAAACTCTCCGTCATATGCAAGTGAGCCATTTTCACGGTATAGCTTTCCGGTTCCCTCGTAAAGATTTCCACTGAAGGTTCCCTTGTAATGCATTGTTCCATCCGGATAATACTGGGTACCGTTGCCCTCATATTCATTATTAGCAAAATCGCCCTGGTAAAGCAGTGTTCCATCCACACCATATAGATTCCCATAGCCATTGACAGCGCCCTTTTCCACCTCACCCTGATAAGCAACATAGCCGGACTTTCCCCGGATACGGACATTTCCCTTTGCAAACCGAAGCATCACATCATCGTAATCGTAGGTCTTGATTCCATCCGTCTGCGCCGTCGGCAGATACATGGCGCGGATACTGACCAGATAGATCATACTGAGCACACCGATGACGATGAGAATGGCATATGCAAGCCTTTTGCTGACCAGCCAGCCCAAAACCTCATAGTAATCATTCTTATGTTTCGGCCGTACATCAAAGACCTTAACAAAAAACTCTCTGATCTTTGTGATCAGTTTTGCACGAAGAAAGCTGGCACTCGTATACTGTCTGAATTTTGTAACAAGCGGTGTAACCTTTGCCTTCATAGAAGAAAGCAGCACCTGAATGAGATTATTACCCACTTCTATTTACCCCTGTCTTTCTACCACTGTATCTATCCCCTTACTCCTTGTAACGGAGTGCACAAGGAACATCCTCTGCATGCTCCATGTTCAGATAGGTCTCACATGTAAACAGATACCATTTTGAGATTTCATCTGTAGGAAGTTCTTTTAAGATATCGGAAAAAGCACTTCGCGCCAGATAAAAATCATGCTGATAAAACAATTCCAGTGCCTGCGCAAACCGGTCACAAACTGCCAGTCTGCAGTCGCGCTCACGGACATCATAGGCATCCAGCACTTCATACATATTTATCTTTTTGCCGCTGCTTTCCATCTGGATATATCCAATGCACCGCAGCGCACCCTCATAATTTTCGCGTTTCTTCACATCCTCCGAGATCACCAGCCGAAGACCGCGCTCTCGAAACCATGCTGCAAAATGTTCGATCTCATCTGTATCCGGGGATACGAGAAAGGCACTGCTCTGCTGGTTGGTTCCTGCAACACCGTAAACAAATGAAGAATAGTGTAGCAGAATAGTTGTACGTGGTACGCTTCCGGACTGGGCAGCCTCCTGCTCACTGAATTCCTTTAAGAAATCAACAGAACTGTTCAGCGTATTTGTATTGTGTTCCATATAGAGCAGGCGAAGAATGGAAAGAGCGCCGTCTCCTGAAACGAACACACCATCCTTTTCCTCCTGATATCTGCCTACCATTGCAATGAGCCGGTTCAACCTGTCGATTTCCTGCTCGCTACCGTCTCTTGCGCCAACGGTGGAGATCATTGCCATTGTTCCCTTTAATCTAATGACATCACCGCTGGTCACCTCGGTAATGGACTCTTTGTTTAACAGACGTTCAATATTTTTCGGTGCAAACCGGTAATATGCCTCGAACGTCAGAAATTTTGCATAATTGACACTGCGGATCTTTTTCTGGATCTCGCCCAGTGCATTCCAAAGGATGCGCATATCACCACCATATACGCGTGGGCGCTTCACATCCGTTTTGCCCTTTGCCACAAGCTGCATACTATGTGCCAGTATGCCAAGATCTGCTGACTGACCGGTAAGAATCAGAATGCAGAAAAGACTTGCCAACGCGAAAATAAGAAACGCTGCCACAAGCTCTGTCTGCCAGTTTTCGATTGCAAGGGAATCATCAAGGTAAACACCAAAAAGCACATAGTCATCAACCGTTGCATCCTTTTTCGCTGCAGCATAGATCTGATAATCAGTTCCATCCAATGTAAAATACTCATTCGTGATACTTCCCGGACGGATCAGGGATGCAGCTGCTTTGCTTCCCAGCTTAAAGTAACGGGCATCTACCGTCTCGTAGTTACGTCCGCTTGTACTTACACGAATAGTGAGATCTGACGCATCTGCAAAAAACAGATCCACGCATCCATCCTCTGCGGTCTGCGTATATGCCATATTCAGATATCCCAAAAGCCCGGCATATGAATCGCTTGTGTAAAAATAATCTTCTGCGAAAGGAATCTGGGACAGATCGCCCACATCATTTAGCACGCCGTTGAGCACAGCACTCAGCCACCTGGTCTTCGCTTTGTTCTCGGTCTGAACCTGTCTGGATACCAGCACTCCCAAACCACCAAGAATCACCATAAAAAGCACCAGTTCCACAACCATCACTGTGTAAATCACACGATTGTGGTTCTTAAACAACAGATGCAACAGGAAAACCACAAGCCAGCCTGCTGCAACTGCAAACAGCCAGTAAACCCGGTAGTTCCCGTGGAGTGACATCAACTGTCCGAAGCTCATATGGCAGCGGGAATATGTATAGCGGATGCTGTCATCCAATGCAAAAGGGCCGGAAACGAGATCTGCATCCGTCCGAACCGAAAGTCCTCCCATCTCATAAGCAGCTTCCACAAAAGTACGCCCGGGGGCTGCCTCCCTGCGCAGGGAGCTTTCCATTTCCAAAACTGTCTGCGCAGCCGTCTCCGGATCTGTCAGCTGTTGCAAAGACACCTCATATACACTCGCTGCTGCTCCATCAGCTGTGACTGTGGAAAGATAGCATGCATTCTCGTCTACTGAAAGATCTGTAAGTCGGTCATTCTCATACAAAGAAATCACCGGCGTCATACGGGCAATCTGAAGCCCGTTCTCAAATTCAAGGATGATGTATTCACGCTGAGAACCCTCAGAGGATGGCTTCAATATCTCCATGACGGCGTAAAGCTTCTCTCCATCCGTAGTAACCTCGTGAATCTGCGCCTGTTCCTGCAACTCACTTGTCGAGAAAAAATCTGTCACATTTCCATACAGATCCATTTCATAGATCCGTCCTTTAGTACTCTCATTATCTGAAACATAAACCTTCTGATTTATCGTACAACCGTCATTGTCATAGGTATAGATCCCATCCGGTTGTCCATTCCAGACACCATAACCGTATAGCGCTGTGGCCATCAGCAGCCATACAAGACCAATGATCATTGGAATTCTTTTTTTCATATTTACTTCTTCTCCAGGAATAAATTATTGCAGTAGTGACTCCGTTCCAATCTTTTTAAAACCATTGACAAGGAGACGCAGCCACGGGATATCACCAAAAATCACCTGGGTCACAAAGGTTGCGATCACAAAAAGCAAAAGCAGGATACACACCCAGAACAACACATGAAAGATGCTGTCTCTGTTTCTGGCAAACCACGCCCGGAGCTCCGCCAGCAGACCTCTTCGTTTTTTTGGCGCTGCTGCGATGCGGATATCCTTATACAGCTCGGTAAAACGGTGATAGCTCTTTTTTGATATTTTTTTATCAAGCAGCTGATAGCTGATCGCTTTCTGTGAAGCTTTCGGCTCCAGCAGTTCTCTTAAGATCTTCGCACACTGAACCGCACAGTCACGCTCCGTCTTTTTCGGATCCAGCTCCTCCAGTCGGATCGTATAACCCAGATATACGTTATGATTCTTTGCAAGATGAAGCTGACGCTGTTCCAGGATCAGGTAAAGGATCGGATACGGAATTTCCGAAGCGATACAGGCAAGGATCGTATTGATACAGATCTCTTCACACTCACTCAGCTTGTACGAATCCCCCATATAGAAATCCTGTAACAAACGTTCCTTCTGATACGGATAAACGATCACGAATGCTCCCTGATCCGAAAAGCTTTCCACACAGGAAGCATCTTTCACATATTCAGACTGCTCATACACAGCCAGAAATTTCTTCACAACCTCATGGTCATGAACCACAAGTGCCGTATACAGCCCCTCCTCAGAATGATTGAGATCCTGACAGATCACAATATCATTGATCTTTGTACGCTCAATGACACGTATGCACTTTAACCGCATTTTCTGCGACTGATATATCAT
>JALFNQ010000105.1 GCA_022773965.1 Lachnospiraceae bacterium
CCTGATGTGCACAATAGTCGGAAAATACCTTCTGCAGATCCGGTGTGAATGCAGTAGAGAACATCATCTGGATCAGCAAACGCTCCTCCAGCTCTGATACCACTACCTGCTGCTTCATTGCCTCCCTCCAGATCTCCACCATCTGATTAGTCGGTCCCTGATAATAACTGCACAAATACTCCAGAATGGGCTGTTTTGTGCTTCCCGCCTTAAAACACTGCACTGCAAACAGCAGCAGATGATCATCCTCCTGCATATCAAATTCCTGAAGCTGTGCCAGCACGATCTGTTCCAGCGCTCCGGAAGAAAGCCTCCCCACTCCATACTGCTCAAGAAATGCCCATGCTTCCCGATACATATGAAGCTGGATCAAAGACTCCAGATAACGGTCCCTGGCACTGCGATCCAGCTTACCGAAATCAATTTTTAACACATAATCCCGGATATCCTCCGATGTTCCCCCGCCCCTGCAATACTCTAAAAAACCGGGGCTGATCCGGCTCTTAAATTCATCCGATACCGCATCTGAGCGGACAAGCGTGCGTGCAAAGCCCGCCATCCGGGCATCCATATGCAACATCTTTGTCTTTCCATTCATATGGTGAAGCACGTATGGCAGTTCCTCCGGTGCCAGTTCCAGACATTTACGGATATATCGTCCCGGATTCATCAAACGCTCCATCTGTGCATCGGATGACAGGGCATAACGCCTGCCATGGGCATCCTGAAGAAGAATGACATAATTTCCAGGATAAACCGGAAAATACGCCTGACGCCCGACCACCGGATAGATCTGTGGAAGCTTCAGATTTTCCTGCTGAACGATCACATGCGTGACCGGTTCCTCCAGACAGGTAAATTTATTCGTATACAGGATTCCCGCCAGTGCATGGGCCAGTTCCTCTGTCAAAGGCATTCGCTCCAGCACATGTGCATACACCACAGCCAGATTGTCATCCATGTGACCGGCCATGATCTCATTGATGGCAAAATCCTGCATGATCTGGCGATAACGCTCATAGATCGCAGGCTGGCTCTCCCTGTTTGCAATGATATTTACATATAGAACTGCCTTCTGTCGAAAGGTCAGATGATTATTATATTGAAAATACAACTGCACAGACTTTGGCAGCTGCCTGATCTCTCTGGAATCCAGTGATGCCATAAAAGCTTCATAAAGCCCTGTGATCTGCAGATCATGCTCGATTGCCAACTCATACCATGCATGAGTTTCGGGGCCAAACTGCTGTCCCTTGATCCTGTAAGCACATAGCCCCGCCAGCATTTCCTCCTGGGGATACGCCTCATAACACGCCACCAGAATGTGATCCATCATACGCGTATATCCATGGACACTGACTGCCCGGCGCACGATCTGCTCCGTCAGTTCTCTGGTCAGGCGTCCGTTTTTACAGATCCAGCGCAGCACATGCATCTCAAATCGCCCCAGTGACAGCAGCAGGTAAGGCTCACGCTCATAAATATCTGCTGCTCTCGCATAGAGAAAGGGGCTCGTCATCCCCTGCATAAACCACTGTTCCAGTAAACGAAGCTGTTTTCCCGCCATCTCCGGCGAGCGGTCTGCAATCTGCATAATGATAAAGCGCATCCATACATCATCATGATTTGCACGGTAAAGCTCACGAAGCTTTTGATACAGCTTATCTAACAGTGTCTGTTCCTTTTCCGTGATCGTACAAAGATAGAGAAAAAAAGCCCATTCTCTGTCATCACCCTCGTCCCGGCTGTGACGATACTCATCCAGAATCCATTCTGCCTCCTGATTCTGCCGGTTCATCAAATATGCATATGCACACCAGAGCGCATCCATATCAGAATCTTCCCCGTTCTCGCGCCGTTTGCGAAGAAGCGTCGTCGTGCGTTTTGCCCACTCACCCAGCACCAGTCCGCCTGCAAGATACTGTTCATAATCCCGCAGCATCCCCAGATTTTCCGCTGTTATTCTGTGGTGATCCTCACGTTCCAGATCCATGACGATCCGTTTTGTCGCCGTGATCTCAAATGTCTCCTGCTGCAAAAGATTGCAAAAAGTCAGACGCGCAAAATTTTTCCCGGCATGCATCCGCTCCGGATAGATCTGATAACGGAACTGCAAATGATCACCATTAAAATCGTCCGTAGTGAGCACATCCTTTTCCAGCGAAACAAAATCCGCATCGCTGGAAACGGTCAGTCTCGTATAGCCCCAATCGCTCAAAGTCAGTGTCAGCATTTCCTCCACAGCCTCAGACAACTGTAAATGCTCTGCTGATTTTTTCTCCAGAGTAAATGACACACGTTTTTTTCGCCCGCATGCCACCAGAAATTCTTCCATATTTTCCCGTGTCACAGGTTTGGATGACAAGAGCTTGTAGTATAATCCATCATTCGGGCTGCGCAAAAGCTTTTTAAATCCCGGTGCTGAAAATACATGCATACTCTCCCGCCAGTTCACACGATACAATCGGATAAAATCTTCTATATTTGTGATCCGGCCGATGGATGTCTCCGCATACAGGCGTTTGACTGCCACCGACCATGACAAATTGTATTCGCCACCATTGCTGATGATCAAAAACTCACCAGTAGCAACCTCACCCTCCTGCATATAATTTCCGTGAAATTCATAACGGATCTGTACATTTTCTCCCTGAAACTGCGGATTTTTGATTTCCATACGAAGATCCGTGGAGTAAACAATCCCTTTCATCGGCACCTTGTTGATGCTTGCAATCGTAAAGGATCCGGTCGTAGTACTCCCTTCCACCGGTTCCAGTCGCACCTGATCCGGCGTAAATGAGAACATCGGTAAAACTGTATGTACTTTTCCCTCTGCCAGTTCTTCAATTCTTTTGTACACGATATTACCTGCTTTTAGTTGAATTTATTCGTAGTTATGGTATACTATCGAGTAACATTATACTATATTTAGTAGCTGATAGCAATTGTTTTTGATTCAGGAGGTACGGAAATCATGATTGAACAAAAAGAGCATTTTCACGGAAGTGATTTAGAGAAAATTGAGAAAATATACGGTATTCATAAGGAAGAGATCACCAGTTTTTCTGCCAATGTGAATCCCTTGGGCATTTCGCCGAAGCTGCGTGAAACACTGGCGTCCCACGTGGATGCCATCACGACTTATCCGGACAGGGAGTATTCCTCCCTGCGCAGCTGCATCGCCGGCTATGTGGGCGCTGACATGAAAAACATTCTCGTAGGCAACGGTTCCACCGAGTTGATCTCCCTCATCATCCAGATCGAACACCCGAAAAAAGCCATGATCATCGGCCCCACCTATTCCGAGTACGAGCGTGAAGTCAAGCTGGGCGGCGGCACAACAATCTACTATCCACTGCGGGAGACAGATGGTTTCAAGATTCAGCCGGACGATTTCATTTCCAAGCTGAACGAATCCATTGACATGCTCATTATCTGCAATCCGAACAATCCGACGAGCACATGTATTACCAGTCGCCAGATGCGGCGTATTCTGGATGCCTGCAAGGAGCACGGCATTTTCGTCATGATTGACGAGACCTATGTGGAATTTGCAGCTGACGTGAATAAAGTGACAGCCATACCTCTGACAAAATACTATGATAACCTGATCATTCTCCGAGGCACCAGCAAGTTTTTTGCAGCTCCGGGCCTACGTCTCGGCTATGCTGTGACCGGCAACCGCGACCTGTTAAAAAACTTAAGCACCCGCCAGAACCCCTGGAGTATCAGCTCGCTTGCTGCCATCGCCGGCGAGATCATGTTTACCGATCAGGAGTACATTGAACAGACCCGCGCCCTCATCTCCTCCGAGCGCACCCGGATGTATGACATGCTGTCCGCCCACCCTGATTATCAGGTTTATGAGCCGTCTGCAAACTTCCTGCTGGTAAAGCTTCTCCGTGAGGATCAGACCAGCGAGACGCTCTTTGACAAGGCGATCCGCCGCTGCATGATGATCCGCGACTGCTCAACCTTCCCATTCCTCGATGACCGCTACATCCGCTTCTGCATCATGAGTCCCGAGATGAATGACAAATTGATGAAATGTATCTTAGAGTAAAAAAGAATGTGCCTTGGCACAGTCTCGCGCCGAGCGCGGTCGCTTGCGACCTATTACATCTTCGCG
>JALFNQ010000120.1 GCA_022773965.1 Lachnospiraceae bacterium
GCCTTACCGCTTCCGACGGTATCAAATTCCATGCGTCCCTTCCCGTCGATCACACGCCCGGGAACAAACTGGAAAATAACGTTTGTAAATGCAAGCTGATTTCCTGTCTCGCCATCAATATGCTCTTTCTTGTAGTGAAAACGTTGATACAGTCCGCTTTTTGCATCATATTCAAACCACGTTTTACTGTTCGGATAGGTAGTCTGCATCGCATAGGCATCATTCCCATCCAAAATCACGGGCTCTTCCCCGTCAGAAAAGCAGAAATGTCCGGTATAACCCTCTGCATACGTGGTTCGATAACCTTTTTTTTCGATTGCCGCATCGATTCCGTCTGGTGTCGCAAAGACATTATGAGGTGCCTTTCGGTCACTGGAACGGTAATACATCAGGCTTTCCACAGAACCGTCCAGACCATTTAAGTTGTCAATGGCATCGCTGTTTAAAAAGCTCTTTGCAATGTCAGCCTGACCGTAATGAGCATAGATCGCATCATATTCTTTTGCAATATGGGCGTAATAGAGACGGCAGCTTCGTACGGATCCATATTTGGGCGCGTCATGATAATTGTCAAAAATGCCCATAAGCCGGGTCAGACCGCCCTCTACAAGACATTCGTAAAGCACATCCGCCTCACCAATTCCATACTGGGGCAAAGCATCTATCGTATTTCCAAACATGATAGCTACAGGCCTGTTTTTCGTCTCCTCCTCCGGAAGCCATTCACCAGTCAAAAGACTCTGTGCCTCCCCCTCATGGGTAACCACCGCTTCTTCCGGTTCCGCTTCTAGCTCCGGCTCTTCTTCCTCTGTCTCCACCGGCGGAACTGTCAGATCCACAACATCTATCTCCGGCTCCTTTGCCTTTCCGCAGCCCACAGACATCATAGCAGCTGTCAGGGCAAGTATGATCATTGATGCTACTTTCTTTTTCATATAACTGTACCTTCCTTTATCACATTTATCTCGTAATGCCAAGATCCTCTAAAATACTGCGCTGTCTGGCTTCCATCTTCTCTCGCTCCTGCTCGGTCTCGTGATCATAGCCAAATAAATGCAGCATACTATGTAAGATCAAAAAAGCAAATTCACGCTTTTCGCTGTGGCCATAACTGCAAGCCTGTTCCTTTACCTTGTCCACGCTTAAAATGATATCTCCCAGCAAAAGTTCTCCGGTATCGGGATTAAAATTATCCTCCACAAAATCTTCCACATGTGAGAAATCGGCCGGAGTCTCATAGCTTAGCATCGGAAATGAAAGCACATCCGTTGGCCGGTCGATCTGACGATGTTCGCGGTTGATCTGATGAATACTGTCATTGTCTACCAGTGTCAGGTTCACCTCTGCCTCATAGGGACATTTCTCAGCATCGCAGGCAGCAGTGATCACATCCTTTGCCAGTGTCTGATAATCAAAATCAAAAGCAACATCGGTTTCCTCTTCTAAAAGTATTGTCATACAAGCGATTCCTCCTTTACAAGCATTTCACGGATCGTCAGGAACTGATTCATTGAAAGACCGGACTGATCATACAATCCTTCCGCCGACTTCTCATTCATCGACTGATAGATCACCATCTCACGGTTCCAGGTAGATGAAAAGGTATCCTTATCCAGCAGATCAAATTTTGTGACGATCATATCTGCGATCTGCACGATCGCACTTTCAATGGAGCCAGGCAGACGATTCTGTCCATAGTATTCCTCCAGGATCGACACCAGACGATGGGAAAAACAGTTGGCCTGTGCGATTCGAACACCATTTTCAACAAAAGGCTCTCCTTCCAACTTTCCGATACGGTAATAAAAGCCGCCTGCCCTGGCCAGCTTCTCATCGGCACCGATTCCGGCAGCCAGTCTGGCAGCCACCTGTGAGGTTCGTAGCGCATGATCGTAATCAACCGTTGAATAGCGTTCAATCTCCCTGCGCAGGTGATAATGCTCGTCCATGACCGTATCCAGACTGACTGTCTCCGCCACCACCTCGCGCTCACGCAGTTTGGGAATCTTTGACAAAACAAGCAGTGTGACAAAGCTCTCCGCAAATGTGAGCAAAAACATATAAATTCGGGCTGTATGCGATGACAGATAACTGCAACAGGCGGGAATAAGCACGGACAGACAGGCAGCCAAAATTCCTGTCCACAGCCGCAAACTCTGCTGCAAAAATAATTCTGTCAGAAATACACCTGTCAATGCCAGAAGTACATATGCGATCAGCTCATATTCTCCTCCCTCTGAAAAAAGCGCTGTAAGGAGACTGAAATAAACTGCCAGCGCACAGCCAAGCTTCGTGCGGAAGGCTCCGTTACATAACACGCTTACCGCCATGACCGGTGCTGCGAAAGCCGGCAGAAAAGATCCAAGGCATGCCGCGAACAGACCGGTCAGATAGATAAATGTAAGCAGGGAATAATCGTTGCTGATTCCCATACTCATTTCACCCTGTAACCGCAGTCGTTCCGCATACAGCGCAAAGCCCAGAAAAAACACCAGGCAGATCAGGCTCCATACGATCAGATGATCGATCCTCACATTGTGCAAAATACCACAGATTGCCGGAAAAAGAACCGAACATACAAATAACAGTGCCAGCTTTCCCACACGCTTTGCGGAAAATGCATTTTCTGTCATGATTTCTTACTCCTTGTCTTTTTCACAGATGCTTTCTTTTTTTCCTTTTCGGCCTGCGCATGCTCATAATCATCATAAGCATTGACAATTTTCTGTACAAGCGGGTGTCGCACCACATCCTTGCTGGTGAGCTCACATACTGCAATCTCATCCACATTTTTTAACACCCGAAGCGCAACATCCAGACCACTTTTCGCTCCCGGTGCCAGATCCTTTTGGGAGGCGTCACCAGTGATCACGACCTTTGATCCAAAGCCGATACGTGTCAAAAACATTTTCATCTGTGCCGGCGTTGTATTTTGCGCCTCATCCAGAATAATAAATGCATTGTCGAGAGTACGACCACGCATATAGGCCAGCGGTGCAACTTCAATCAACCCTTTTTCCATGTTGCGGGTAAAGCTCTCAGCACCCATGATCTGATAGAGTGCATCATAGAGCGGCCTCAGATATGGATCGATCTTGCTCTGCAGATCACCCGGCAAAAAGCCAAGCTTTTCTCCTGCCTCAATGGCAGGACGTGTCAGGATGATCCTTCCCACCGATTCATTTTTAAATGCTGTGATTGCCATTGCCATCGCCAGATAAGTTTTTCCGGTGCCCGCCGGCCCCGTACCGAAAACGATCATTTTTTTCCGGATTGCATCCACATATGCCTTCTGTCCAAGTGTCTTGGGCTTGATCGGCTTGCCGTTGATCGTATGACAGATCAGATCACTGTCTATATCAACGATCGCTGTCTCCCTGGATTCACGTGCAAGCTCCAGTACATAATCCACATTCTGTACAGTAATTGTATTCCCACGTTTGGACAGTGTCAAAAGCTGTTCAAAAACATGCGAAGCGCTCTTAACAGCGTCGCTTTCACCTAAAAGCTTCATCTGTCCACTGCGGACAACGACGGTCACGTTAAGAGCACGTTCTATTTTCTTCATGTATTCGTCAAACTGTCCGAATACATTTCCCATATGTTCTACAGGTAAATCAAATGCCAGTTCTGTTAATGCCATTTCCTACTATCCTTTTCTGTCATTCGTCAGCCGTATCCGTTTCCTGCTGCTGTGAAAGCGGAATCCGATCCGTCGGCACATAGGTTCCAATGGGAACCTCTGCCTGTATACAGCCTTGAATGACACAATTTTTTTCGTCCGTTTCTATTTTAACATTTTTTACTATGATTGGAATACCCTTTTGTGTGAATTTTTCCAAAAAAGCCTCCCACTTTTCCTTTGCCAGCGCCTCAACCTCTGATTTTGTGTAGGTGGCAGCCTGATAAACATAAGCTTTCCGGTCTGTCACAAACAAATGTACCGGCAGATAGAGATCCGGCAGCAGCTGAAGCTGACGGTCTGTCACCGTTGTCTCACATGCACTGTAATTCTCCGGTTTTCTTCCCAACGGAATTCGCAGATCACCAATCTGCAGAGTACAGGAAGTGTCCTGTGCTCCTGTATACACCTTTTTCTGATAGGACCGGCTCAAGGACGATTCAAATGCACGCATGACAGTTCCCGTAATGTCCCCATCTGATACAACATAACGGTAATTTGCAACTTCTCCATTATCATCTATGATATCCAGTCTTCCGGAAATCAAAATTGCTCCCTTTGATACTATATCCCCCTTTTCCACCAGAGGTGTTCCCTGCCTCGTATAGATGGAAGCAATGGTTGCCTCTTCTGATGCAGCCAGATCCCACGCACCCTCTTCCGGCAGCGTTTTTGCCTCATCCTCCGGCAGATTTTCCTGAATGTCAACGGTAAGTTTCGTTCCCTCCAGTTTGACCGATGTCCATGCGATCACATCAAAATCACTGCGCAACGCTGCCTCGATCGCAGCACAGTCAATCTGTCTTTTTTTTGTTCCAAAACTCGTGTCGTTTTTCTCCAGCCACGTCAATATCATATCCTGAGAGAGCTCAGATGTGCCGTTAATCTCTATTTTCCAGACGTATTTTGAGCAGATCCCCAGGAGAAACATACATAAAATGATACCTACTGCAAATAATTTTCTTGCACGATAGCGGTACAGACAAAAAGGAAGTCCGCATTTTTTACGAATTTTGATGGACGTATGCGTTTTTTTGAGCAGTTCCTTAGCGGCGCGAAATCCCTTTAAGCTGATACAAAAATCAAAACCGCCCGCCTCCTTGTTCGGACACAGATTCCATATCAGGATGTTGCGCCGGATGCAGAGATTCAAAAAGCGTTCCGGCGAGCTGCCTGTCAATGTCACCTGTAAAAAACCCTGCACAAATTTTAACATGGAAAGCAGCATAACCTATACCTCGTAGCTGATCTGATGGATCAATCCCACAATTTTCATCTCTTCATTAGTATAATAATCAACTTTTAGACGACAGCCACAAACACTCACCCTGCAATCTCTTGTCTGGATCACAATGCAGTCATCATCATAGGAAACAATTCCTTTATAGTTTTCGAGGATGAGGGAGCGTCTTCCGGTCACAGTGACAATGACGACACCACAGGAAACATCCTTTGGCAATTCCAGCCCCTCTGTGAGTCCTTGCCTTTTTTCGCGCGGTTGGATTTGATTGTCTTTATTTGCACGATATTTTTTTCTCATAATGTATCTTATGACGAAAAAAAACAATTATTCAACCCGGAGAAATAAAAAGAAGCCATACCCGTCCTTATTTGTGGTATGGCTCATGATTGATGATCCGGTAACTCCGGTAAAGTTGTTCTAATAAGATCACCCGCATCAGCTGATGCGGAAATGTCATCGCAGAAAAGCTCAGCGCTTCATCTGCCCTTTGCAATATCGTATAGTGCAAACCCAGCGAACCGCCGATCACAAAGGCAAGATTACTCCGTCCGCTGACTGCCAGCTGCTCCAGATGTGCCGCAAGAGCCACGGAATCCGGCGATTTTCCATTGATCGCCAACGCGATCACATAATCCGTGTCCCTGATCTGTGAAAGGATCCTCACCGCCTCCTTCTCTTTAATCTGCTGCTCCTCCGTCTCAGAGCATTTATCCGGCGTTTTTTCATCTGCAACTTCAACGACTGACAGTTTACAGTAACGTGACAGGCGTTTTTGATATTCTGCGATCGCATCTCTGTAAAATTTTTCTTTGATCTTGCCGACGCATACGATTTTTATGTTAGACATTTAACTGCACCTGCATCTCTTCTTCTGCCTCCTGACGGAATTCCTCTACCTGATCAGGATCCAAAACCGGCAGCTCGTCAATCGAATGTACGCCAAAGCTGCGCAAAAATTCCTCTGTTGTCCCAAATAAAAGCGGCTTACCGGGAGCATCCAGTCTGCCGAGCTCCTGAATCAGATTATACTCTAACAGCTTATTTACCGCATGATCACAGGAAACTCCGCGGATCTTTTCAATCTCCATACGTGTGATCGGCTGCTTGTAAGCGATGATCGACAACGTCTCCAGTAATACATCGGTCAGTGCCCGATGCTTCGGCTGTTTCGCTATGCGGATCAGATATTCATACATTTCCGGCTTGGTACACATCTGGTAGGAACCGTCAAGCTCCATGATCGCAATTCCCCGCTCTGCACCTGCATAATCATTCATCAGTTCATCCAGCAGCTGCCGGGTCTCATTTTTGTCTAATTCAATCGCTTCAGCAATCTTTGAAAGCTCCACAGACTCCCCCATCGTAAAGAGAATCGATTCGATGACTGCTTTATAATTCTGATTGTCCATAAAAACTCCTGTTTTATCAAAAATACTCTGACTGGGAAATATCCTGACTATGCCGCAACCTGTGAGGTAATCTGAATATCGTCAAAAATCGCCTCCTGGGTAATGCGGATCGTTCCCACCTTCATCAGCTCCAGAATCGCAAGAAATGTCACGATCACCTCCGTCTTGCTTTTCGCCTGTTCCAAAAGCCCACGGAAACTAAAGTGCTTATGACTTCTGGCATAATTTTCCAGCCCCGCCATGCAATCCTCCAGCGAGATCTCCTCTTTCTGGATCTTGCCAAATTTGGAACGGATCGGGTCGATCTTATCGACCTGTTTTTTCATAATAGACTGAAAAATGTCGTTGAGCTTGTCCAGTGTCAGATCCGCCACAAGCTCGTCCAGATTGACCGGCTCCTCATAGGCAGCCACCTCTTCCGGAATCGTGGGCACCTTGAATAACACACGGCTCGCATCCATCTGGCGATCCTTCAGCTCACCGGAGATGTATTTGTACATTTTATATTCCAAAAGCTGCTGTACAAGCTGAGCACGGGGATCTTCTGCCTCCTCGTCCTCCTCCGTCTGCGGTGCAGGCAGAAGCATCTTTGCCTTAATATCCAAAAGTGTGGCAGCCATTACCATAAACTCGCTCATCACATTCAGATCCTGGCGCTGCATCTCACGAATGTAAGCCATATACTGGTTGGTGATCTCAACGATGGGAATATCGTAAATATTCACTTTATTTTTATCCAGCAAATGAAGGAGCAGATCAAGCGGGCCCTCAAATGCTTGTAGCTTTACCGTCAAATCCATCACAGAAACCTCTATATATTGTATTTGTATCCCAATCTATTCTATACGCTGATGGAAGAAATTGCAAGTCCTTTTGTTTTGCTACTCTGCCCGAAAATGGTTTTTGGGGCTATCCAAAACAGTTTCTATCCTTCCTGTATCTTCACTCTGTACGCATCCCCATGAATTTTCTCAATTACGGTCTGCCGGCATTGCCTTAACAATCAGCAGCTCACTGCGGTTAAAAATGCGTACATGGAACGTATGTGTACCCATTCCTCTGCTGACCAGAGCCGTTTGTCCTCCCTCATCAAAACGTCCGAAGCTATACTTGGGAAACAGCTCGAATTGTGGGGAAATGATGCTTCCGATGCCCGGAATGCATACGAGCCCGCCGTGATAGTGCCCGGACAGACTGAGGTCTGCGCCCCACGCAAAATATTCGGGAACGTACTTCGGCGTGTGCGCAAGCAAAATCTGATATCGCGATGCATCCGCCTCACCGAGACAGTTGACCAGCTCATCCGCTGCAAGCGGCGTTTGGACACCCTTCTTATAATAATCCAGCGGAAGCTCCAGTCCGGAGATCACGATCTCGTCCGCACCTGTCCTTAGGATTTCCTGCTCATTATTCAAAAAATGCACACCCAGCTTTTGCAGGCACTTTTTCAACTGCTGATACGCCTCATAATTTTCATTCTCCGGATCCTCCAGCCGGCTCTCGTGGTTTCCATTCGCCAGATAGACCGGAGCAATCTGTGTCAGCTGCTCCATCAGCTCTTCCGCCACAAAAAACTTTTGCGTCTCTGTGTGCACGATCAGATCCCCGGGGATCAGTATCGCCTCCGGCGCCTCCTCACGAACCGCCTCCACCAGACGCTCATTGTGTTTTCCATACTGCCACAGATGCAGGTCTGATATAACGAGCCATTTGTGTTTCTCCGTTAATTTATCCGAAGTAATCTCATAACGTGTCCGGTTAAACTGCTGCAGTTCCCATGTCTGCCAGATCACATATACAAGGATCAGGCAAAAAAATACTCCTATGATCTTAAAAATAAAATTCACCACCTCTCTACGGATCTTATACACATGAATCTCTATTTTCAATCCCGGCAGCGATAGAAAAAGGATCACCGGAATCCGCAGGATCTTTCATAAATCCATCGAAATCCTCGTAAACTATTATAAATACCAAAAGGATCATTTTTATGCATTTAAATCACGATTTCAAAAAATATCTCAACAAAAGTCTGTTAACGTCACTTCTTTGTTATGCGATCATTTTCTGTATGATCGTTCCTGTGTATGCCGCAGTCACTCCGAAGGCAATCATCAAATACGAAACTACTGCAGATGAAAATGCAGCAGGAACTTCCGGCAGTGCACCGGACAGCAATGCCTCGGGTTCGTTAATTCCATCCGCCAGATCCGCGCTCATCATGGAAGCAAAAACGGGAACAGTCATTTTTGAAAAAAACGCAGACGAACGTCTGCGCCCTGCCAGCGTCACAAAGATCATGACCCTTTTACTCATTTTTGAGGGACTGGAAAAAAAGCAATATACACTTGACGATATTGTCACCGTTTCCGAACACGCTGCAAGCATGGGCGGCTCACAGGTCTATCTGGAACCGGGTGAAACACAGACCGTAAATGATATGATCAAATGCATCAGCATTGCCAGCGCCAATGATGCAAGCGTCGCCATGGCAGAATTTGTTGCCGGCTCAGAGCCTGCCTTTGTAGAGCAGATGAACGCCAAAGCAAGGGAACTTGGCATGCAAAACACGACTTTTGTCAACTGCTGCGGGCTGGAAGCCGAGGGGCATCTGACCACTGCCAGGGATATTGCACTCATGTCCCGGGAATTAATTACCAGACATCCACAGATTCATGACTACTGTACGGTCTGGCAGGATTCCATCACACACGAGACCCGCCGCGGCTCATCGGAATTCGGACTAACCAATACAAATAAATTTTTAAAGCAATATACTTATGCCAACGGACTGAAAACCGGCTATACATCTCTGGCCAAATACTGCATCAGCGCAACTGCCGCAAAGGATTCGCTGGAGCTGATCACCGTACTCATGGCAGAGCCTGATATCAAGTCGCGAGTCAAAGATCTGCAAAGCTGTATGGATTACGGTTTTTCCAGATGTAAGCTCTACGAGGATAAAAATGAAGATCCCCTGCCTCCGCTCCCCGTTTCCCACGGAAAAACAGATACGCTTCCCATCACCTATGACGGTGGGATGGAATATCTGGACACGGAGGGAAGGGATCTCTCCGCTGTGGAAAAGGCGCTCTCCCTTCCGGAAAGCATCGAAGCGCCGGTTCACGAAGGTGATATCGTAGGAGAAGCCGTCTACACGTTAAACGGCACCGTACTCGGTTCCGTGTCCATCCGCGCCGCACAGACGATTGAACAGGCGGATTACAAATACTATTTTCTAAAAGCCGCGCGTTTACTGTTCGGTTAACCATTTTATAATAGCGGTGCCACCAGACGCAGAAATGCATGCAGCATACGCATTCCAAAAGGATGCTTTTTCTGGCAGTCCGCAATCGTTACCTCTCTGGATACCGCAAAGGTCTCGATCATATCGGTATGCACCTGTGAAACTGCAGGTGTCTGGTATAAGAACACACCGCATTCAAAATGCAGATAGAGACTGCGGTAATCCAGATTAATACTGCCAACGGTGGCATATTCATCGTCACAGACAAAACATTTCGCATGCAGAAATCCCGGTGTATATTCATATATGCGAACGCCATTTTCCAGAAGGATCGGATAATGGGACCGCGTCAGCAAAAAGACCATCTTTTTGTCCGGAATCCCCGGTGTGACGATCCGCACATCCACACCACTTTTGGCTGCATTACAGAGAGCTACCGTCATTTCCTGATCAAGGATCAGATAGGGCGTAAAAATATAGACATATTTTGTGGCGCGGTTGATCATGTTCAGGTATACGTTTTCACCGACATTTTCGTTGTCCAGAGGCGTATCATCGTAGGGTTGCACATAGCCCTGTGTGGGTATCTGTTCTACAAAGGACGCTTCCGGCAAATACAATTCACAATTGGATTCACTGCCGACAATATAATCCCACATCTCCAGAAACATCGCTGTAAAACTTCTGGATGCCGCACCCTCCAGACGGATACCGGTATCCTTCCAATACCCGAAACGATCAATTTTATTGATATACTCATCTGCAATATTCACGCCACCGGTATAACTGACTTTACCATCAATGACCATAATCTTTCGATGGTCTCTGTTGTTCATGATGATCGACAGCACCGGACGTGCAGGGTTGAAGGCTGCACACCTGATTCCCTTTTCCTGCAGCTTGCGGTAAAAATGGGAAGGCATCTTATTGACACACCCCACATCATCATAGATCAGGCGCACATCGACGCCCTGCGCAGCCTTTTGGGCCAGCTCATTCACAAGAGTGTCATACATTTCTCCTGTATCCAGAATAAAATATTCCAGAAAAATGTATTTCTCCGCACGATGGATATCGGCAAGCATTGCATCAAAAAGCTCCTCACCGCACTTGTAATACCGGCTGGAGGTGTGATCACAGATCGGCGCATGGGCGGCATGCCAAATATAGTCAGACTGTAAGGCTGCCTGTATATGCTCGCTTCTCAGATGCTCTGTTACCTGTGTATGCTCCGTCAGATACGGCTCGATCTTTGCATTCACAACATCCATACGTCGTCTGGTACCACGTGTCAGACCCGGGCGACCGAAAATCAGATACACCGGTACCCCAACAATCGGTACCATCATGATAAAAAATACCCAGGATAACTTAAAAGAAGGATTGGACCAGCGCGTGATCACAAAAAACGCCAGTATGACCGCTATCATATTCAAAATCACCGAAACAAAGCTGTATCGCACGCTAAAATCAGCCAGAAACAGCACAATCCAGGTAATCTGCAATAAGATCATCACTCCTACTATGAATAATCGACTTGTCAATAATTTAAACAAT
>JALFNQ010000142.1 GCA_022773965.1 Lachnospiraceae bacterium
ATGAGCCATGAATTTGGCGATTTTGCATACGAAGCATCGCCAAATTCGTTGCATTTCAGGCTGGAATCTGAAATGTAACGAAAACAAATCTATGATACAAAGGAGCCATTATGAAGTTTGTAATTCAAAAAGTAACACACGCATCTGTAACAGTAGAGGATCAGGTGATTGGAAAAATCGGCAGGGGATTTCTTGTATTGATCGGAGTGGCAGAAGATGACACGAAAGAGATTGCAGACAAGCTGATCAAAAAATTGCTGGGTCTTCGTATTTTTGAGGATGCAGAAGGAAAAACAAATCTTTCCCTTCGCGATGTAGACGGAAGTCTGTTGCTCGTCAGTCAGTTTACACTATATGCAGACTGCAAAAAGGGAAACCGGCCTTCATTTACGAAAGCCGGCAATCCAACACTGGCAAATGAATTATATGAATATATCATTGAAAAATGCCGTGCTGAATTTCCTGTGGAGACAGGCTCCTTTGGTGCCGATATGAAGGTGGAACTGCTAAACGACGGACCATTTACAATTATTCTGGATTCAGCAGAAATATGTTAGCTAAATTGATAGTTACGAAAGCAGGTATTTAGAACGCTTTGACAGACAACGGGTTGTGAACCTGGTTCCGGTTTTTACTTAACAACTTTTCGTTAAACTGTTGTTTTGCGAATAGTTAGTAAGACATAGAATAAGTGTATGCCCCACCAGACATACACTTATTTTTTTGTTACAGGCTATTTATTGATTTCTGCATATTTCAAAAGCATATCCACGCATCCATCAATACCAAGCTTTTCACTATTTAAAGATAAATCATAGCTGCGGGAATCTCCCCATTTTTTATTTGTGTAGAAATTATAATAGCTTGCGCGTTGTTTATCCGTACGATTGATCAAATCCTTAGCCTTGGATTCAGAAAGTCCTAAATTATGTGCAACACGTTTGATGCGGTAATCTTTACTGGCATAAATAAAGGCATTAATGCAATGTGGTTCTTCAGCTAATGCATAGTCAGCACAACGCCCAACGATTACACAGGAACCTTCTTTAGCGATTCGTTTGATGGTATCAAACTGTGCCAAAAACACTTTCTGGCTCAATGGCATATCTAAATAGGCATTTCCATGATAGTTACTAAAGGAATATGTATCGGTAACTAATGAATATAAGAAACTGCTGGTCGGTTTTTCATCCTGCATATGGAAAATTTCCTCACATAAACCGCTTTCTGAAGCTGCACGTGTCAGCAGATCCTTATCATAAAAAGGAATACCCAGCTTTTCGGCCAGCTTTTTACCAACATCTTTTCCTCCGCTTCCAAATTCGCGTCCAATCGTATAAATTATTTTTTCCATAAACACACACCCTTCATAACTGTTCAGCACTGTCCATCTCTAGATTGAAAAACCCGTTCAAATTCCCAATTCGACATATTCTGAATAGCTATATCCTTTCTTTATTTCGCTATATACAGTATATCACTTTTGGCGTAAATCTGCTAATAATTTTTCAAAATATTCTGGCAATTTTGCGCTGATTTCTAAAAATTCGCCGGTTGTTGGATGAATAAAACCCAGATTCATTGCATGTAATGTCTGACCTTGCAGCTTCCATTTTCCAGACGCATGCCGTCCACCATAGACTTCATCGCCGAGAAGCGGATGACCAATACTTGCCATGTGAACACGGATCTGATGTGTTCGACCGGTTTCCAATGCAAATTCCATGTAAGTATAATTTCCAAATCGCTCAAGAACTTTATAATGTGTAACTGCTGGTTTTCCATTTTTTTCATTGATTGCCATCTTTTTGCGATCTTTTGCATCACGCCCGATTGCACCACTGACCGTACCCTCATCATCTTTGACATTGCCGATCACAATACCGCGGTATCTCCGGTTGCAGGAATGATTTTTGATCTGCTCTGCAATATGAATATGTGCCGTGTCTGTTTTACAGATGATCAATGAACCTGTCGTGTCCATATCAATCCGGTGAACAATGCCGGGGCGTACCACACCATTGATTCCGCTCAATTCCTTACCGCAATGATACATCACAGCATTGACTAACGTGCCGGAATAGTGTCCCGCTGATGGATGCACGACCATCCCTTTTGGTTTGTTAACAACCAGAAGATCTTCGTCTTCGTATAAAATATCCAATGGAATATTTTCCGGATGGATCTCAACCTGTTCTGCGGGAGGTGTTTCAACTGTGATCAGATCATCAGTATGCAACCTGTAATTTGCTTTCAGCGCTTTTCCATCTTTTGTGACATGTCCATCTTTGATGAGTTTGGAAAAATAAGTTCTTGACCGCTCTGGAAAAATAGCGGCCAGGAACTTATCCAGTCTTTCGTCTTCATATTCATAAGTTACTTCAAAGCTTGCAATGGTATGTTCACCCATGACTTTTATACTCCATGTCTTTTCCAGGGAAAAATGAGCCCGGAAAGTCTTTCAAGATCTGATTCCTTATAATAAAATAAAAACAAAATAATAAATAATGCCATCGCACAGGTCACATAAATATCTGCCACATTAAAAACCGGAAAATTGATCAGCGAAAAATAAAAGAAATCGATGACATAATTATGCAAAATACGATCAATAAAATTGCCGATCGCACCGGCGAATAATGCAATGCAGATGCCATGCAGCGGATAGAAATGCTTCTCCATTGGAATTCGCCCGTAAACATAGATCAAAACAACGATCATCAGCAAAGTGACTGTAATGAAAAAAAGCTTTTTCCCCTGCAGGACACCGAAGGCTGCACCCTGATTTTCCAGATAGTGAAGTTCAAACACACCCCGGATAATGTTGAAAGATGCTTTTCCCTTTAATGCTGCTACTGCTGCATATTTCGTGACCTGATCAAGGATGATCAGCAGCGCAGACGCAATGGCACCTATGCAGAAAAGTTTTCCTGTCTGTTTATTCGCATCCTCGTTTATTGTTTGCATTCTTTAATCTCCTAACACATAATGAATGGCGTCCAACAGATTCTCGTCTGTTAAAGACAGATCCGAATATGCCTCACCGATCTGCTTCAGCAACGTAAATTTCACTTTTCCACCAATCATTTTTTTATCTGATTTAGTCGTTTCCAGAATTTCTACCGCATCATAGCCGTCAATGCGAATCGGCAGATGATATGCACTCAGTACCTGCTCAATATCATGAAGTTCCTCCTCAGTGAGATGACCTTTTTTCATAGAAAGATATGCGGCTGCCACCATGCCCAAGGAGACACATTGCCCGTGGTACAGTTTGAAATCTGAAAGTTTTTCGATCGCGTGGCCGATCGTATGTCCGAAATTTAAAAGTGCGCGCTCTCCTTTTTCTTTCGGGTCATTTTCAACAACGACACGTTTGATATTACATCCAATATCGAGCATGCCGATGAGTGTTTCAGGTGCCTTCTGGCAAATCAGCTCCCGATGCTCCTTCATCCAGGTATAATATGCCCGATCCTTGATGAGACCATGCTTGATCTCTTCGGCCATGCCGTTGGCGAATTGATCGTCGGGAAGTGACTGGAACACTTCCATGCTCATATAGACCAGTTTCGGCTGGTAAAAGGCACCCACCATGTTTTTGTATTGCTGAAAATCAACACCGGTCTTTCCACCAATACTGGAATCTACCTGTGCCAGCAAAGATGTGGGGATTTGAATAAAGTCTATCCCACGCAGATAGGTAGCTGCACAAAAACCGGTCAGATCACCAACGACCCCACCACCAAGTGCAATTAAAAAATCATGGCGATCAAATTTGTTGCTAATTAATTGCTCATATAATTTTTGCACAGTATCCATATTTTTACTGCGTTCACCAGCTTCAAAAACAAAAGAAAATACATACTCATACTGCTGTTTCAATAGCTCTTGAATTCTATTCATGTATATTTTTGCCACTTGAGAATCGGAAACAATGCAGATTTTTTTGGTTCGATCCTCTCCGACCGCATCCACAATGTCATCCAGCAGATGAGCAAAGCTGCTGTTTAGCGTAATTGAATAACATCTTTTTCCTTCATAATTCACATTCATTTCTTTTCTCATGTCGAATACTCTTTGCAACAAATGATGTTTCATTGCTGCTTCCTTTCTTATAATAATACCGCTGATCATACTGCAAAAAGCCTTATTTGCCTGACAACACCTTAGATGAAAAGCTGATAAGAAAATCGCACACGATCTTTTTTTGTAACTCCAAGTGTTTCTCCAAATTGCACTTTTCCAAATCCGCGGATAGACAACAAATCGCCAGGTTTACAATAATATGTATTATGCAAACTTACTGCACCATTTACAAATACTTTTCCCTCCTGGATCATGTGAAGGGATGCAGAGCGGGAAATATTACAAATAGCTGCGATTACTGCATCCAGACGAATCGAAGTGACGATGGCTTCTTTTTTCTCAAAACGTGGCTGATAATCAATCCGATTCTCTGATGAGACTTCCAGCGTTACAACTGTATGGCGGATAGAAGTCATTTGTTCCAGAATGTATGGCACGATCTCTTCCTTTGCAAAAAAGAACATCTCTGCTTCATTTACGATCAGATCTCCAATCTTGCTTCGCTCAATTCCAAGACTCATGAGCGCACCTAACACGTCTCGATGTGTCAATTGCTCTGCAAATTTAGGGTATGCCGGACGGATGCGGATACATTGCATCGGATAATTCCATTCATAAAAGAGAGCATCAGGGATAAATGCTACCATCTGACGCTCTGCATATTCGTATCCACCAGACATCTGATATTCAGACTCCAGCTTATCCTTGTTCTGTTGTAAGATCGACTGTTCGCTAATCGACAAAAAATCAGAAAACGTTACGATTCCCTTGCGATTTGCCTGTTTCGATAAATCTAAAAATCTTTTACTGATATATGTAGCTTCCATATTCATAGCTAGATCCCTGACATATCAAAACTGTCCATAAAGGACTGAAAATCTCCGGAAATGTCTACACTTTCCGGCGTGATAATAAAAATGTAGTTAGAAATCTTTTGCAGATTACCATTGATCGCAAAACAGGATCCCGATGCAAAATCAATAATACGCTGTGCAATATCAACATCCAATCCCTCTACATTTAATACAACGGTGCGGTTCGCAAGTAAGGTCTCAGTGATCTCTCTGGACTCGTCAAAAGAAGTCGGCTTGATCACACATACTTCCATACCACCTGCAGTCTGTGAACGTCTGGAAGAACTGCGCATAGGCGTGATCTTATTCTGAGATTTATCCTTTGGCCGTCTGACATCTGCAACCGGTTCTGTTTCTGTAAATTCCGGCATGCTTGCAGCCTGCTGTTTACGACTGGCTCTTGGTTTTTCCTCTACGACATCCTCATAGCCTTCATCATAAAAATCATCGTCATCATCCGGTCCAAGACGCATCATATTTAAAAAACCATCAAATACTCCCATGATTATCGCTCCTTCGTGTTGTAGTTGCGTGCACCGAAGATACCGGTTCCAACACGAACCATGGTAGCGCCCTCTTCTATGGCCACCTCATAATCTCCGGTCATTCCCATGGACAGAATATCCATAGTTACATTATCAATGTTTTTGTTTTTTATGTCAACAGATAATTGCTTAATTTGCCGAAAATACAGACGGTTTTCTTCTGCATTCTCAACATACGGTGCAATGGTCATCAAGCCCCGGATGCTCAGATTTGGAAGTGTGGCAATCTCTTCTACCAGTTGTATGGTGTCTTCAGCCGAAATACCAAACTTGCTCTCTTCGCCTGCGATGTTCACCTCGATCAGGATCGGAATTGTTAATCCCTTTTTCTGCGCCTGTACACTGATTTCCTGTGCAAGACGATAAGAATCTACCGAATGAATCATAACCGCTTTGTCGATGACCTGCTTTACTTTATTCCGCTGTAAATGTCCGATCATATGCCACTTAATATCTGACGGAAGCTGATCGTATTTTTCACAGATTTCCTGTACTTTATTTTCTCCGAAATCTCTTGCTCCGGCATCGTATACTTCACGAAGCATTTCTACCGGTTTAGTCTTACTGACTGCGATCAGTGTTACCTCGGAACGTTCTCTTCCTGCTCGCTTGCAGGCATCTGCCACTCTTTTTTCTACTGCTTCAAAATTATCCTTTAACATAAATCTCTCCTTTTCTAGATATATCTGATTTTTCAAAGGTGTGCATTTTATTTTTATGTTCGCTTTCGTTAATCTTTTTAATTGATCACTTCATTTTCCGCAATGATCGAGCCGTCAAGGGCGATATGATCGTACTGCGATAAACCGTAACTTGTGCCACGGGCGATGATCGCATACTCCTCATTTTGATACTTGATATCAATCATACGAAAAACAGCATAACCTTTATTGATATTGTATACGCCTTTCAGCTTTTCGGTGTCGCTGATCACAAATGTTTCACCGCCTGCGGGATCGATCACTTTTGTGCCTTTCTCTAAATGATCTTCACTGACATAATAGCACTCATCCGTGGAATAATAAATATCTGTTGCAATAAATTTTTGCACTTTTTCACCTGTATCATCAGCAGTTTCTATTAAAAGCCCCTGCGAATTCGAATTTCCTCCCTTTGTAAAGTAGCTCTGGGGGACAACAAAAAAGCTCTTTTCTACAATGGACTGATTCGGAATCTTTAATCCCTCCTGTTTCGTCAGTAGAAGCTCCACATCAATAAATCGCTCTGATGCATAGCGAATCATCGAATTATTGAAGCTTAAGAGGAGATAATTTTTATTTCCGCGATTTCTGATCTCATAAGTCGCCCAGGCAGTTGTCTCATCGGATTTGAAACGTACTTTAATGACGGAATCATCGGCCAGGATTTTTTTCAATTCATCATTGATCTCAAACACAAGCTGCCAGTTTTCAGAGGTAATAAGCTTGAACAGTGGATCACCGGCTTCCACCTGCGTAGCAGCCTTTCGATTATCTTTTTCATAGCCGGATTTATCCAACATTCCATCAGTAAAGTTATCCGCGGTGACACTTTCATATCCATCACAATAGTAGGAAACGATTCCCGGTACAGAGGCCTTGACACGGTGAAAGGTATTGTCCGCTTCCGCATTTGCCGCGTATTCTGACATAGAACTCAGTGCGCTTAGGTTGACTGCCTCCATAAGTTCCGCCTGAAGATCATTTTTAAAGGTATAAGTATTATAGAAAGACATATCTGAATATGTATTGCTGTAATCCTTCATCTCATCCACAAGCGTACGATAGGATTCTGTATCCAGCGTATTCTCTGTATGACCCGCGCGGGTAATCTCACCAGAAATATCTCCATTCTCATCCACAGAACAGATCAGAGAGCCGCATTTTGCACGGGAATTGTCTTTTAAATAATAATTCACATATCCGCTCTCCGCTGCATATACAAGCTGTTCCTCCCGCAGAGCAAGTCCGGTATAAGTAGTCTGTATTCGAATACTTCCCTCATCTACCTCATAATAGGATACATGCTTTGCTGTCAAATAGATATATACGTTGAAGATCAGATATATAAAAATAAGTGCAAAAAAGATCACACCGATATTTATATTTAATGTTTTGGGATATCTTACAATTTTATTATTTTTTTTCATGCTGATTATTTCAAATTTCTTTCTGGGCTTGACTGTATATTTTCATAAAAAACAGAGATAATAGTAACTAAAAAGGAGGTATTGACAATGAATTCTAAAGTCTGGGATTACTGTTTGCTGACCCTTGTGATCATTGGTGCTGTCAACTGGGGACTGATTGGATTTTTTCAATTTGATCTCATTGCTTTTTTGTTCGGAAATATGTCATGGCTGTCCCGCATCATCTATGCATTGGTTGGAATAGCCGGTCTTTATCTGATCAGCGCTTATGGGCGTATCCGCTCAATCGGATAACATATTGATACCCGATGACAAACGATCCATGTAATAAGAGGAGCGTTTCGGATAACATGAAATAAGGTGCCTTTTCAGGCACCTTCTATTTCATTTTAAATTCATGCCAACAGAAAATTGCGTAGCAAGTTTTCTATTATTAAAGAGATACAATGATCTTCGCTTTTGCACACTCCGGAAGATCTGCCTCATTTCTGGATACACTCAGAACAAATTTCACATTGTACTTCTCACTGATGATATCCAGTTTTTCAATGGCGTGATTGATCTGTCCCTCCTCGATATTTGCAATTGTGAGGAAGCTGTCCAGATACATCTCCTGCAGATCGTGATCCTGTGATACAATACCACAAATGAAACCAAGAAACTCGTCACAATTAGTAACAGGGAAATCTGTCACATTGATCAGACGAACTTTATTACTCAATTCATACATATGCTTCTGACTCTTATCCAAATATACGATATTGCCAGATGCAGATTTCACTGAATCATTTACCTTATCTAATAAATATTTTGTCTTACCCTTACCTTTTTCGCCAGCAATAATTTCAACCATCGCTATCTCCTCCTGATTTTAATTACTGCACTGCCTACGCGTATGTATCAACATCTATCCGGCTGTGCTTTCTATAAATTAAATTATAAGATACTTTCCTGTAAAATACAACTCTATTTTGCAAAATTTGCAAGCACCTGATTCATCACATAGTAGAGATTGCTTCTGCCATCTGATTTCAAAATAATAGAGATCACAGGTTGTTTTTTATCATTGTTCGATAACAAAACCAGACAGTAACCGGCTGGATTTGTGGTACCTGTTTTGCCCCCGAGCACGGTCACGCCCTCTGGCTGTGAAACTTCACCATTCAGATATTTATTCGTGTTTGTCCAGGTCTGAGAAGCCTGTGCACCGGAAGCATCTGTATAATAAACAGTGTAGCTTGTAGTCTGTATCAGCTTCATGAAGAAATCTTCTTCAATTGCATGTGAAAAGATCAGATACAAGTCATACACACATGTATAATGCTCTTCATCATGCAGACCGTTCGGGTTAATAAAATGAGAATTTGTCGCACCAAAGCTGCGGGCAGTCTCATTCATCAGATCAGCAAATGCCTCCTCGCTACCGGATACATGTTCTGCGATCGCCACTGCTGCATCATTTCCACTCTTTAACATCAATCCATAGAGAAGATCTGAGAGCTTGATCTGGTCTCCCGCACGCATACCACAAACAGAAGAATCCGATGCCTGATCGGCTGCATGTTCACTGATCGTCACAATATCATCAAGATTTGCCTGTGTGATCGCAAGATATGCCGTCAGTATTTTGGTCGTGCTGGCAGGATACATTTTTTTATATATATTTTTCTGATAGGAAATCTTTTTATCTGCCGGCAAAAAGACACCCATCGCTTCCACGACCTCATCGGTCACGGCATCGGAGTGTGTCTGCTCCTTTGGTGCCACACACAGATCCTCTGCGAAATAATGGACGGACGCAGAAGAGCCGGAAAAATCAGTCACAGCCTCACTCTTGGCATTGGTTGCTGAGCTGCTGATATCATAAGGCTGTTCAAAGGCAACGTCACTGCTGCAGCCACATGTAAGCAGGCTGCATATTAAGATACCGGAAAACAATATTTTACTTGTACATTTCACGCCAGTCTAAATCTCCTCTGTCTAAAGCACGGATCAGAAGCTCCGCAGTTGCAAGGTTCGTTGCCAAAGGAATGTTGTGTGTATCACAAAGACGTACCACATTATTTACATCCGGCTCATGAGAACGCGGTGATACCGGCTCTCTCAAAAAAATGATCAGATCCAGTTCATTATTTTCAATCTGTGCACACATCTGCTGGGCACCACCCAATGCACCGGCCAGATATTTATGGACATTCAGATTCGCGACCTCTTCGATCAGTCTGCCTGTCGTTCCTGTCGCATACAGTGTGTGTTTGTTTAAAATGCCACGATACGCGATGCAAAAATTCTGCATCAGTTTCTTTTTTGCATCGTGAGCAATGAGTCCTACATTCATGTATTTTCCCCCGTTCCATATTTTCTCGGCTGCAAACCGACATTTAGTACAAATCCCATTCCTGCAAAATTTGTAACAAGCGAGGTCAGCCCATAGCTGACAAATGGAAGTGTGACACCTGTGTTCGGAAACAGACCGGTCACTACACAAATATTGACAAATGATTGGAAACCGATCAATGCTGCCATACCACAGCAGATCAATCTTCCGGACAGATCCTTGGCCCGTCTGGACACCCACAGGCACTCAAGTGCTATGAGTAGCATGAGGATCACAACCGCTGCTGAACCGATAAATCCCAGTTCCTCTCCTACAACTGTAAAGATAAAATCAGTGTGTGCCTCTGCGATGAAACCGCCACTCTTGATTGATGTCACATCTGTGTTGTAAAGCCCTTTTCCGCTCAGCTGCCCGGAACCGATAGCCATGATCGAATTCTGTGTCTGCAGTGCCTGCTGCGGATAAAGCTCCGGGTACAGCCATGCAAGGATACGTGTACTTTGATATCCTTCCAGCGCCCCGTCTGTACCACCCGGGTTGGATGCGATCATATATAGTGCCACCAGAAATGCCGGCACTGCCACCGCCAAACCACCCATTACTATTTTATAGCTTAATCCTCCAATAAACAAGAGTGATAAACAAATTAATGCTGTTACGATCGTGGTGGACAGATCCGGTTCTTTTAATACAAGAAAAAGCGGAACTGCCGCACAGACAGCGAAACATACCAGCGTTTTCAGACTGTTGATCTTCTCTCTATGCTTTTGTAAAAAAGCTGCAAAAAAGAGAATGATGATGATCTTTGAAAGCTCGGATGGCTGAAACTGAATACCGGCGATTTCGATCCAGCGCGTTGCACCTTTATGATTTTCACCAAAACCTAAGATGACGGCTGCTAAAAGTACCAGATCCAGTCCATACAGGATCCAGACAAATCGCAGAACAAAGGAATAATCTATGAGGGAGACAACGATCATTGCCGCCAGTCCAAGAACCAGTCCCATGATCTGGCGCGTCTGATTATTGCCCTCCTTGGCGCTGCCGATGACCAGTATTCCAAGAACAGTCAATACAACAAGATAAATAACCAGTCTGAAATTGTAATTACGAATCGAATAACGTTTTAACATGAATGCTTCAAATCCTTGATCGGAATATTCGCATACAGGGCGGGAACTGATCCATTGTTTGTCTCAGACTCTGTCTGAGTGATCTGAATATCAAGTCCCTCAGAATCAATTTCCATATACTTTGAGATGACCTGTATGATATCATTTTTTATTGCTTCCATAACATCCGGTGAACAATTGGCACGATCAGAAACCAAAAGAAGCTTCAGACGGTCTTTCGCAACGTCACCGGAATTCTTTTTCTTAAAAAAATCCATGAATCCCATGTATGTATCCTCCTACCTGGCATGAGGTGTCACCAAAGGTGACGGAGTCCTGATGCCCGTTCAATTTAATATATCCTTCACGCCATTTATTTTTTAAATACACCAGCTAATTTTGCGAAAAATCCCTCTTTTATGTTTAAATCCAGGAACGGAACCTCCTCACCGAGCAGACGATGACAGATATTCTGGTATGCCCGTCCTGCCAGTGCAGGAGATCCTACAAGGGGCTCACCCTGATTGGTAGAGATAACGATCTGCTCATCATCCGGTACCGCACCGATCAGATCAATGGAAAGGATCTCACAGACATCATCAACGGACATCATATCGCCCCTCTTTACCATATCCATACGCAATCTGTTGACGATCAGTTCAATCTTTCCGATCTCATTTGCTTCGAGCAATCCGATAATACGATCTGCATCACGGATTGCAGAAACCTCGGGTGTAGTAACCACCAGAGCACGGTCTGCACCTGCGATGGCATTCTGGAAGCCCTGCTCAATACCTGCGGGGCAGTCAAGTAAGATAAAATCGAACTCTTCCCGCAGATCCTCGATCAGTTTTTTCATCTGCTCCGGATTGACAGACGTTTTGTCTCTGGTCTGAGCAGAGGGAAGCAAAAACAGATTCGGATATTTTTTATCCTTGATCAGAGCCTGTTTGATACGACAATTACCCTCTACTACATCTACAAGATTGTAGACGATCCGGTTTTCCAGTCCCATGACAACGTCGAGATTACGAAGTCCAATATCAGTATCGATCAAAACTACTTTTTTATCCAACTGTGCTAATCCGGTGCCGACATTCGCTGTTGTCGTAGTCTTTCCGACACCGCCTTTTCCTGATGTAATAACGATAACCTCACTCATGTTCTATATCCTCCTAATGATTTTGGGTTACAAAATATTTTTCAACAAGCCTGATGAAATTGGCTCGATTAAAATCTGATTTTCATAGACCGTGGCGATCTGAGGCATGGGAGCCTCCGCTTTTGCTTTGCGCCGAAAGCCCTTTGACACTTCCTTCTTGTCTGCAGAACGGCCAATATGATCACCAATCTTGATCTGTACAGGATCCATCTCCAGCGCAGCTACAAAGCAACGGTCATCACCGTCTGCGCCAGCATACGCAATCCCCTTCAGTGCGCCCAGGATCACAATATTTCCCTTGGCAATGACCTTTGCCCCAGGGTTGACATCGCCCAGAATGATCATGCTCGTCTGAGATTCGAGCTGTTGCCCGGAGCGCAGAGTTCCCTTATAAAACTGTCCGGTCTGGGGCGAATGCGACTCCTGATAAGCTCCGATCCGGCGCTGCATCACCTCATCCATCAGCTCATCATGATCTAAAATGCAGATGACGGTGATGGATGTGTTTTGCTGGATCGTCTCGATGACCTCAAACTGTTCGCCCTGGCTCAGTGAGCGGCCCTCAAAGGAGATCGCAATGTGCGCATTCTTAAAAAACTTCTCAGAATCAATAAATTTTTTCTTGATTTCTTCCAAAAGTTCTGTAAATGGCAACTTGTCATCCAGGATCAGGTTAATTCCATTTTTTGAACTTTTGATTACTACAGGCTGTGAATTCACTTTCGATTGCCTCTTTTCTCTAAATTTTATTTTGGCTTTGATCAGTCGGTAAAGGAGTTTGAATTGTTTCCAACATTTGCTGCACTGCCATTCAGCAGCTCTTCCTCATCCTCAAGACCAAAGTAATACTTCAGAATATTTGCCGATACATCCGCTGCATTATGCGAGGTGTATCCATAAGCAATACGCGTTGCAATAGACACCTTCGGGTTGCGGTAAGGCGCATAGCCCACAAACAGCGCGTGGTTTGGTCTGTTCTGCACCTGCTGTGCTGTTCCGGTCTTTCCTGCCACCTCAATACGTCCGAAATCATCAAAGGCATCCAGAGTTTCTACTACCATGCGGTTTCCTCTGTGAATCGCCTCCCAGGTAGAAGCTGAAATTTCCGTCATCTCATTGCGGACAGTGGGGGCATAGGTCTCCAGCACATTTCCTTCCGTATCCGTCAGCTTGTTCAGCAGCGTGTAATTGTATACGGTTCCTGAGTTTGCCACTGCCGTCACGTAACGGGAAAGTGCAATCGTCGTATAGTTGTGATTACTCTGTCCGATCGCGGCTGTGATCGGGTATGCATCAGCTAATTCCGGTATGCTCTCGACGGTTTCAAAGCCGGTCTTTTCATCCAGACCATATAATTTTGCATATTTTTGCAGTATTTTGATACCGGCGGATTCTACATAGTTGTCTCCTACCTGTGAAAATCTCCAGCCTAGCTCGTAGAAAAAGTAGTTACATGAATCACGTAATGCCTCAGAAACATTGATCTTTCCATGTATACCGCCCGGATAGATCCAACATTTTGGTCCATCCACCACGCGCTCGAACTTTCCTTTGTCCTGGATCAGCGTAGATGTCGTGATCACACCCTCCGTCAAGCCGGCTGTTGCCGTGACCATCTTAAAAGTGGAACCAGGTGCCGTTTTCTGCTGTGTTGCATTATTGTAGAAGGGCGATGACAGATCACTCATGAGCGATGCAAAATAGGCACTGTCAACGGTATTTGCCAGCCGGTTATTATCGTATCCCGGATAAGTGACACATGCCAGCAATTCCCCCGTCTGTACATTCGTCAGCACGCAGGAGCCTGTGCAGGGATCCAGCGCCAGCTGCGCCGGTGTGATCTCAAGATTTTTGATGCGCTCCATCATAAAATCAAAGGGACTCAGTGTCCTGCTTTTCAGCTCTGCGATCATCTCATCATCATAGTCTAAAACCTCCTGATCATAGAGTATCAGACAGATCTGTACTCCGTCAATGAGATTATCGCGAAACATGAATTTATAAACCCGTTTACAAAAGCCTTCATCATTTTTTAACTCAGATAAGATATAATCTACTAATACACGATAAAGCTCTTCAGAATCCGAATATCTGGAATCAGCTGGAAATTTGGTAATATCAAACCACTGTTCGTTAATGACATGATAAAGGTATTCCTGCAAGCTGATTGTATCGTTCTTCCATGCAATGTAAGTTTCATCATTCCAGTCAATCTTATCCGTCACAATGATCTGTTTTTCCATTAGCATGGAAACAATATAGCTGATATACATCTTCATATCTTCCGACAGATTCTCGTATGCAGACGGCTGACTGCCTGTCAGCTCCTGTTTGATGGCATCGAGTACCTGTTTACGCCGTTTACAGAATGCCTCGTACACCTCTTTTTCCGTATCTGAAGCATCCTTTGCGGCAAAATGATCCATCTTGATCACATTGTTGTTGATCAGCGCATAGTATACATCATCGATCGGTATTTTAATATCCGAAGCGCCACTTGCCTCATAGGTCTTGGCATTGATGATCTTGGAATATACAATACCGGCAATCTCCTGCTCCAGCAGATCATAGACCGCCTCCTGCAGATCCATGTCAATGGAGAGATAGACGTCATTTCCGGCGATAGGCTCTGTCCGCTCGATCGTTTCGAGCTCCTTACCCATATTGTCAACATAGAGCTTTTCTTCGCCTTTTTTTCCCTTGAGCTCCTTATCCATATACTGCTCGATACCGGATTTGCCGACGGTATCTGTTCTTGCGTATTCAGAGCCTTCTTCTTCTCCACCAAAGGCGATGAACTCATCCTCATCAATCTGCCCGGTATAACCAATCAGATGCGCAAAATATTTGCTGTCATTGTAGCGGCGGATCGTATCCTCCGTGATCTCCACTCCCTGCAGCTCACTGGCATGTTCGCTGATGAATGCCACCGTTTCCTCGCTGACATCGGAGGCAATTTTTGCTGCAATATATTTCTGATAACTGTTCTGGCGCATTTTATAGCGAATGATCGCTATGCGGTAAGCATCCTTTTTGCTGTACTCAGAGGATATGTCAAAGCAGTTGGAATTTGTACTTCCAAGATATTCCATGATCTGATCGGGGGTCGCATTCGCAGTGTCATAGCCCAGCTTTTCATTGTAACCGAGATCATCTATATCGGACTCTCCGTATATGTCTGCACGAAAACGCTGCAGCTTCGTACCGCTGACTGTGAACTCATAGTTCTCATCCTCAGTCAGTGTGATCGAAAAGTCATTGTCGATCGCATCATTATTTTGATCCATCGTATGAAGGATCTGTGCAATATCCTCATTGATGGAACGGTTTTTTACCTGGGTTGCAGAAAGCTCTCCGTCACCGCTGTAGCTTCCATTATCTTCAATCGTGATGCCGTAAGCCAGCTCATTATAGGCAAGTAATTTACCATTCCGGTCATAAATATCACCCCTGGTACTATTCAGGCTTCTCGTTTTGATCACGCGCATCAGGTAACTGGACTGGCTGTCCGCGCCATTGATGATCTGTAGCTGAAACAGCCGCAATAACAGAACTGTAGCCATACATACAAACAAAATCGCCAGAAAAAGAATTCTGGAATCAAATATCTGTTTAAAAAAGCTTTTGATATTACTAAACAAACTTTGCTGCACTCCTTTTTTCAATCTCTTCCAGCCGACGATTGATCTTTAAGATGATAAAATAGAGAATGATCATCATCAGCAATGTATACACCAGCTCCGGAAGGATGACATGGGACAGATAATAAGTAAACTCCAAACGGTTTCTGAACAGAAACAGAAAGAAGTAAATCATAAAATTGTACAAAAAATCACTGGCGGCGATCAGTACCATTGGCAGCTTGAAATCCTCCGGGAAAAAAAGCTTGCGGAAAAATCCATTCAAGTAGCCGATATACATGAAAAGCAATGCATAGCCGCCAAGTATCTGCGCATAAAATATATCGATCAGCGCACCGCATAAAAAGCCAATGTACATGCCCTCCTTCTTGCCTCTCATAAAACCAAAGGAGGCCGTCACAATGATCAGAAGGTTCGGTGCAACAGTCAGAAACGAAATTGATTGAAACAGTGTCGTCTGAAGCAGAAAACAGACGAGCACAATGATAAATACAGTAATTTTCCGACGCATAGCAGATTTATTGTTCCTCCGTCGATTCAGTGGTTGTCTTTAAATCAGTGATCACAAGCACATGCTTTACGTGCTCAAAATCAACGACCGGCGTGATCAGACCGGATTTCGTCAGATTGTTGGAATTCACATGAATCTCACTGATATAACCGATCAGAAGTCCCTGCACATACTCTGAACTGATATAGGAGGTCACCACCTGATCGCCGACAGCGACCTTGCCCTCTGTATCCTTCAGATTAGAAAATGTGATCATCTGGCGGTCATCCATTGTCTGCAGATTGCCTTTGATAATACAATTGTCAGAGGTAGAAAGTACCATACCGCTCACACTGCTGGTATCATCAATGATCGCGCGTACCTTCGCATAGTTGGGGCCAACCTCGGTAACGATACCGGCAAGACCACGTCCCGTGATCACATTCATGCCCTCCGCAACGCCATCCTCGCTGCCCTTGTCGATCAGAAACGTATCAAACCAGTTACCGGCATCCTTTCCGATCACACTTGCAGACAACTTATTGTATTCTGAATAACTATTATCAAGGGCTAATAGCTCTCGCAGATCCTCTGTGTCATACTGCTCCAGCTTTAATGTGTTCAGCTCATCTGTCAGCTCATCTACCTGTATTTTTAAAGCTTCATTTTCTTTCATAACATCTTTTAAGGATGTCAGTTCAGAGGTTTTATCCGACATCCAGTTGCCCACCGTGGTGAGTCCCTTTTGCATCGGAATAAATACATAACTTGCCGCTGTACCTACCGGTCCTGATGTCCAGCCCAGCGCAAAACTGCCAAGCATGAGCAAAAAGCAGATGCCGGTCAGCACAAGCAAAATATATTTTGCGGGAATCGTCTTTTTTTTACGTTTTACACGTGCCATTCTTACTCCAAACACAGCCATTGCGCCTGTTCCGGACAGCTGCGTTTACATCTCCTGATTATTTATAGATTTTTGCCTTCAGCGTATAAGCAAGATGCTTGAACTTACTATCACTGACCAGCTTGACCAGACCTCTTGCCACACACTCTTCCGGATCCTCACAGGTATTGACCTTCATTCCGGTAATGCTTGCGACCAGTTCGTCCAGCTTCTGGATCCTTGAAGATCCGCCGGTGAGATAAATACCGGCATGGATGATATCACGCGCCAGCTCAGGCGGCGTATGCTCCAGTGTCATTTTGATGGAATTGCAGATATCGTTCAGGTCGGCCTGAATAGCCTCGTATACCTGTGTGGCAGTAATCTCTGTCTCGATCGGAAGACCGCTGACGACATCTCTGCCCACAATGGCCATTGTCGCCTCACTGCCGGGCAGCGCGCTTCCGATGGATTCCTTGAGCGCACAGGCAGTTTTCTGCCCGATCAGAAGGTTATTGTTTTTGCGCACATAGGCGATGATGGACTCATCCAGCTGATTTCCTCCGAAATGGAGCAGGCTGCTAAGTACCAGACCACCCAGTGAGATCACGGAAACCTCTGTCGTATCTGCACCGATATCAACGAGCATGACACCTGTAGGCTCATTGACGTCAAGACCAAGGCCGACTGCATCTGCAATTGGCTTATCACACACCTGTACAAGTCTTGGCTTTACCTTGCTCTTGTAAAACATGTCAAAGAAAGCCTTTTTCTCAACCTCAGTAATGTCAGTAGGTACAGCAACCACAAAATCAGCGCCGCGAACCTTACCTTTGGAATGCTTTTCCAGAAACTCAAAAATCATTGTCTGCAGAAAATTGTACTCTGCGATCACACCGCCCACAACGGGAAATGATACCTGTATCGTCTCCGGTGCCTTTTCATACATTGCATAGGCCGCATCTCCGTAAGCGTACAGCTGGTTCTTATTGACGATTGCAACCGTATTCTTCTCGTTTAAGATCTTTCCGCTGGATTTGCAGAATACCTTTAGATTATTGGTTCCCAGGTCTATTCCATATACATTGCTGCTCATAAATGTTCCTCTCCTAAACTAAAAATCTGTTTGTTTTCTCGAAAGCTGTAATATCTGTTATCTCCTATGATGATATGATCCACCAGCTCGATATCCATAAGCTCTCCGCATTCCAATATCCGGCGTGTCAGCGCAAAGTCTTCCCTGCTGGGAGCAGGATCACCACTTGGATGGTTATGCAAAAGAATAAAGGATACCGCCTTTTTCTCAAATAATCTGAGAAAAATCTCTCTCGGCGAGCCAAGTACGGCACGCACGGAGCCTGTGGCGATCACGGCATCACTGATCAGATGGCATTTGGAATCAAACATGCTGACAAGCAGCTGTTCCTGCGACTCGTGACGCAGATATTCCATATAGTAGTCGGCCACGGAGGCCGCGTCTGAAAGACGAATCCGTTCTCTGCGATCCGTCCTGGCAATCCTGCGCGAAAGCTCTGCCACACACTTGAGCTGAATGGCCTTTACTTTTCCAATACCCGGAAACCGCATCAGCTCCTCCACAGACATGTGATAGAGATTGAGCAGATCTTTGCCATCTGCCTGCAAAATGTTCTGTGCCAGCGAAATAACATTCATCTGACGGCTGCCGCTTTTTAAAATCACAGCTAACAGCTCTGCATCTGATAACGCCTGTGGTCCGGCCAGCAGGCATTTTTCGTAAGGACGCTCCGAAACCGGCAGCTCCCTTGCTGTCATATGTTGTGTCATTTAACCTCTTTTCTACTCACTCCTCAAAGCATAAATGACATACGATATTATTCTAACACATCAAGTCTTTATTAACAAGATTACGAGTATAAAGTTTTTGTAAAGACATCAGGATTCCAAATTTTGCATGATGCCAGGTGAGTCCGCCCTGAAAATATACATTGTAGGGCTCACGCAGCGGACCGTCTGCAGAGAGCTCGATGGAAGAACCCTGCACAAAAGCCCCGGCAGCCATGATGACCTGACTGTCATAGCCCGGCATATCCCACGG
>JALFNQ010000164.1 GCA_022773965.1 Lachnospiraceae bacterium
TACATCCATCAAATGTTCCAATGTATGATTGCAAAAGGGCCGGCCCTTTTCTGCTTCCTGCAGCGCCTGAAATTTCTCCTGAAAAACGGGGTGCTCATAAATCTGATTCACCCGCTTCATGACCGCACCATCTGTAAAAAGGTCTGCTGCAGGGAGTAATCCGTCTCAAATACACCTCTGGTAACAATCGTAGATGTGATGGTTCCCGGCTTTTTTGCCCCGCGCATCGTCATACACATATGCTCTGCTTCCAGCATGACCATCACACCCTTGGGCTGCAGATTTTTCTCGATTGCATCTGCGATCTGGGCAGTCATATTTTCCTGGATCTGAGGTCTTTTTGCAAATACCTCCACGGTTCTGGCCAGCTTACTTAAGCCTGCCACCTTTTCATCCGGAATATATGCCACGTGCGCTTTTCCGTAAAAAGGCAGTAAATGATGTTCGCAGACAGAATAGAACGTGATGTCCTTTTCCAATACAATATTGTTATTCGTTGCATGGAATTGTTTTTGCAGATGTTCGGCTGCATCCATTGTCAGTCCGCCAAATATTTCCTCACACATGCGTGCAATCCGATCCGGTGTTTCCAACAGTCCTTCCCGGTTTACATCTTCCCCGATTCCCTCTAAGATCAGGCGGACGCCCTCTTTTATTTTTTCACTATCCATTTGATTCCTCTTTCCCTAGTGTACTGCCACAGAGATATCTCATTTACCCAATGGTCAACATGTCCGTGCACTAGCTCATATTATCTATGCAAATCTATCTCCATTTTACAAAAATATCAGAACTGTTCCATGCCCCCACAGTTCCGAAATGATTTCCCCGGCGGCATGTCACCAAACGCTAAGCCATTCTGCTCTATAGCTGATTTTATTTTTCCAACGCTATAAAGCGAACCAAATGCACATACCCCGATATGTTTTTTCTCTGTCAGGCAAAGAGCCTCAGAAACTGCCTGCACTGTATCAGTGGAAACCAATACTTCTCCCCCAAATCCGCAGGCACGGATCGCCTGCGCACATTCCTCCGCAGACATTGCTCTCGGATTATCCGGCGTGATAGTGACAAAGCTGTCAGCAAAAGGTAACATTTGTGAAAGCATTTCGTTATAATCTTTATCTTTTAGGATACCCGTAATAAAAATAAATTTTTCACCCGGACAATATTCCTTTAAATTGTGACTTAATGCATCTATGCCATCCGGATTATGCGCCCCATCAACGATAAAGAGCGGATCCTTCAACACCACTTCAAATCTTCCGGGCCAGCGCACACTTTTCATTCCTTCGCGGATCGCATCCAGTGATATATCATAACCTTTTTGAATCAGACAATCGATGATCGCAAGCACCACGGCTGCATTTTCGCACTGGTGATCCCCTAACAGTGGAAGCGTGATGTTCTGCCGCCTGATCGAACCTTTATAACATTTATTTTCATAGTCAAAACACTGTCCGGCAAGACTCTTTTCTCTGACCCGGATATCCGCAGCAGAGGTCTGGATCAGCGTTGCATGCATCACCGTACAGCGTTCCTGTAAAACAGCCATGACCTCCGGTTTTTGCTCTGTAGTCACCACCGTTGCATGTTCCTTGATAATTCCTGCTTTCTTCTGCGCGATCTCCACAAGCGTATTCCCTAGAAAGCCCATATGATCAAAATCGATATTCACGATAGCTGCAACTTCCGGTATCCGGATCACATTTGTGGCATCATCAATTCCACCCAGTCCCACTTCCAGCACTACCAGATCACACTGCCGCTCTGCAAAATACAAAAAGGACAGTGCCACCGCTTTTTCAAACTCGGATGGCGGATCGTCCATCTGCTCACAAGCATCTTTCACCATCTCTGCCAACCGCGCAAAATCATCTTTCGATATCATCTTACCATAGATCTGAAACTGTTCCCTGTAATCCGAAATTACAGGCGATGTAAACAATCCCGTTTGATAGCCCGCACATTGCAGGATCCGGGCTGTCATGGCACAGACAGAGCCCTTTCCGTTCGTGCCTGCCACATGGATAAATTTCAACTTCTCCTGTGGATTTCCAAGCTTATCCAGGAGCACTTCCATGCGTTCCAGTCCCAGCCGTATCACCTGGTCATAGGACTTTTTTATAAATGCTTCTGCTTCTCTATATGTCATCATCGTTATAACTGCCTAAATTCGTTTCCTTTTTCTACTGTTTGCATGCCCTATTCATGCAGAATTTTCCGATATCTGCAAAAAAAGAACAAGACATCCATTTACCGTTCCCAGGAAATGAATGTCTTTGATTATTCTCTGACAGCGGATGCGAAGGCACACCGCGAATCTCCGGTCATAAATCATATGACCCCGACTCTTCGTCCAACAGCAACTTCCCGTCCATTGGCACTTTACGCGTGACTTCTACTCTGTTCAAATTTTTCTATATGTGGTTTTACTATATACTTTCTAAAAAGGGTTGTCAATCAAAATGTGCAGATTCGCGCATCGGAATGCTCGTCTCCCAGCTTGAATGCGACAAAGGATTTCCCTTACATGAATAGATGATTATGTATACACTTTGAAATCAACCACACGATTCCATACTACTTCAGCTTGAATCCACGGATCAGCCCGTCCAGCGTTTCTGCCTCAGCAGAGAGCTCCTGGCTCGTTGCTGAGGATTCCTCTGATGAAGCAGAATTGTTCTGGATCACATCGCTGATCTGCTTTGCTCCGGTCTCGATCTTCTTTACAGACAAAGCCTGATCGTCAGACGCCATACGGATCTTTGCCACCTCCCGGATGATCTGGTCGAGATCCTCCATCAACTGGTTCAAGGAGTCCGCTGCCTCCTTAACGATGATATTTCCCTGCGCAACCTCTGCGAGGTTTGCATCCAGCATGTGCTTTGACTCGTCCGCAGACTGTGCACTGCTCTCTGCCAGTGTGCGGATCTGCTCTGCCACGACTGCAAAGCCTCTTCCGGCCTCTCCTGCTCTGGCAGCCTCAATAGATGCATTCAGAGAAAGCAGATTTGTCTGCGCTGCGATATTCTCAATCTCCGCAATGACATTTCCGATCTCCTGAGAGGTTGTGGAAATACGCGCGATTGCCTGAACCAATTCTTCCATCTTCTTCTGGCTCGTGTTCGCCTCAATACCAACCTCTTTTGCCTTATCATGTACAATATCGGTGGATTCACTGTTGGATACCACCTGTCTTGTCACCTCAGACACACTCTGTACAAGCTCATCGACTGCAATCGACTGATCGGTAGCTCCCTTTGCCAGATCCTGCGAACTGACTGCCAGCTGCTCTGCACCTGCTGCCACGGCGTCTGAGGACTCCTTGATCGTCTCCAGCGTCGAACTGATATTGGAAACAGTCGACTCTAAATGCTCTAAAACCGTGCCAAAAGAACCTACATACTGTTCCCTGCAGCTAGATTCCACAGTGTAATCGCCCTTGGAAAACTCCTCTAAAACTGCCGCCAGATCATCGATAATACTGTCCAGTATGACAATTGTTCTGCGAAAATCTGATGCCAGCTCACCAATCTCATCCGCAGACTCATAATTGATCTCAATATCCAGATTTCCCTTTGAGATCTGATCTGCCACGTTACTCAGCTCCGCAACCGGCTCTACAATATATTTTATGAGCATCCGCTCACTCGAAGCCGTCAGCCGAAGGCAAATGACTGCACCAATGATCAGCAGTATCGCGCCGACCACTGCAACAGGGATCTCATATTTTGTCGGTGCCAGCCGCAAAAGAAACAACAAGACACAGGCTAACGCAACGCAGATCATGTTCAGTCTGACCGCCAGTGAAAAACTGTCATGAACCTTTTGATGAATTTTTTTGTTTTTAAATTTCAGTTCTCTTTCATCCATAGTTTTTCTCCCTCGATTCTTTTATATCATGGAATATTATAGTTCTCATTCTTTCCTATTTCAAGTAGGATGTTGTAAAAAATATATAAACCGAAAATTGTGGTTACAATTCACACGCAGCCAGCTGACCTGTGAATTGCAATGAATTTGGCGATGCTTCGCATGTAAAATCGCCAAATTCATGGCTCATGTACGTATATGGCACGTAGCCCGCAGTAAATGCTGGCTACTGTGTGAAAAGTAACAAATTGTGAACAAAATTTTAGGATGACAGTTCCATACAACATTTTGAACACACCAAAAAAGTGGCACAGCCCTTATAAATCAAGGGTTCGCGCCACTTTGCTTTTCTTTAACTGTCGAAAACAGGAGTATAGCATCCTTTTTTATATTGTAACAAAAATCAAACCTTCCTATTTCAAGCTACAAATTTACTCATTCGGTTCCTCCTGTTATTTGGTTTTTAGAAAAGAACAGGAGATGGCAATGTCATCTCCTGTTCTGGTTACAATATATATTTAAGCCCCTAAATTAATACATTTCCGGCTGAGGCTGTACGGCCGGAGCAGCTTCTTTGATGTCTGCGACAGCTGCTTCTGTGGTGAGCAGTGTGGCTGCCACGCTGACTGCATTGGTCAATGCAAATCTGGTCACCTTGACCGGATCGATGATGCCTGCTTCCAGCATGTCTGCATAATTTTCATGGATTGCATCAAATCCGATTCCAGGCTCTGCTTCTTTTACCTTGTTTACAATGACTGCACCGTCTAAGCCTGCGTTTTCTGCAATTGCATAAAGTGGTGCCTCCAGTGCCTTTTCCACGATCTGGGCACCGGTCTTCTCATCGCCGCTCAGTGAAGCAGCCAACTCTGTAACCTTTTTCTGAGCATGGATGTATGCAGAACCGCCGCCGCAGATGATTCCCTCGGAAACCGCTGCCTTTGTGGCGTTCATGGCATCCTCCATCCGGTATTTTGCCTCCTTCATCTCGGTCTCTGTGGCTGCGCCCACGCGGATCACTGCAACTCCGCCACCCAGCTTTGCCACACGATCCATCAGCTTTTCCTTATCGTAGTCAGAGGTTGTCTCTGCCATCTGTCTGCGGATGCTTCCAATGCGCTCGTCGATCTCCTGTCTGCTTCCTGCGCCGCCAACAATTGTCGTATTGTCCTTTGTAACCTTCACAGATTTTGCCTGACCGAGCATATCCATGGTCGTATCCTTTAACTGTTGGCCCAGATCCTCTAAAACGACTTGTCCGCCTGTCAGTGTTGCAATATCCTGAAGCATTTCCTTGCGGCTGTCTCCGTATCCGGGTGCCTTTACTGCCACTACCTTCAAGGCTCCACGTAACCGGTTCACGATCAATGTTTTTAGTGCGTCGCCCTCTACATCCTCTGCGATGATCAAAAGCTCCTTGCCCTGCTTGATCACATTTTCTAAGATCGGAAGGATGTCCTGAATATTTGAGATCTTTTTGTCGGTCATGAGGATGTAAGGATTTTCCATGTTTGCAACCATTTTTTCCTTGTCATCACACATATATCCGGAGAGATATCCGTTGTCAAACTGCATTCCTTCTACCACATCGATCTCGGTTTTCATGGTCTTTGATTCTTCGATAGTGATTACACCGTTTTCGCCAACCTTTTCCATTGCATCTGCGATCATCTGTCCCACTTCTTCATTTCCTGCTGAGATCGCAGCGACCTTTGCAATGTGCTCTTTTCCGGTTACCGGACGGCTCATCTCTTTCAATGCCTCTACTGCTGCTTCAGACGCTTTTTTCATACCTCTGCGCACGATAATCGGATTAGCTCCGGCGGCAATATTCTTCATACCCTCATTAACCAGGGCCTGTGCCAGAACTGTTGCAGTCGTTGTTCCATCTCCTGCCATGTCGTTGGTCTTGGTGGCCACCTCTTTTACAAGCTGTGCACCCATGTTTTCATAACGGTCTTCCAGCTCAATCTCCTTTGCGATCGTCACGCCGTCATTGGTGATGAGCGGTGCCCCGTAGGATTTATCCAAAACAACGTTTCTGCCCTTCGGTCCGATCGTCACCTTCACCGTGTCAGCCAGCTTGTTGACACCTTCTCCCATCTTTTTTCTCACGTCAATATCAAAACGAATTTCCTTTGCCATAATGAATTCCTTCTTTCTAAATAATCTTCGCATCTGTCCAGAACTCTCAAAAATATGATGAAAAATACCTCAGCAGTCAATGCTTTGACCTGTTCTGAACAATTACAAAATTAGTACTCACCATCCACAGTCTGCTTTTAGCCAAACGGAACGGCGTATCCATCAATCACACTACATCTGTGCCTTATTCCACAATTGCGATAATGTCGCTCTCGCTGGCGATGATGTATTCCTCGTCCTCCAGCTTGACCTCTGTGCCTGCATATTTGGAGAAGATCACATGGTCGCCTTCCTTTACCTGCATAGGCTGACATTTACCATTCTCACATTTGCCCGATCCCACTGCAATCACGACTGCCTCCTGAGGCTTTTCCTTGGCACTGTCTGGCAGGATAATTCCAGATTGTGTCTTTTCTTCTGCTTCCTGATACTTCAGAACAACTTTGTCTCCTAACGGTCTTAATTTCATAAAAATAACCTGCCTTTCTTTTTTTAAACAGTTGATTGTTAGCACTCTCATTTATCGAGTGCCAGACCTTTCTTAAAAAGAGACGCTCCTGGCTCTTTTTCGCCCGAGCGGTCTTTGAAACATATCATTTCCTTTCGAAATGTATATATTTTAATATTAAACTGTTTATTTTTAAAGTATTATAGCACGGCTATCCTGTTTGTCAATAGGTTTTTCCTATTTTTTGTAAAAAAATAAAGAGCATGTAAACACACCCTTTATTTTGCCTGTATCATTTTTTCAATATTCGCTTTGATCTTTTCTGAAACTGCCTGAAATACCTGCAATTCCTCTTCCGGGATTCCTTCCAGGATGAAGGCATTCGTCTCTTCCCTCATTTTTGTCATCTCATGAATAATTTCACCGGCAGAATCCAGAAGCTCATAATGAACATACCTTCTGTCGTTCTGATCCGGAATTGCCACGATATAGTTTCTTTTGATCAGGCTTTCCACCGCCTGCGAAATATGACCGCGGTTCATAAGCAGCTGGTGATGAATATCTGTCGAAGTATTGTATGCTCCACAATGCGACAGAAAATATAAAATATCCAGCTCCGCTTTTTTCAGATCATATTTCCGGCGCAGCTCTAAGCTCTGTTCTTCTAACAGCTTTTTGAACTGTCCGCCCTGCAAAATTGATTCCATTTGTCGATCCATAACTTTCACCCAACCTTATCATCGTGACATAACAAGTCGCGAGCCGCATCCGTCACTCATAGCGGCATGCTGACTCGTCTGCACTCATTATACTGGGGCGGTCGGGCTTTTGCAAGGCAGAAATCTTTTAAAAATAATATTCTGATGAATATATCCGCAGATCTTCCTTCGTCCACGCTCCTGCTTCGATATGAAATACATTCACCACAGGATTTTCTGCCATCAAAGAAAGGATCATATAGCTCGCCTTGGAATCGTAAGCTAAAGCAATATCCTCCGTAGAGGGGCGCGAAGGGGACGACGGATGGGAATGCCAGTTTCCAAGCTGCTTATATCCATTTGCCCGCATATCCTTCACTGCTTTCATCTGATCCATCGGATCCAGTGTAAAATGATCCTCCGCGTGATCCTTATTTTCCAAAAAATAAACCTTTTTGATCTCGCATCCGCTCTCATCCACGGTTCCTGCTATCAGTCCACAGGCTTCCTCCGGAAGATGCTCTCTTGCCCATTTTACAAGATCATCATACAAATGATATTCCATACGAATTACCATAGCTTGTTCTCCCACACTTGGCATGAGGTGATCCTGATGCCATTATTTTGCATTTCACTCTACGCCTGCTCATCTCTTGTTGCAAATCTTCCGGCGGTTTCCTCGCAGACCTCCTGCTCATAGTCGATCGGCTCAAAGATCGTCGGATGATCTCCGCAGACTGCACAGTCATGAGCTCTGCCCGGAAGCTTGACCTTTCTAAATTCCATAGTTAATGCATCATAGGTCAGAAGATACCCGGTCAAAAGCTGTCCGATTCCAAGGATATATTTGATGGCTTCCATCGCCTGAAGTGTTCCGATCGTTCCTGCCATGGCGCCGATCACGCCCGCCTGCTTACAGGTAGGCACCGCATCCTTCGGCGGCGGATTTTTAAATACACACCGGTAGCAGGGGCCTTCTCCCGGCACATAGGTCATCAGCTGTCCACGAAACCGGATGATCCCGGCGTGGGAAAATGCTTTTTTCTCAAGTACACAGGCATCATTGATCAAAAATTTTGCTGGAAAATTGTCAGTGCCGTCAATAATAAAATCATAGTCTCTGATCAGTTCCCTGATGTTAGAAGCATCCACAAACATGCGGTATGTCTTCACTTCCACATCCGGATTGATCGCGACCATGGTCTCTTTTGCAGACTTTACCTTTGCTTTTCCAAGATCCGGTGTGGTATGGATCACCTGTCTCTGCAGATTGGAGAGATCAACCTCATCTGCATCCACGATCCCGATGTGTCCGACACCTGCTGCTGCCAGATACATGGCTGCGGGCGCACCTAAGCCACCGGCTCCGATGATCAGCACCTTGCTGTTTAAGAGCTTTTTCTGTCCCTTCGCTCCTACCTCTTTTAATATAATATGGCGGGAGTAGCGCTCGATCTGTTCATCTGTCATTGCCATTTTTTAGCATCCTCCTCCCATAAAATATAAAAACTCGATACTGTCACCATCTTTTAAAACAGTGGTCGCCTTATCTTCTGATGCAACAAATTCATCATTTATAGATACGGTGACATACTCCGGCATCTCCACATTTTCCTGTACGATCAGTTCCGGCAAGGTCAATCCGTCCTTTACTTCCTTTTTTTCTCCTGCTACTGTAATAACCATTTTTGTGTTCTCCTTATTATAAATTATGCAATTCGTGTTACATTCCCGGGTCATGTGAGCACATGTATGGCAAACACACGCACTCAATCAACATCAGAGGTTGTCTTCCACCCACGCTTTCAGCACATCCGCTGTCTGGGTACCGATCTTCCGGTCAAGTGCCTCTCCGTTTTTAAACAGGATCAGTGTGGGATTGGACATGATCCCATACTCCCCTGCAAGCTCCTGCTCAAAATTCGTATTTACTTTATATACACTGATCCGATCCTCATAATCGTCCTCAATCCCGCCTAAGACCGGTGCCAGCATTTTACAGGCAACACAGGAATCAGAATAAAAATCCACGATGACCGGGATCGGACTTTTTAACACTTTTTCTTCAAAATCATCTTTCGAAATACGCGCTGCCATACTACTCCTCCACTTTTTTTACATACAACGTATAGGTGCCATCCTCATTATCCGTCAGTTTCAGAATCTGATGTCCCTCTTCCTTCATGCTTCTGGGTACATTCTGAACCGGTTCTCCATCATTCATCCGGATCGCAAGGATCTCTCCATCATCCAATTCATCGATCGCTACCTTTGCCTTTACAAAGGTCATTGGGCAAACCTTATCAGTTATATCTACTTCATCATCAAATTTTATTTCATTATTCTCAGCCATTTTTCCACGCTCCTTCTGATTTTAGCATGAGATGTCAACATTGGGAAACAAATCCCGATGCCAAACTTTTTCTACTATGTGAAAAGCAAACACTTATTTTTGATACGCCACTGCCAGCTTTTCCTTCAGTCCATCACTGCCAAGACGCTCTAACGTCTTTCGGAACCGCTCGCTGGGCTTTGCATTTTCTTCAAAATATTCAATCGCCGCGTCCGTCACACGGAACAGTGTCTCTTTGTCACGGATGATCGGAACAAACTCTTCGCCCTTATAAATAAAATTGCCAAAAGTTCCTCCAAAGGACACCAGATATCCCGGTTCGCCCACCCATGCATCCGTGGGACAGCTCTTGACACAACGTCCGCAGTTGTTACACTTGCCCGAATCCAGCGCAATCTTTCCGTCCTTCATGGAAAGTGCCTCCGTTCTGCAGGCTTTCACGCAGACACCGCAGGAAATACATGCATCTTCTTTATATGTAACCGTCATGCCGCCCTTGATTCCCACATCATTTTCTTCTGCCTTCAGACAGTTATTCTGGCATCCGGTAACACCAAACTTAAATTTGTGCGGAAGCTCCCGTCCAAAATACCGCTCATCCAGTTCTTTTGCAAGCGTATAGGTATCAATACATCCACTGGGACAGATCTCAGAGCCCTGACACGCGGTCACTGTTCTGACACGGGGACCACAGACACCGGTTTTCACACCGCCTGCCGCCAGTTCCTCTTTCACTTTATCAAGATCCTCCACCGGAATAAACGGGATCTCGATTCCCTGACGGGATGTCATATGTACATACCCTTTTCCATATTTTTCTGCTACCTCAGCAACTGTCTTGATATTCTCAGCCGTCAGATTTCCTCCAACTACCGCAAGTCTCAAAGAACCGTAGCCTTTCTGCTTTTGTCTCATGAAGCCGCCTTTTTTCAAAGCTGCATAATCTACCGTATTTGCCATATTGTTCCTCCCTTGATGATGTACTTTATTTCGCAACTGTTCCGTACCTTCACGGTAAAGAATATTTTCACGATCTTCACAAATCTACTCCCCTCTGTTCCAAATCGTTCGTTTCCTGCTTTCCTTCCGATACAAGCATGCATTTATGATTGTGCGATCGCCTGTGCGAAATCATCTTTCAGATCCTCCACGTCCTCGATACCGACACTGACACGTACTAAATCCTCATATACTCCGGCTGCTTCCCGCTCCTTTTGTGTGCTGTGAAGAGCAATCGTCGAACCGGGATGGATCACCAGTGTTTTCGTATCTCCGATATTTGATATAATATATGGAATCTGAAGTGCATTGATAAACCGAAACGCCCGCTCCTTTGAGCCCAACCGAAGCGTCAGTATCCCGCCAAAGCCTTTTGAAAACTGCTTTTTCGCGATCTCATGCCACAGGCTGCCCGCAAGCCCCGGATAATTGACAGTGATATCCGGATAATTCTGCTCCAACCAGGACGCCAGCTCATATGCATTGTCACACTGACGCTGCATGCGAAGCCCCAGAGTCTCCAGCCCCAGCTGGTTCAGATACGCATTCATCGGTGCCAGACAGGCCCCTGTATCTCTGAAAAAGCTGTTCCGAAGCTTTGCAATATAAGCCATCGAACCATATTGTTTATAAGAAGAAAGTCCTTCATATTTATCAAAATCAAACCGAAATTTCCCGCTGTATGTAATGATTCCGCTGATGGAATTGCTGTTTCCGTTAATATATTTTGAGGATGAATTGATGATAATATCCGCGCCATGCTTCAGTCCCTGAAACAAATATACCGTTGCCGTCGTATTATCCAGGATCAGTGGAACATGATGGGCATGTGCAATCTCAGCCAGCTTTTCCACATCCGTCACATCCAGACAGGGATTGCCGATCGTCTCCGCAAAAACTGCCCGCGTCCGTTCATTAAATGCGGCTTCAATGGCCTCCCAGTCATTATTTTTCACAAAATGGGTCACAATCCCAAACTCTTCCAGATCCCGGAACAGATCGATGGTTCCGCCATACAGGCTTGCGGAGGATATGATCTCCTCTCCACTTCTGACAATGCCCAGGATCGCATTCATGATCGCCGCCATTCCAGAAGAACAGGCGATCGAAGCCATACCGCCTTCTAACTTCGTGATGCGGTTTTCAAAAGAAGTGACCGTGGGGTTGCCAACTCTTGTATAACAGTAGCCCATGGCTTTGTTTTCAAATATTTTTTCCAGCTGCTCTGCCGAATCCTGTGCAAATGCGCTGTTTTGGTAAATCGGTGTAAACGTTGCTCCATTTGCATCCCTTACGACACCTGCATGTAATAATTCCGTATTAATGTTCATAGGCTTTCCTTTTTACTACTTTTCCTACGTGATAAGTAGGTTTTGATATAAGCATATTATAACAACTGCAGGTATTTGTCAAATGTTTTTTCTAAAATATGGAATAAAAATGTAAGATAATAATACAAAAGCACCCGCTGTACCCGGTGCATCCTTTCACGATGCCCGATTACAACGGATGTTTATTTTTCTGCAGCTCCACTGCTTTTTTGAAAAAGTCAATGCCTGCAAGGAGGGGTTCCCCTCCCTGAAAGGCAAAGGTCAGGAAGTCATCTGCATATTCGATCGCATGTCTGACCAAAGACTCTAATGTCTCTTCGGACATGAAGCCCAGGCTGTACGCTTCCCGGTTGCTGCTTAAGCATTTATAAAAGCAGTATTTGCAATCCATATTGCAATTGGCTGATGATGGTTTGATAAGTATACTTGCTGATGGCATCCCTCGTATCCTCCGTTCATTTATAACAGTTATATCATACGGAAGCACAAATGTGAAGTACGGCTTTAATCTGCATGCAGATCCTTCTCAACGATATCCTTCGCAGCAGCTTTTGATTCCTCAACATCAATATCAATCTCTTTGATTTCTCCAACATACTCAAACGGTGCCTGATAATCAGCCTCATTCACTGCTGTATGCTTATTCACTCTAAAGGAAGTGACACCCATGGTCATGTAATTGAATTCCTCTATTGCTGTTTCACCGGTCTTTGCTTCGTTTATGTATAACTCAACCGTTGCTTTTCCTTTTCCTGTTACCGTAAACGCCACTTTTAATGTGCTCTGTCCCAAAGGCAGCTCCTGATTAGAGATTGCATGATAGAAGGTTTCTCCATAAAGGTTATATACATAATGCAGGCGGTTATTTAAAACGTAAATACTGCTTCCGCCGAAACGATCTCCGCTGGATATCAGCACACCCTGCTCATCCTTTGATTTCCGGTCAATAATGATTGTTATAACGTTCGTTCTGGAGCTCATTCCCGGATCTGCCGGAAGATCATACGGATATGCCACATTTTTATATACTCTGTGCACAGCCGGGAAAGTGATAGCAGCATGCTTATCCTTCATTTGATCTTTGTATGCATGG
>JALFNQ010000167.1 GCA_022773965.1 Lachnospiraceae bacterium
TCTCGGTTTCTAATCGTTCTATTTTCATGATCATATCCTCCTTAACGCTGATAGAACTTTCCATTCATCGAATCACTTTAGCTCCGATATGTTTCCTCCAGCAACGCCAGTCCCTCATACATATCCTGTCCGAGTATTTCCTGCGTTTTTGCAAAATCATATTTTTCATGCAGCTTATCATGAACAGACAAAAATGCCTTTTTCCCGTATTTCTTTATAAACATCGCCTGAGCTTTTGCTGCATTTGCACCATCATTTTCCGGCGTGTAAAATCCCTTCGTACAAGTCTCGATCTCTTCACACTCATAACAGCCATCTATGTTCTTGATCTGACAGCAAACAGCATTTGGGCATTTCTTATCCGGCATACACGTTGCGAACGAACATACATGATACGCTGTTCTGCAAGATCCACACCACGCACTTAAAAAACAGTGATCACATGAAAATCCGCAATATGCGATCGGATCCACTCCCTTGCGGGCCAGCTTACACAATTTGTTCTTTATCCGCTGCATTGCCTCAATATGCATGATCCAATGCCTGCTAAATGGCATCTTAAGGAGTCCTCGCACATCCTTTTTGCACCAGTAATCGATCAGCCATATTGCGTTCTCATCCGGACTTACACATTCAGATTCCATCAATCTGTTCCGGTCTTCGTCCCCGAACCGGCTTTTCATCTGCTGATAGTCCATCTTCTGCAACATCTCATTCGTCGACAACATTACGTCTTTTGCATATGCATAAAGGCTGTCCACATCCAACTTCTTCGAAAACTCTTTCAGGCTTTCTCCTTCCAACTCGTTTCCAGTCGTGATGATATCGCAGCCGATTTTCACACGATACCCCTTAGAGAATAAGATCTGCTCATCACCTTGTATCAATGTATGTGCCACAATATCTTCGATCCTGAATATATGCCAGATGGAGTATGCCAGCGTCTTGCTGTGATAGCCATCTGCGCCTGCAAAAGGCATTTGATAAAATGCCTCTCGCGGATAACCATTTACGATCTGTGTGATCTGCTCAAATAGTTCACTTCTGAATTCTATAAGCAGATCAATACCTTCTTTGTATGTAGTCTCTTTTCCCAGCAGCTTCTGTATCGTTTTATTCTTATCAGACCATTCTGTATTCATTATTCGCTACTCCTTGTATCCATCACGAGCCGTCTCTCATAATCAATCCCTGCACGCCTTGCCTGGCTGCATAGATCTTTGACTTGTAAGGTATATTCTTTTCCGTCTTTTATGAAATGTGTGCCACACTGTCGGAATTGAAACGATACATTTTGTCTGATGCATTGTTCTCTGATGTCCAGCACCCAGTCATAGTCTAATACTCTGGCGTTCCTGTCTGATTCTCCGCCAACCACCACTGCCTCAATGCCATCCAGATATTTTTCCAAATTAATCCTTTCCAGCAATGGCTGCGCCGTTATCTGCTTATGCTTAATTGGAAGTTTCTGAAAAACAGACAATTTTCTGTCTGCGTTTTCCTGATTTTCAATTGTACAGCAGACGACTACATGATCATATCCATCGCCCCAATCTTCAGGAATACACTGCATAAATCGTTCGATTCTCTTTGTCAGGAACAAAAATGTACAATCAGATCTCTCTCGAATGATATCCCAGCATTCATCTCTCCACTGATCGGCATCCTCCAGCAAAAAATCGCTGGCAAAACACAGATAGATCAAGCCTGACTTCGCCTTATATTCACCGTTTTTCTTTTTCTCGATCAATCTGTAAAATTTTTCATTTCTAACAATTGTATCGGTGTCTCTTCCGCGCTTTGCATCACCCTTATGGATATAGCAGAACTTACATCCTTCGCTGCACCTGTGGCAGCCTCTCCATGGATCCCATCTTCCCATAATCTCACCACTCCGTTTTTTTCTTGATATCTTTTCCGACTGATCCGGAACCTGTTCTTTACCGATCAAATCCATTCTCATTCCACATGTATGAAATCTTGTCAATATGCAATTCGATTTCACATTCCATATGATATGGTTCTTCATCCAACCACACATATCCTTTGAACAGAATATGCTGGTAGCTTCTATACGTTGTAACAAACTCATATTCAAAAGAACCGTCATTTACGGCGGAAATAAAGTTGTCGGTTCAATCCTCTCGAATAACCATTCCTGATGGATCTTCTCTGTAAATATATATAGATATGCCATCAATATCTTCATCAATAATATGACACTTCATTTTTGATATTCCGGAACGCTCAGGTTCATCTTCATTCAAAATATAAAAGCCTTCCGGAAAATCAAAAGACAACGTCTGATTTTCATAGCTCATATGAGTTGTCCTGCAATCATGTAAGCCGATCTTTCCATCTTCGTTCTCGGTATATTGATACATTTTCATACTCCAGTTCTATTCCTTCCACCTATTTGAGATTCATATCAATCAATCGCACCGCTTCTGCAACTCCGCCTTCTTTTCTGATCTTCTCAGAAATAGCTTCCGCATTTTTCTTCTTTTCATCAAAAGATATCTGCATCTCCCGGATCGCCTCATAGATTGCCGTCTCGCTCAAATCACCTGCATGTATCGGCTTGGTAGCAACGTTCATATCACATAACTGCTTCGCAAATCCCATCTGATCTAACACATGCGGCACCGGGATAGAGGGAATTCCATAGATCATGCTGGCTGCGGCAGTTCCGAATCCACAATGGTGAATGACAAAACATCCCTGTCCAAACAGCCAGCTGTGCGGAACGCTGCCGCAGGCGATCATAGTATCCGGTAATTCATAATCTTTTAATGTCTTCTGAAAGCCTTGAATGATGGCACGACATCCTGCTCTTTGAAATGCGTTTACAAACATATCCAGCTTATCTTTCTCGGAGGTATCTTCAAATGACATTGCTCCAAGGGCAAGAATCACCGGTTTATCACCACTCTCTAAAAATTGAACAAGCTTCTCATCCGGAGTATAATCTGTATCCTCCTCATACCAGTATCCCGTCAGAATATGATGTTCTTCCCAATATGGATTTCTTTCTAATACATATTTACTGATCGGTATCAGATTCAGTTTCTGTGACATGATCTCATCTGAAGATTTCACCGGCGCGAGTCCGTAAACCTTTCTGATCTTATTGTACGGTTTTGCCATCTGCTTACCGATCATTCCCCCAAGGAGTTTATCTTTTAATTTCTGCGGCTTTAATTTTTCCGGTATCATTTCTTTTTGCAAAGTTACATTAACAATCGGAATTCCCAATGCTTCTGCCTCCGTTGCACCCATTTGACTATGACTTACTACGATCAAATCCTGCCCTTTACATACCTCGTATATCTCATGAGTTGAATCCTGAATGATCCGAAATACAAAATTCATGGTCTTTAACATGCTGATCGCAGGATTCTGATTCTTTCCTCTGATCGCTGCCGCTTCTTTTTCAATATCAATATCCTGTCCTATCGGTTCAAAATGAATCCCTGCACTTTCAACCAGATCTCTCCAACACGGATGTGAACCAAGCACCACATCATATCCGTTTCTCACAAGTCCCCTTGCCAGGAATATGTATGGCTGTATATCACCTCTTGTTCCCATGGTAAACATTGCAATTTTCTTCACTTATTCATCCTCCAAATATTTTCTCCCCGCGATGGATCAGATATATCCCAAACTATTCAATTCTTCTCTCCTGAGTTTACTAAAAATCTTTATATCTAAAGCTTATACTGCATGAAATTTTCATTATGCACAAAACCAAAGTCTGCATACAGCTTAACACCCATTTCAGAAGCTGTTATTTGTATTGTTCCACATCCATACTCTTTCGCATCCTTTATCACACGGGATAATAATTCCTTCGCAATACCTTTTCTTCTGTAATCAGGATCTGTATACATGCTGGACAGTAATCCCATCTTTCCACTCGGGCATCCGAAATACGGTGGTTTCTCAACAAATGACATTCCACT
>JALFNQ010000180.1 GCA_022773965.1 Lachnospiraceae bacterium
TTCTATTTATCTATCATTTATGCAGATACATCCTGTCTGCATATCAGAAAATCAATGCTTGACATCCCAAAATAAGCAGAGGTTTTCTGAAAAGGAACCTCTGGAAAATAACATACAGGAGGTTCAGTTGAAAAGAAAAAAACAAAAGCAGATACAGTGGCACCCCGGATTCTGTTCGGCGGTACGGCTGGAACTATGGGAAAACCATGAGGACCTTGATTATATCAACGAGTATAATCTGAACAGAAAACCCATTCAGATAGATCTGCTGGTCATAAAAAAGGAAAAACACGCCAGCATACAAAATGTGATCGGAAAGATTTTCCGGGGACATAATATTATAGAATACAAATCCCCAAGAGACGGACTGAATATAGATACATACTTTAAGGTTCTTGCATACGCGTGTCTGTATAAGGCAGCCGGAGAACATGTCAATGCAGTTGCCGAGGAGGATATCACAGTGACTTTTGTGAGGGACAGAAAGCCGGTAAAGCTTCTGCGAGAGCTGCAAGGAAAAAACAGAACGGTGGAATGTGTATCAAACGGGATCTATTATATCGGTGAGCCGTGGTTTGCAGTCCAGCTCATCGTGACATCGGAATTAGATGAAGAGGAACATTGCTGGCTGCGCGCCCTGACAGAACGGCTGTCAAAGGCAGAGGTACAGCGGCTCATATGCAAAATGCAGAATCTGGAACAAAAGGCTGAATGGAAGTATGTGGATTCTGTACTGGAAGTGGCAGTAACGGCGAACAAGAAGGTATTCGAGAGCGTAAAGGAGGAAATGGGAATGTGTAATGCATTGCTGGAATTGATGGCACCGGAGATTGAACAGGAGCTGGCGGCAGCCACTGAGCGAGGACGAACACGCGGACTGTCCCAAGGTATTGCTCAGGGCATTTCACAGGGTGTGGAACAGGAAATATACTCGTGCTTATCAGAGGGGCTATACGGAACAGCTATCGGAGCAAGAAAGCTGAATATCACAGAAAACGAACTGATACAGCGTATGACAAAAGCTGGATATACATTGCCTCAATAGAACTTCAGACCGGTGTGACCCGCTTTGCCAGGCACTCCCTAGAACAAAACCCTTGCGAGGTACTTATGCCAACCACTCAGATCACGACACTTGAAATGCCACAATTGATAGAAAAAATACGCACAGTCACCGATGCAGGTGAAACATTCCCTTTACAGGTCATGGGCTACAGCATGAATCCCACGCTCGGTCACGCCCGCGACACCGTATATCTGGTATCTGAGGTGCAGCGGTCTCCAAAAAAAGGCGAGATCGTTTTTTTCGTGCGCCCGGACGGCAGAGGTGTCCTGCACCGCCTGATCCGCATTCTTCCTGACGGAAGCTTTCTCATCAACGGTGACGGGCAATGCTGGACCGAGACCATCTGCCCAGAGCAGATCATTGCTGTGGTATCGCATTTTCGGCGCAAAAACCAGCTTATTTCCTGCGATGGACACCTTTACCAGATGTATGTGCGATTCTGGAATATGCTCCGCCCGGTGCGCCCTGTCATATGTAAAGTTATGCGAAGCTTCGGGCGCAAGCAAAAACATCAGCCACAATAATTTTCCCCTACCCATATATCATCGATGCAAAGGACAGCTATGAACAAAGAGAATGATAAAAAAATCAAAAACTACACGCCTTGGGAATCGGTCAACATCCTGATCTCCCGATGGCTGGATGGCAGTCTGACAGAAATCATTGATGACTGGAAATGGATCTTCAGCTACAGTGCGAGATACAAGGGTACGATCCTGTTTTATGTCATCCTGGGCATTTTCAGCACGAGCCTCGGTCTGGTCGGCAGTGTTGCCAGCAAATACCTGATCGATATCATCACCGGCTATCAGGTGGAAAAGCTCTCTCTTCTGATCTGCGTCATGATCGGCAGCTCTGTGTTCTCCCTGCTGTTTAACAGCCTGATCAGCCGCATCAGCATCAAACTGAGCATTCATGTAAACAACGATATCCAGGCAGACATTTTTGATAAGATCATCGATGCCGACTGGCTCTCGCTGAACGCCTACAGCAGCGGAGATATCTTAAATCGCTTCAATCAGGATGTGAGTACCGTCAGCAGCAATGCCATCAGCTGGCTTCCGACGATCATTCTGGCAATTTACAATTTTGTCGCCACCTTTCTCGTCATTCTGCACTACGACGTTGTCATGGCGCTCATCTCATTTATCAGCGCACCGTTTTTATTTGTGATCTCCCAGCAGCTGTTGCGCAAGCAGCGGGAATACAACAAAAAAGTGCGCGAAATGAACAGTGCACTGATGACTTTCGAGGTTGAGACCTTTTATAATGTTGACACGATCAAGTCCTTCGGAATCGCCCCCTATTACGGCGAAAAGATGCGCTGGTGGCAGCGCAAGTACAAGGATATCAGTCTGATCTACAACATGTTCCAGATCAAGACAAACATCCTGCTGTCGGTGCTGGGTATGATCGTACAGTTTGTCGCCTTTGGCTACTGTCTGTTTTTACTATGGACACACACGATCACCTACGGCACGATGACCTTATTTTTGCAGCAGCGGAGCAACCTGTCCTCCGCCTTCAACAATGTGGTGTCCATCATTCCTTCCTTTTTGGGCAGCTCCGTGTCGGCACACCGTATCCGGGAGCTTGTGGATCTGCCAAAAGAAGTACATATCCCGGAGAGCAATGAGCTGGACGCCTATGTTGCCGATGGCTCCCACCTCTCCATGCGGGATGTCAGGTTCGCCTACCGTCAGGATCAAACCGTCATAACCGACTCATGTCTACGGGCAAATCCCGGCGAGATCGTCGCCCTGATCGGACCCTCCGGTGAGGGAAAAACAACGCTCATCCGCCTATTGCTGGGACTCGTGCAGCCGCAGACCGGCGAGGTCGTCATCAAAACCTCCAACGGCCACGAAGTGCCGATGAACGCTGAGACGAGGCATCTGTTTTCCTATGTTCCGCAGGGCAACACGATCCTCTCGGGCACGATTGAGGAAAATCTGCTGCTGGCGAGGAAGGATGCCACCGAACAGGAAATGATCGAAGCATTACAGATCGCCTGTGCATGGAATTTTGTACAAAAGCTGCCAAAGGGCATCCACAATCCTGTCGGCGAGCGCGGTCGAGGACTGTCCGAAGGCCAGTCGCAGCGGCTTGCCATCGCACGTGCCGTGCTGCGGGATGCTCCGATCCTGCTTTTGGATGAAGCAACCTCTGCCCTGGACGTGACAACAGAGCGTCAGGTGCTCAAAAATATCATGACCCGCCAGCCGAACAAGACGTGCATCGTGACCTCCCACCGTCCGTCCGTACTGAATCTTTGCCAGCGTGTGTACCGTGTCGTAGATACAAAGGTTACGGAACTGGATCACCAAGAAGCAGAAAAAGCAGCGATGGATTTTTAAGAAATCTATCGCTGCCTTTCGTTTAACTATCTTCCATTCGTCTTTTTCATTATTTTGAAAATTTCCCGAATACATCGCTGAATATATTATCACCGTATTTATCATATAGCTTTGCAGCCAGTTCATAGCAATAATTGTCATCCCTCTGCGAGATCACAACAATATTCATAACCATTTTATCAATGACTAATGTATATACGACTCTGATACCAATTCCTCGATACTTGATCTTAAAAAAACCGGTCAAGTTATTTCCATTTTTATTTCCTAATGGTTTTCCATATCCGTTTGGACTGGGTAAAGGTGCTTTCGATACCTTAACGATACCGGCTAATACTTGCTTTTGTACACTTCTTTCAATCTTTTTATAATCTCTTCTGGCTTCATCTGTGATTCGTATTTCCCATGCCATTATTCAAACTCCACACTCTCAGACAGCTTCTCTAATTCTTCCATAGAGTAGCCCTCCTCATTTACAAATGATTCAAAAGAAGTTGTATTACTGTTTACTCTACTTTCCGCAAGTTTTAGCAATCTCATATTTTCAATTTTTTCCAATAACTTTTCCAACATAGCAACCTTTTCCTGTGTATCTCTGTATTCATTCACAGATATTAATACCGCAGTCGGTTGATTATTCTTTAAAACAATATATTCATTATTGTTTTCTGCTACATCATTAAATATCTTCCCGGCTTTTCCCTGACTAAAGTCAGATATCGGGACGAGTCTTTCGGTTAAGTCCAATAACGTTGCACTCATTATCTCATCTCCTTTCTTAATTCAAGTATACTTCACCCCTTCATAATATGCAATATTTTCATCAAAATTTACCAACAGGCAGTTCTTCGATCTCCCGCATCCACACATTCACCGATGCATCGCTGGGCATGCGCAGGTCGCCGCGGGGCGACAGCGCGATCGTTCCGACCTTGGGTCCATCAGGGATGCAGGAACGCTTGAACTGCTGTGAGAAAAATCGCCGGTAAAAGGTTTTCAGCCATTTCAGGATCGTTTCATCGTCGTAGCTGCCCGCAAATGCATGCTTTGCCAGACGGTACACCTTCGCCGGCGAAAATCCGTAGCGCAATACCTGGTAGAGATAAAAATCGTGCAGTTCGTAAGGTCCTACGAGATCCTCTGTCTTCTGGGATATTTTTCCATCCTCCGGTGGAAGCAGCTCCGGGCTGACCGGCGTATCTAAAACATCGTAAAGCACGTCCGCAAGCTCTTGATCGCCGCAGGTATCTGCATAATAGCGCACCAGATGTCGCACCAGCGTCTTCGGTACCGAACAGTTGACCGCATACATGGACATGTGATCACCATTATAGGTAGCCCATCCAAGCGCTAATTCCGACATATCACCGGTGCCAATGACCATTCCGCCACTCTTATTTGCAAGATCCATCAGTATCTGCGTCCGCTCTCTCGCCTGACAGTTCTCATAAGTCACATCATGGACAGCTGCATCGTGTCCGATATCCGAAAAATGCTGATTGACCGCATTTACGATTGAAATCTCTCGGAATGTCGCCCCCAGACACCGGATCATTCCCACCGCATTTTCATAGGTGCGGTCAGTGGTGCCAAATCCCGGCATTGTCACCGCCGTGATCTTCTCCCTGGGAATACCCAGTGCATCAAAGGCGCGCACGGTCACCAGCAGCGCCAGCGTAGAATCCAGTCCGCCGGAAATACCCACCACCGCATTCTGGCATCCTGTGTGCGCCAGACGCTTTTTCAGACCCATGGACTGGATCGCAAGAATTTCCTCACAGCGTTTCTCCCGGTCATACATGTCACTGGGCACAAAGGGTGCCGGGTCAACCAGACGTTCCAGCCTTGTCTCCCTTACCTCCAATGAAAAACCTTCAAACCAGTAGTCATCCAGCCTTCTGCCCTCAAAAGTGGTCATCCGTCTGCGTTCTGCATTCATACGCTCCACATCAATATCTGCATAGGTGATCTGGTTTGAAAATCGCGTTGCCTCTGCAAGAAGTGTACCGTTTTCCGCAATGACATTATGTCCGGAAAATACGATATCCTGTGTGGACTCACCCTCGCCGGCGCTGCAGTAAACATAACCGCACAAAAGGCGCGCCGACTGCCCCTTGACCAGATCTCTGCGGTAAATATCCTTTCCGGTGGTCTCGTCACTTGCAGACAGATTCACGATCAGGTTTGCCCCTGACAGCGCATGATAAGTGCTGGGCGGATCCGGTGCCCACAGATCCTCACAGATCTCAGCTGCCACACGAAGCTTGGGATATTCCCTGCACTCGAAGATCATCCGCGTACCCATCATCACCGCATGCTCACCGACAACGACCGGCACCGGCTGTTCCATTCCCCGCGTAAAATGACGCTGCTCATAAAATTCACCGTAATTGGGCAAATGTGTCTTCGGCACAAGACCGATCAGCTTTCCGCAGTTCATGACTGCTGCCACATTATAGAGCTTTCCAAGATGTTCAAAGGGTAATCCGACAAAGATCAGCGCATTCAGCTCCTTGGTCTGTTCCACAAGCCATAAAAGCGCCTTTTTCGTCTCCTGAAGAAGGATTTCCTGCAAAAACAGGTCATTACACGTATAACCCGTCAGACACAGCTCCGGGCAGACGATCACGACTGCGCCTTCTCCGGCTGCTTTTTCTATTCCTTTTAAGACAGCTTCCCCATTATATAGAGGATCTGCCACTCTGATATCCGGCGTCACCGCCGCCACTTTTACGAAACCCTGCTGCACTTTGCTATCTCCTTTAACTCATCAATCTCAAATGTATAATCCGTATTGCAGAAATGACAGTTGACGTGGATCGGTTCTCCGTCATCGATCATTTCCTTTAAGCCTTTCCTTCCCACGCTGATCAGTGCCTTTGTAATGCGATCTTTGGAACAATTGCAATGAAACTGCACCGGCATGGTCTCATTAAATTCCACATCAAAGAAGGTCAGCACCTCCTCCAGGATCACCTCTGGCGTAAAACCACGCTCTAACATCTTTGTGACCGGCTCCAGCGTCGCGAGACTGCCTTCCAGCTTGCTGATCACTTCCTCACTCGTAAAGGGCATCAGCTGCACGATAAAGCCGCCTGCCTGTATCACGCTGCCATCCTTATCAACCAGAACACCTAATCCCACCGCAGAAGGAATCTGCTCACTGGCTGCAAAATAATAGGTCAGATCCTCCGCGATCTCACCGGTCTGCAGATCGACTTCCCCCACATAGGGCTCTTTTAAGCCCATATCCTTGATGACACGCAGCATACCGTTTCCCATGGCTCCGCCCACATTCAGATGACCATCCGATCTGGGCGGAAGTGCTACCACAGGAACCTCCGGATAACCCTTGACATTGCCCTTTGAATCTGCAGTGACCGTCAACCCTTTTCCCGGACCATCCCCCTGAATCTGTAACGTCAGAATGTCATTGTCTCCCTTCATCATCGCGCCCATCATCGCACCTGCGCTGAGCAGACGCCCAAGTGCCGCTGTCATGACCGGACTGGTGTCATGACGCACACGCGCTTCCTCTACCAGATTTTTTGTTGTGACTGCAAAGGCACGGATCGCTCCATTCGCCGCTGTCGCTCTTACCATATAGTCATTCATTTACCTGTCCTCTACTTTCCTTTTTCTCTCGCTATAAAAAAGACCTTCTCACTGGTATCTGTCGGTTCATCACCAGTATCTGCATCAAACACACGCACAAATTGCATGCCGCCCGCCTCAAGAAACCCTTTGACCTCCTCCAGTGAATAGCCCTGCTCCTCATGAACCTCGATCTGCCTTTCAAACAGTCCGTCCTCCCGCTTGATAAAAAGCGTCAGATCATACTCATTGCGCCCGGTTTCCCCGTCAAAAAAGTTGTCCCATATAAAGCTGGCATCCTCACCACTCTCTGCAATCGTAGTATTTCCCATTAACTCACGAAACTTGTATAACGTATTCAGATCAAAAATAAAAAGTCCGCCCGGATCCAGATAGTTATTTACAAGGCGTACCGTCTGTATAAAATCCTCCGGTGTTAAAAGATAATTCATCGTGTCGCAAGTACTGATGACCGCCCGCACGGTTCCATACAGCTCGAACTGCCGCATATCCTGACATAGATAAAGAATATCCGTACCGTCCTCTTTTTCCCTTGCTTCCATCAGCATTTCCTCAGAGCCGTCCACACCGATCATGTCATAGCCTGCATTCGCCAGCATTCTGGTCAATGTTCCCGTCCCACATCCAAGATCCAGCAGCAGTCCGTCCTCAATTGATGCCTTTTTTAATTCGTTTACAATCATATCCCGCCACTGTTCATAAGGGACATCCATCATAAACCGGTCATAAACCTCTGCAAATCCGGTGTATGCATCCATACCTTCCATATTTCACATATCTCCCTCATATTTCATAACTTTTATACTATATCATTTTTGATGAAAACTTTCTACTATTACTTGGAATCGTTCTGCATTTTTGATAAGATAAAGAGAATGGAGGAACATTATGCAACAGTTAGATCATCTTATCACAAAAAAAATCCGGAGCACCTACGGCAGACGCGTGGCTTCTCCGATCATTTATTGCATTTTTCTCGTGATCGTCTGGTTTTCTACACCGATGAGATCGCTCATGAACCCATTAGTGATCTCTGATCAGGCACAGATCAGCGCCCTTGCGGATGCCGGCAATCAGTATATCTCTGGGACATTCAGAGACCTGAATTTTACCGGCTACTCACAGAGCCGTCTGGGCTTTGTCACCGGCTACTATTACTACACCCTAAGGGATGATGGCTGTTATCTCTTTGTTTTGAGTCCCCGTACCTGTGAGGAAGGGCTTCCCCACATCAAAGAAGTCACGATCCGCGCCAGTATCCGCAGACAGCCGGAAAGCTATGCACTTTTGGCAGAACAGCTTGTTTCCGATCTGGATTGGACAACAACCGGATTTTACGACACAGTTTCTGACTGTATCATCTCCGAACCGGGCTTTGGCAATGTCAGCAGTTTTCTTTTACTGGCCTGCTTCTTTGTCTCCGGAGGCTATGCGCTGCTCAGCATCGTGCTGTTTACACTCTATGCACTGTTTCCGGTACTCTCCCCTGCCAGCCGCCAGTTAGGCCTGTATGGAAAACGCAGCGAGCTTTTAGCACAGGCTGAGGAAGAACTGGCAACACTGCCCCAGCTTGCCACCGAAGATATGTATATCACAGAGCACTTCTTTATCGCTTTTGCCAACAAAGCCGTGACTGTCATCCCGATCAATGAGATTGTGTGGATCTACAAATATTCTACCCTGCACAATATTTTATGGTATCATTTCAGCATCTCTTACACGCTGCATATTACCGCAAACAAGCACTTATATATTCAGTTCCCGAAAAATATGAAATCTGATATTGACGGAATCATTGACTATCTCTCAGAAGCCAACCACAACATCCTGGTGGGCTTTAACGAAAAAAACCGCAAAGCAGTACAGGCAATGCCTGGTGTGACGCGCTTTACGGATGGACTCATCGCATTCTTAAAGCAGAAAATATAAAAAAGAGAGATCCACAAATCTGATCCTTGCCCTTTCCCAAGTCAGGCTTAGTCGGGCAAAATCACAGATCTATGGATCTCGTTTTTTTTTACCAATTAAACAGATTCTTGAAGAAATCACGGATTCCCTGGAAGATCCGTGCAAAAAATCCCTGTGCATCATCAGAATTCTTGATCTGGTCATACAGCGACTTTGCCTGATCCAGCAGTGAATCCACATCGATGTCAAGCTTGCTGATCTTCAAAAGTACATTGGTCAGCTCATTCTTCTCGTCATCAGTCATCGAAAAATCATATTTATCCAACGCGTCCTCAATACATTTGCGGATGCTGCCTTCGTCCTTCAGACCACCTTCTAACACCTTCTGCTTCACATAGGCAATGAATTCTTCCACCTCTCCATCATCCGCATTGGCTATGATGTCCGAGAGCTCACCGGTCACAACGATCTCATTCATTGCCGCATCCAGACTCTCCTCATCTACAGGCTCGCCTGTCATCTGTGAATAAGCCTTCATAGCACCAATAAGCGCAGCCGTTCCTGAAATCGGAGTGGGCCCTGCCACAATGATATCCGCATCCTGCAATCCTGCAGTGGCAAGTGCATTCTTATACATACCAACGGTGCAGTAATTGATATTCTTTGTAGAGATATTGAGCCCGCTGCCTTTTTCTCTCTTAACGATCACAACAGAAGAAAGGGCTCTCGTTCCGATTTTTTCTGAGGGCAGATACTCATCCAGATACTGATGCTCTTCCTTGTTTGTGATGTAAACAACGTTGTAATCACCCAGATTTGCAGCATCAATACCCATCAGTCCAAGCACCGTTGCCTGCTGGTCTGCAGAGAGATTCTCTCCAAGCGCCAGATACGGTTTGTCATCTGCTGTGATCACAACATTGTCATCTGCATTGACGCTGCCTGTTTCTGTTTCGATCTCACCTACCGGCTGACTGTCCTCCTCACCTTCAGTGGTGATCTCTCCCTCCACCACTTCATCGGCACCGGTATCTTCTGTAATTTCGCCTTCTACTTCCTCTGCTGCCACCGGCATTGCCAGCGAACATACTGTCATTGCGGTCAGTAACACTGCCAACCATTTTTTCATACTTCTCTTCTTCATTTTTTCCTCCTTAGAGATGACTTGTTATCCATTCCCATATGTCTGCATACACAGTCTCCCGATCCGGCTCATTGACAAGCTCATGACGGTCGCCCTCGTACAGCTTCATTGTAACATCTCTTAAACCAGCTTTTTTATATTGCTGGTAAACTCTTTTGACCCCAATTCCGCTATCTCCCACCGGATCCTCAGAACCGGATATAATAAATAGCGGCAGATCCGTACGAATCTGTCTGATATATTTTTCCTGATTGTCATAGGACACAGTGGTAAACAATCCGTAAAATCCATTCAATGTAAAATCAAAGGTGCACAGAGGATCGCTGTAATATTTTTTCACGCGTTCCACATCATTGCACAGCCAGCTGTTTTCCGGCACACTTCCATCCATACAGAACTTCGCATAGGGTTTTCCGAACGCTGCTTTTTTCACAAAGCTGCTGCGGTAATGCCAGCCACGAAACATCGCAATAAAAGCACACGCAGCAATCCCCGCATAACAAATGCCGTCCGCAACACTTCCTGTTCCACAGATGATCGCCCCATCCACTTCACTACTATACACGGTCAGATATTTGCGCAGCAGATAAGAGCCCATACTGTGTCCAAAAATGAAATAAGGCAGCCCCGGATATACTCTCTTTGTAATAGCAGTCACCTGATGCATGTCTGCCACAAGCACATCAGAAGGCCTGGGCTTGCAAAAATAGCCAAGATAACTCGTATCACGCACAGATTCTCCATGCCCTAAATGATCATGTCCGACTACCAGAAAACCGTGTCCGGTCAAAAAATCTGCCAGTTCCTCATAACGTCCGATATACTCCTGCATTCCATGCACCAGCTGGACAATTCCATTCACGGCACCATCATCCGGCATCCAGCGCACACCATGAATTTTTGTTTTTGCATCCTTTGATAAAAAATGAAAATCCTCTCTTATCATGCGACGCCTCCTGTTTGATCCGCATTTTTCTCCTTAATAAACTCCAAAAAATGCTGTTCTGATAAGGGCTTTGAAAAATAATAGCCCTGTATGTACTGAATTCCCAGCTTCTTCATTGTTTCCAGCTGATTTTCCGTCTCCACGCCCTCTGCGACAATACTCAGATTCATTCCCTGAATCATATGCATCGCGGCATCCATCACATATTTTGCTTTTCCATTCTCAAAATATGCATTGGTCATATCCCGGTCAAACTTGACGATATGAACCGGCATCTCCACAATATAATTGAGATTCGACTGACCGGTTCCAAAATCATCCAGAGAGAAACGCACACCCCTTCCCATCAGTATATTCATATTATCCAGCAAAATATTTCTGGCGCTGACAGAAGCTGATTCCGTGATCTCCAAATTAATATGCTTCGGCTCGATACGCTGTTCATCCATGATCCGGATATAGTCCTGTGCAAGGTTTTCATCTGCCGCCTGTACGGTTGACAGATTGACCTCGATATATTCTATGCCATACTGATCCAGATGTTGTTCGATAAAAAAGTGACACACCTTCTCGAACACACGGGCTCCGATTTTTCGGATCATACCATTTTCCTCTGCGATCCGTATAAACTCCATGGGCATGACCAGCTTGCCTTGTTCATCAACCATACGCACCAGTGCCTCTGCACTTGTAAAACGCTGCTCTTTCACAGAGTAGATGGGCTGATAGTAAACAATGATACGATCCTCCTCAAGGGCAGCTGAAATCTGATGCTCCATATTTTTAATGTAGAATAAATTTTCTGCCGTCTGTGCATCAATCTCCAAAAATTTACCCAGTGCAGCCTCTCCATGCTTCACCCGTACATAGTACATCAGCTCTAACAATTCTGAACCGCTGCTGACAATCTCCAGATTTTCCGCATAAACAAAGTAAGACTTAAACATATTCACGCCGTAAATCCGAAACTCTGACTGTAATTTCTGGTAGATTTCCACCGCAGCTACCCTTGCACCTTCCTTTTTTCGGAACAGGATAAGCAGCTCTGCCTCATTTACACGGAATACATAAATATTAGGAATCGTAAGTAATATACGCGCTGTCTGCCGTATCATATGCTCCTGCACTGCCTCCGGATGTTTTGCATCATTGGAGCAATACACCCGCACAGACATTACCGGCAATTCCTGTTGTCGCTCATAAAGTGACTGCATATACATCATAAATGCACCCTGATTAAACAGACCTGTCTGCCTGTCCAGATTCAATTCTGGATTTTCAAACTGAAGATACACGACCATAATGCCCATGGCTGCGGCAAATCCAACGATCAACAGCCCCTTGTCAAAAAACTGTACAACGGCAGCGCCGACCCACATGACCATCCAGATCACTACTGCACGCCGACGCCTTGCATTGATCTTTTTTTGTGTCAATAGCAATATGATATTATTTACAAGCATCGCCAGAACGCCTGCATAAGTGATGATGACCGCCGAACCATAGGTATAGATCTCCCTTGTCCATAAGCTGCTGTAAATAGAAATTCTTGCCCCACAGATACCCAATACTATCACCAGTGAAAACAAACCATAACCAAGCACGCACAGATGCCACTGTCTTTCATCCTGCAAAATATCTGAATAAATATATAACAGTGCAAAAAGCATGGACAAAACAAGTGTCACCAAATATAGTTTGCAGACTGCATTCACAAACTCATTGGACAGAGAAGACCTATTCGTGATCGCCACAATTGATGAAACATCCATGATCAGACAGAATGTGATCATCAAAAATGCGCACCGGAACACCCGCTCCGCGCGGGTTGCGAGAGTTTTCTTTTGTATATAGAACAGAAACAGAATCCCAAGAACCGCAATTCCACAACACTGTACCGCAATGTTCATAGATTTTTCCTCCACCTTTTATACATAGGAATTTTGAACTAAAAACCTTGAAAAGTCAACCTCTATTTTCTCACGTCAGCTCTATGCGTAATGTGTGATCACAATTTGCGGGATATTCTGTCCCTGATAGTGGTTGATCTGAGGATAATAAATAAATGCAAAGCGCATCTGCTGTGGTCTGCCGCGCAAAAGCGCATTCACCTGTTCTACGCCATACTTTTTCCGGTAATAATCCAGAAATTCCTCTGCATCACCGAAATAAAGTGCATCCATATATCCTCTCTCACAATCCAGCTGAAGTTTTAACATATTGCGCTCTTTTCCTATGTAAAATGCGCGTCTTGCTGTCAGCTCCCGATCTGCAAATACCGGTTTTTCATTGCCGTTTCCACAGGGCTCCAGCACAGAAAGCTGTTCGATCAGCGTCTCATTGATATAAGATAAGGGCATCGGTACATCAATACATATTTTTTCTGTCAGATCTGTTGCATCCAGCCCGGCATCTTCATTCAGCGCACGCTCCAGCTGCGGCACCCGGTCCTCTGTCAATGACAGCCCCGCTGCCATGGCATGTCCGCCAAATTTGATCAAAAGCTCCCCGACGCGGCTGAGCTTTTCATACATGTGATAGGCAGGAATTGATCGCCCGGAGCCCTTCACACAGCCTTCCCCTCTGGTGAGTACGAATGTCGGCCGATAATAGCGCTCTCTGAGCCTTCCGGCTATAATACCGGCCAGACTCTCATGACACTCCGGCAAATAGACAACCAGCACCTGCTTTCGCCATAGCTGCTGCGACTCCACGATCTCTACAGCCTCCTCTACCCCTTTTGCCGTCAGCTCCTTACGGCTGGCGTTGAGTGCCACCAGTTCCTGCGCCATCAGACTTGCCCGCGCCATATCCTCCTCTAAAAGCAGCTCTAATGCACGTTTTGCAGTATCCAGTCTTCCGCTGGCATTGATACAAGGCCCGATCACATAACCAATATGATAAGCGCGAAGCGTATCCGGCTCCAGATCATTCTTTCGGATCAGTGCCTGCAAACCGACGTTTTCCGTGTGTCTCAGCTGCTCCAGTCCAAGTGCCGTGATGGTGCGGTTCTCTCCCCGCAATTCCATCACATCACCTACTGTCGCAAACGCAGCACACGCAAGATACCGCTTCCATTCATCTTTCATTCCAAATCTTTGCTGCAGCAGCTGCAATACCTTCCATGCCACCACTGCTCCGCAAATGCCCTTAAAGGGATACATGCAGTCCTGCTGCTTTGGATCAACAATTACATCCGCAGGCGGGAGTATGGCATGTGCCGTCTCCCCCTCCCAGCGAAGAGGAATCTCATGATGATCTGTCACGATCACGGTCATTCCAAGCTCTTTTGCAAGTGCGATCTCATCTGCCGCTGCAATCCCGTTATCACAGGTGATGATCGTGTCACAACCGGCCTCACAGGACTCCCGAATAAGCTTTTCATTCAACCCATAACCATCATTGATGCGATGTGGCAGCGTATAATCCACCTGCGCACCACAGGCAGACAAACCATGATATAAAATATAGGTTGAAAAAATGCCATCGATATCATAATCACCGATAATACGGATCTTTTTCTGATTACGGATCTTTTCTTCCAAAAGCTCTGCTGCTTCTTTCGCTCCCTTTAAGAGAGACGGATCATGCAGACAGTTCAAAGACGGATGAAAATATGCGTCCAGCTCCTGTTTATCTGTCACCTCTCTGTTTCTCACGATCCGGGCGATCACAGGATCCACTCCATAGGTTTTTCCAATGCCGGCAAAATCTGCCGATTTCGCCAGCACGACCCATTTTTCCTCTCTTCTCATAAAATATCCTTCCTAAATGACACAAAGCAAAAGGAAGCCTTCGCTCAGAAGACTCCCTTAAAATGCTGCTCTCACTAATATATCACACGGTTGCGGCCGCTCTCCTTGCCCTTATACAATTTATCATCTGCCAGTTTGATATTATCGTCCAGAGACAAATGAAAATCGTATTCTGTTAAACCGAAAGTCATCGTTACGCGGTGAAGCTGTCCCTCATAAGGAATATCCAAACGACCCAGCTTTGTCTGGATCAGAGACAAAGCCGTCCATGCATCATCACCATTCATATTCTCAAAAAGAAATAAAAATTCTTCTCCTCCCCAACGCGCAACAGCGCCAATCCCTCGCATTTCCTCGTCAAACAAATGTGCAAGGGAACGTAATACCTCATCGCCGCACTCATGACCATATGTATCATTGACACGCTTAAAAAAATCAATATCTCCAATGGCCAATGAAAGAAACTGCAGCTCTCCTCTTTGATACTTTTTCAGACACTTCTCCACATGCTCCAGCATCCGAAAGCGATTCCAGATCTTTGTCAGAGGATCTGTAGATGCAACATGCCGAAGCTCATTATTATAATCCTGTAATCTGCTCTCCATCTTGAAGGCATCCTTGGTGAAATAAATACCGGTAAATAAGACCGTTGTACACTCCAGTACCACGCTGAGCACATACATATAAATCTCCAGCTTGCCCAGCATACCTTCAACTGCAATCGGGAGACAAGTCATGCGACCAGCATACAGACCAATACGCACAAGATACAGCGCAACGATCATCACAACCGGATGTCTTCTTTCCAGTAACAGATCCACCATTATCAAGGCAAAAATAAAGTGGTGCACACCTGTATTCGGCCCAAAGATCACGTAAAACATGATCACCCACAATAAAGTATTGATATTCAACAACAGATAGGCCTGCGCCATTTTATCCTGATAAGAGCAGTAAAGCGCATACGCATACAAGATCAAAAACAACACGCTGAACATCGCCAGATACATATGCTTTGTAATAACAAATCCAACACCTGCACTTAGCAGATACAACATAAACAGCAGGCAGGACATGCGCAGTACAACCACTACCTTTGGTGACTCATTTTTATTTTGAGGCTCTTGCAAAACAAAACTCTTCACCTTTGAAACAAATGTCACAATATGATCCTCCCCCCTGCGTACCCTTAAAAATATTTTAGCACATTGATTTTCAGAATGCTACACTTTTCCCCTTTTTCCCTGAACCTTTTTTCCCCGGATGAATATGATGAAGTAATGATGTTTGGGAGTTTTTTTGCATGAAACAATTATATGCAATGCAGGATGCTACAGACACGGGCACCCTTCAGGTCAACGTGACTTCAAGGCTTCAAAATACGCCAATTAAGGGAGCTACGATCAGACTCAGCTACACCGGAGAACCGGATGCCACGCTGGAATCCGTACAGACAGATGAATCCGGTCAGTCACAGGTACTCACACTGGAGGCACCACCCGTAGAATACAGTCTGGATTCTTCCCAGGAAAACCAGCCGTTTTCTCTTTACACGATCCAGATACGCGCGGAAGGCTATCAGCCGCTAAACATTTCCGGTATAGAAATTTTTTCCACGATCAAGGCCATCCAGAACGTTGTCCTGACACCGCTGGACTATACAGGAAGATTTCGTGAAAGCATTGATATTCCGGTCAATACACTCTTTGGTGATTATCCTCCGAAGATCGAGGAGGCAGAGATCAAGCCCATGGAAGAAAGCGGCGAGATCGTCCTAAGTCGTGTGGTCATCCCGGAATTTGTTGTTGTCCATGACGGCCCGCCCACTGACTCACGGGCCAACGACTACTATGTCCGCTACAAGGATTATATCAAAAATGTCGCTTCCAGCGAGATCTATGCCACCTGGCCGGATTCCACGATCCGTGCCAATGTACTGGCGATCATGTCCTTTACATTGAACCGGGTATTTACGGAGTGGTAGGGGAGCCAATACTTTCGAGTATGAAATCCTTTTGGTAATCTAAGCTGATTTTGAACTTTATATTGATCTCATCGTCTGTTACGATGATTCTATCTATCAGTGTAGAAAGCAGCATGCGCTTTGTGGGAACATCTGATTCCTCAAAGAGTTCTCGCCAGTTTGGTATGAGTTCAATAAACTGCTTCATATCTTCCTGCTTGATTAAAAGTTCTTCCAACTGTGCCTGTAATCTGCTCCTGACTTTCTCCAACTCTTTTTTTCGTGTCTCTTTTTCACCGATCATGGAGGATAATTTGTCTGCTGAAAAAGCAAATTCCCCTCGGATTGCTTCGGGTAATTTATCCTCAAGTGTACAGATATCTATATCCAGACCTTGCAACTCCTTATCTAGGTCTTTCATTTCTCTGTGTATGTTTTTGCTCTGCTGCTGTTGCATTTCCTCAATTTCTGTACGGATATCAATTTTCTTTAAGTGATCCAAGTAATCCTCTGCCGCAGAAAATACAATGGATTCCAAGTAATCCTGCGAATAGGAGCTGCGCTGCTTACACTGATTCGGGCAGCCATAACGACCCACATATGATACCTTTTTCTCTCCTGTGGTCTTGCAAGTCCAATGATTTGCATAGCCCGTATTCTTTAATTTTGCTCCGCAGTACCCACAACAAACCAGACCTGTGAGCGCTAATCTTCCTCTTGTTGAGAAAGGCACATGGTACTGCTCCATATACATTTCATTCGTAGCCTGTTTGGATTCATTGATTTTTTTCTTTCTTGCCTCTCTGATCTCCTGCGCTCTCTCCCATACTTCCTGCGATACGATCATCAAGTCCGGATTCTGCTCTTTTGCATAGGTCCAATCCCTTCTATCCAAATGCGTATAGTTTTCACGTCCGCTCTTTCGTCTATTATAAGCAACATATCCCATATAAACAGGATTCATCAGAATACTTCTTATGGTTCCCGATTTCCATTCAGATGTAGTTGGCGCTGGTATTTCAGTTTCATTCAATGTTTTGGCTATCTTCTGAAATCCCATGCCTTTGTTGACAGCGTATGAGAAAATCATACGCACGATCTCTGCCTGCTCTGGTACAATGAGCAATTTATGTAATGCTCTGCCATGGTTACTGATTTCACCCGACAAGACCAGCTTGTATCCATAAGGTGCTTTCCCACCTACAAACTTGCCCTCCTTTACCATTTCCACCATGGTATCATGGACACGCATGCCTGTCTTTTTACTTTCCCCCTCATTCTGCCAGAAGCGGATGTAGTTGAGCAATTTATCAATATGCTCCTCCGTCTTTAACTGTCCGTCTTTGATCGTCCAAACCTCAATTCCCAGACGATTCAATTCAGCCACATAGAAACTGTACTCTTCCTGTCTGCCGATTCGATCTGACATATAGGCAAGTAAAATGTCAAAGTCTCCTTTCTTTGCATCCTGCATGATCTCTTGGAGCACTTCTCGATCCTCTACTCCATTGTGATATGCAGATATTCCTTTTTCAAGGTATTCCTTATCAAATATCCAGTCTGCATGCTTACTGATAAACTGCTCCGCCTCTGCACGCTGGATCGGAATATCATCATCGTGCAGCTGCTGTCTTGATGATACACGAAGCAGCGTTCTCACCTTCTTACTCATGGTTCATTCCCTCCTTGTGAACTTTTCCCCTTTGGGGTTGGGAATGATACCGCGTGGAAACTGGTTTGTAAATACCCTGTTTGAATTTTGTTCAAATAAACCGCTTTCAGCATATGCTCAAAGCAGTCTGCATCTTTTGGGTCAACTGTGTGGGGAAATTCTAAGGTAATCTTTACCTTTTTCTTTCCTATTGTCTGTTCCCTTGAATAGGTCTCCATATTGTCGCACTTGCTCTGACTGCTTTTTATATCTTTATGAGTAAGTGCATTTTCATATTCTCTATATTGTCCTGCCATGATAAATACTGTTAAAAGTATTTATCTGAGTAGGATAAACTGTATGCTTTATACTCCGCATCTTTGTGTTCTCCTTTCCTTTGTGATGTTTTGTATCTGGCAGATTGCTCTGCCAGATACGCTTGCGGCGGTGCCTAATGGCTACGCTGAAAATGTGAACAGTTTTTTCTTTTCCACTGTGTCTGATGTGAATGTTGCTTTTGCCCCATCAAGTGCTGTCTGGATTGTGCCAAACAGTTCGTTGATCTGATCGGGTGAGTAAGTGTAATATTTCCTATTAGACAGCTTCTGCAGCTTTTCAATCTC
>JALFNQ010000197.1 GCA_022773965.1 Lachnospiraceae bacterium
ACTCTCCGTCTTGTGATCCTTCCCTGTCTCCACAAGCCAGTCAGACGCGTATTTTCTGATAGATTCTTCGAGATATTTCACCTCTATTGGCTTGCTGAGATAATCATCGAAGCCCTCCTCCAGGTACACTTCCCTCATTCCGGAAATCGCATTTGCCGTAAGTACAATCACAGGGGTGTCATTGTTGGGTGTGTCCATACTTCTTAATTTGTGCAAACACTCAATTCCATCCATATTCGGCATTCTATGATCCATATAGATCATATGATACTTTTTATTCTGACATCTGTTCAAAGCTTCTCTTCCGGAAAAAGCAGTGTCTATTTCTATTCCCGTTTCCTTTAACAGACCGCAGAATACCTTGCAGTTCATCTGCACATCATCCACCACAAGAACCTTACATCCGGGCGCATGCAATCCCTGACTGCTATTTTCCCTCTGTTGTCGTTTTCTCGCGATCCGCTCCTCAAAATCACCGATCGGATCAGCCTTCACAATTTCCTGTCTGATATAAGCCGTGAAAGTAGAACCCTCTCCATAGACACTTTCCACCGAAAGTTCTCCACCCATCATTTCAGTAAAACACTTCGTAAGTGTCAGCCCCAAACCGGTGCCCTCTATAGCTCTGTTTTCAACCTCATCTACCCTAGTAAAGGATTCGAAAAGCCGCTTTTGGTCTTCCTCTTTGATTCCCTTTCCTGTATCAGATACAGAAAGATATAGTTTATATCCGATGTCATCCTCAGCACCTTTTATAGATAGCTTGACACTCCCCTTTTCTGTATATTTGATCGCATTTGTCATCAGATTTGTTATGATCTGTGTGATTTTTCTTTCATCACCATACAGCATACTGGGAATTGTCTGATCCACCTCAACCAAAAAATCCAGCCCTTTATCTTTTGCCTTTGTGCTTAACATATTGATGATATCATTGATCACACTGGCAAGATCATATTCAACAGATATGATTTCCATTTTCCCGGACTCTACCTTGGAAAAATCAAGGATGTCATTAATAAGCGATAGAAGCATTCTTCCGGAGCTTTCTATATCCTTCGCATAATCTCTGATATTCTCCTCACTGCTCTCACGGATAATCAGCTCATTCATTCCCAGAACTGCATTGATCGGTGTCCTTATCTCATGAGACATGGACGCGAGGAAATCACTTTTCGCCCGGTCAGCTTTTTCTGCCTGATTCTTTGCCAGCACAAGTTCCCGCTCGCTAAAGTCTCTCATGCTTATCGCTTTTTTATTCATATTTATAATCAACGTATTCTCATTCTCAAGACGCTTGATCTCACGTTCCGCCTTCTTTAGCTGCTTTTTTAGGTCTTTTAATTCTTCTTCCAGAGATAGATCTTCCATATTCCCTCTTCATCTTTATAAACCTGTTTCAAACAGATACCGATCGTCTTTATAGTGCAAGAATTGTAAATGTCTCATTATGAAACATATTATACAACTTGTCAGAATCAGAACTTTTCGTGGGACATAACTCGCCATAAGAATACATTCCTACCAGATTGATATCATCCGGTATAATATCCTTATATGCATTACCCTCAATATTTTTATCTCCGATAATGTTCATATATCTTGCCGTACAAGAAGTGCAGATAATGGTGCTGTATTGATAATCACTTCTTTTCTCCATCTCATGAATCAGGTCTGTAAATACCTGTGTGACTGATTTTCCGATATCATCCACACTGACGGTAGCCACCTTCAGTTCTGCTCCCTCCGGTACCTGTCCTAAAAAGACGCCTATTCCGGTATCATGCTTGAGATAGGCAAGGTTTCTCAAAAATTCTATTGTTTCACCGTTTTCCACTTCTTTTTTAACAACAAACGGTGTCTGGACATACTCCTTGATCACATTTTCGTTGTCAGAGGAAAGTCCTGCCTCTTCCAAGGTCTGTATAAAGGTTTTATCGCCTAAAGAAAATACTATACTTCCTACTGCTTTAGATACCTTATTCTCTAAACTCGTTTCATTCGAAATAGAAAACTCAACCAAAGTGATAGGGGATACATTTCCATAAACAAGAATGACTGCCGCCGCATAATTTTCCACTTTTCCGTCATAAAATACTTTAAAATCTTTGTAGGTATACATATCCGAAGGCATTCCTCCGTAAACAGGAACTCCACTGCTGATCTTATCAAATGTCTTAACGTATATATCTCCGTCAGCATCTAGTAGTTTACCGGTATAAGCTAATATCAATTTTTCCTGTTCCTGTGCGTCACCTTTCATTGCATCATAAAGCTTTTCTAATTTTTCTTCATAGTTATCTTTATCTAAGCTTTCAGTCATTCCCACAGAAAATCTGATGTCATCAGCACTCATAACTAATAGTTCCATACCGTAAGCCAGATATCCTTCATGATCTAAGAGCGCCATTGCACTTACACCGATGATGGGAAATTGGAAAGTCTCTGATAACATTTTACTTAATTCTTCAAAATCCGCATCATAATACACATAGGCAATACCGACCGTGTTTGTGAGCAATTCCTCCGTCGGTATACCATTCTTCAATTCCTCTACTGCAACTTCTAAATCATCAATTTCTTCTGTTTTTGCAACCCATGAACGCATATGATCCCTCCATAAAATCCCTACAGCTACTTTTATATTATCGTAACTATTCAGACCCTGACTCGGTTCCGATAGTTTATAAATATTGCCTTGGCTCTGAACAGTTACATACTATCATATTCATTCAGCATGTGCAACTACATCATACACGCCGGCCAATAATATACGATCCGGAATTTCATTGACAAATTTCCCAAATATGTTAATATATTTTTAAAATCATTCTAATTTTTCAGTTGCACCTGACCACTTTCCGATGACATGCGAGGATTGCTATGACAAAAAATGCACGCTACATTTTAGAGATCATCAACAATTCCACAGAGCACTTAACAGCAGAGCAGATCTATCTGCGCCTGCGGGAAAGGAATGAGAAGGCAGTACTTGCCACGGTCTATAATAATCTATCCACCCTTTATGAGCAGGGCCTGATCCGAAAGGTCTGTGTCGAGGGCTGTCCGGACCGCTATGACAAGACTGTCCGTCATGACCATCTCGTGTGTAAAAAGTGCGGAAAGCTATCGGATATCACGCTGGAGGATCTGACTGAAAAATTACAAAAGCAGATCGGCGTTCCCATGATCTCCTACGACCTGAAGATCAACTATATCTGCGCGGAATGCCTGTCAAAAGAACATGGAGGTGACAAACAATGAATCATCTGCCTTTGGATGTCAGAGTTCCCATCGAACCTGACAACCCCAGCATCGTCAGAGACGAAGACAAATGTATCAAATGCGGTATGTGTAAGAATGTCTGCACGCAGGACATCGGCGTACACGGCACTTACACACTGGAGCAGACAGGCGGCGAAGCGGTCTGTATCCACTGCGGACAATGCGCCAATGTATGTCCGCCGGACAGTATCACGGAACGATATGAATACCCGGAGATCCGCGAGGCGGTAAAAAATCCGGATCAGATCGTGATCGTAAGTACCTCTCCTTCCGTCCGGGCTGCCCTCGGTGAAGAATTCGGCATGGATGACGGTACATTCGTGGAAGGAAAAATGGTGGCACTGCTGCGTGCGCTTGGTGTCAGCTATGTACTGGATACCAATTTCGCGGCGGATCTCACGATCGTCGAGGAGGCAAGCGAGCTGATCCGGCGCGTTACCAAAGGGACAGCACCGCTTCCGCAGTTTACCAGCTGCTGCCCTGCCTGGATCAAATTCACGGAAACCTATTACCCGGAACTGATTCCCAATCTCTCTACCGCCAAGAGTCCGATCGGCATGCAGGGGCCGACAATCAAGACCTATTTTGCAAAGAAAATGGGACTTGATCCCACAAAGATCGTCAATGTGGCGCTGACACCCTGCACTGCCAAAAAATATGAGATCCGCAGACCGGAAATGCATGACGCCGGTCACTATTATGATGATCCCAATATGCGTGATATGGATTTTGTACTTACCACCAGAGAGCTTGCTTTGTGGGCGAAGGAGGAAGGCATTGATTTTGCTTCCCTGTCTGATTCCGCCTACGACAGTCTCATGGGTGAGGCATCCGGTGCCGGTGTTATTTTTGGCAATACCGGAGGCGTCATGGAAGCTGCGCTTCGAACCGCCTATGAGTATATCACCGGTGAGGAAGCCCCCGCACAGCTCTACGATCTGCAGCCGGTGCGCGGCTATGAAGGCATCCGCGAAGCATCCTTACAGATCGGCGAGCTGAATGTAAATGTGGCAGTCGTCTACGGCACTGCCAATGCGCGAAAGATGATCGAGCGCATGAAACAGGGCGACAAACAATATCATTTTATAGAGGTCATGACCTGCCCCGGCGGATGTATCGGTGGCGGCGGTCAGCCGAAGGATCTCATGAAGGATGCCGATGAGGTTCGAAAAGCCCGCATTGACAGCCTTTACAAAAAAGACGCGGAGATGACCTTGCGAAAGAGCCACGAAAACCCGTCGATCAGGCAGCTCTACGAAGAGTTTTACGGCAAACCGCTCAGCGAGATGGCTGAAAAAATGTTGCATACAATGTATGAAGATAAAAGTATGATCTTAAACAAGAAAGGAGACAAAAAAATGGCACAGTGGAAATGTAAAGTATGTGGTTATATTTATGAAGGAGAGGAGCTTCCGGCAGATTTTACCTGTCCATTATGCAAGCAGCCGGCATCTGCATTTGAGAAGATCGCAGAGGCAAAGCCTGCAAACAAGTACGCAGGAACACAGACCGAGAAGAATCTGGAGGCAGCCTTTGCAGGCGAGTCACAGGCAAGAAATAAATATACCTATTTTGCATCCGTAGCAAAGAAGGAGGGATATGAGCAGATCTCTTCTCTCTTCTTAAAGACGGCAGACAACGAGAAGGAGCACGCAAAGATGTGGTTCAAGGAACTGAACGGCATCGGTGACACCGCACAGAATCTGGGCGCTGCCGCTGACGGCGAGAACTACGAGTGGACCGACATGTATGAGGGCTTCGCAAAGACCGCTGAGGCTGAGGGATTCCCTGAGCTGGCTGCAAAATTCCGTGCGGTAGGCGAGATTGAGAAGCATCATGAGGAGCGCTATCGTGCACTCTTAAAGAATGTGGAGACTGCTGCTGTCTTCGCAAAGAGCGAAGTCAAGGTATGGGAGTGCAGAAACTGCGGACATATCGTTGTTGGAACCAATGCCCCCGACAAGTGCCCGGTATGCAATCATCCCCAGAGCTACTTCGAGGTTCACGCAGAGAACTACTAAAATTGGCTTTTTGCTACTTAAAACCGCATCGCGCGAATGGCGATGCGGTTTTATTATGATCGTATCTGCATGGTTGATTATCTACTTACCCGATCAGTACCTTTTTTCCTTCAAAGGCAAAGCCGTAGCTTCGGATGTGCTCTTTTGGGATGCCTCGGGCGATCAGCTGCGCGGCATACTGCTTCTCCTCTATCTGCACCAGTGCAGACTGTACCGTTTCTTTGAGTGTCGCCTCGTCCTCCGGATCATGCACCTTAAACTCAAAAATATAGGCATTTTTGTTCTTCTCCAGGGGCTCTATCATGACATCATATCTTCCATATCCGCTCTCACGGTTGGATGTGACCGTATAATCTCCGCTCAGTTCCACCAATAGTCCCAGCACAAACCCATGGTAAAAATTCTCCGGTTGCTGTGCATCCGATGGTCTTGTTCCAGAATCAAAGAAACTGAAGGTTTGTAATGCCACCTGATTCATATAGATGTTCATTTCCTTCAGGTTATCGACAAACAGTGCCTTGATAAAACCATTGTAATTTCTTTTGGAACGTTTAAACCAGCCTCGCACCATATCATAAAACATGTCGAGAACTTCCGCATTTGTCAGAGCGATCTCATAGATCTGATCTTTTCCTGCGACCTTATTTTCCACAGAAAGTACCTTCAAATAACCGCTGGCAAGCAACAGACTCCAGATCGCATCCGGATTTTCATCCAGCTGATTGAACACGATCTGCTCATCGATCGGGCAGTAGATATGCTCCCCCTTCAACAGGCTCTCAAACAGTCCCTTGACCTCTTCATCGCTCTCCCTGACCAGCTTTCCGACGAGACTATTGCTGCTGGTGTTCGCCCAGTATGTTGCAAGTTCACCTGTATCTAAAAAATTTAAGATTGACCACGGATTGTAGATATCCTTATGTTTTCCAAAAATAAATCCGTCATACCAAGACTTCACATCTGATTTCCGTTCACTATACCCATACTCATCCAGCGCAGAAAATACTTCCTGTTCCGTAAAGCCAAAAGCAGTCGCATATTCGTCAGATGTTGTCGTCACAACCTTAAGATTATTCAGATCCGAAAAAATAGATTCCTTGCTGACCCGTGTGATGCCGGTCATGATGCCACGGGCAATGTAAGGATTTGTCTTAAATGTGGAATTGAAAAGACTTCTCGTAAAAGAAACCATCTCATCCCAGAACCCCTGTACATATGCCTCCTGCATAGGTGTATCATATTCATCCAGGAGGATGATCACCTTTTTTCCATAATAACGATACAGAAAATCTGAAAGCTGATAGAGTGCAGACGTAGCAATCGCATCCGACATATCGAATGTGACCCGCTCAAAAAAGGCTCTGTCATTCTCAGTCATCACTTCACTATCCTTCAAAAAAGAAAAATGCGAATATAGATTGATCAATACTTCACATATTTTCTCCCGTGTTGCTTCATAGGTGTTTTCTTTGATTCTTGCAAAAGAAAGAAAAATCACCGGATACGTTCCCTGCAAAGCCCGGTATTTCTCATCGTTCCAAATGGAAAGTTCCTCAAACAGATCTCCGCGATCTGCATACTCCACAGAAAAGAATGCCTCCAGCATACTCATATTCAGTGTTTTTCCAAAACGCCGCGGACGGGTGATCAATGTAACGTCGTCTCCTGCTTCCCACCACTCTCTGATAAAATCTGTTTTATCAATATAAAAGTAATCGTCTGTGATCATTTTTTCAAAATCCTGTATTCCGATCGCAACTGTTTTACCCATAAAATACCTCCACCAACGAAGAACCGCTATACTGTCTTTGACCATAGTATAGCGGTTTTTCCCTTGAAATACAAATAAAAAGTTGACCTTAGAACAGATCCAGCATATTATCCAGATAGATCTCTTCCCTCACATGAAGCTGATACTCAGGCTTCGTCATATAATAAAGTAAAAATTCCAGAACCAGAGCGCTGCCAAGTCCCCGCCCTTCGATCTTGAAATTAGAAAAGCCCATTGGTACATAAACATTTTTGATGTCATCAATTCCGATAAATGCCGGGTTTTTCATAGCCCTGGAAAAGCGATAGCCATTTTCCCCATCAGGCGCGGCACAGTGGTGCTCCGGACAGCTTTCTCCAAGATTTTTCCGGCTGACTGTTTCATAGCAGCGTTTTCTGTCCTTGCAGCCAATAAAACAGCACTCATTACACAAAAATTCCACTTTATCTTTCTGTCGTTTAGACAGTGTATTTAATTGATCAAATGCCTTGTTCAAACGAAAATCCGGCACCACATACCAAAAATCCTCCCGGTTTACTTCCCCCAGAAATCCTTCGAAGTCCGTCAAAACCTTGGTCGTGGAAGAAACCAGATAGAGTCCCGGGTAATTTTTCTTCAAATGCTCTGACAGTAAGTCCGAGTGCACGATGACACCATTCGAAACGCCATTAGAAGCGCCATCAAAAGCTTCGCTGTTCTCCTCAAACATGCGGCAGAGATCATTACATTTCCTGTCCAGAAGGTGTTCCTGCCGAAGCAGTGAGTTGCTAAAGGTCAGACGCGCTGAGATCCCATATTCCTTTGTCAATGCCAACACATTCTGCGGATCCGCTTCTCCGAAGGAGGTACGCCCTCCGCCCCAGATGCAGTCTGCCGGAGCACCATAGATCGATCCTATTTCACACCAGTCATAAAAGTATTCCCGATGCGCACGAAATAAGGGCAAAAACACACGATACAGCTCATAAAACTCAAACAAGCCGGGAAGGTGATAGTATATGGTGTTATTTTGAAATTTGTCCATTCGATTCATTGTCTTGTTTATCAATTTCTATCATATTATTTTAATCCATCTTTACCTTGAGACCAACAAGTGCGCATAGATTAGAAAATCCACCATTTTTTATGGAGCAAAAAGCAAATCAGGAACTGGTGGATCGTTTTTAATCGCATCTTCGATATATTCATTGAATCATTACATTCTCCATTTATCTTTCTGATAACCCGACATGGATTTCCAACCGCAACACTATTCGCAGGAATATCTTTTGTAACAACACTCCCTGCACCTATTACAGTACCATCTCCAATTGATACTCCCGGAAGAATGATAACACCACCACCAATCCAACAGCCATTACCGATTTTTACAGGTAATGCATAGGTACGACAAAAATATTCTCCGCTATCCGGATCCCAATTAGGCGTTAGTCTATCAGAAAGTTCGACTGGATGTGCTGCAGTATATATTTGCACATTTGAAGCTATTAAGACATTGTTACCTATCTCAATTTTATTACAATCAACAAATGTACAATTCATATTAATTGATACATTTGTACCAATATGAATATTTTTCCCATAGTCACAGATAAATGGAAGCCCTACCGATACATTTGTTCCCATACTGCCAAAGAGCTGTTTCAAGACTTCTGTCTTTTCTTTCTTTTGGTCATATGAAAAAGAATTATATTGTGACAATAATTTTCTTGCATTGTTCTTATATTCTAAAAAAATCGCGTCATGACAATCATACCACTCACCAGCCATACATTTTTCTAATTCGTTCATAAAAATTCTCCTTTGCAGCTTCCGATTTGATAGTCTTACATTCCATGCGTTTGACAACTTATATACCGTTTCAGCGGAACATCAAATCTTCTATGATCATCGTAAAAACCTCCGTCAGCAACATTATATCGGTATAGTGAAATATTATCAAGCGTTAGAACAGATCCATCATATGTCCCTAAAATATTATAATTTCTATTTCCGAAATAAAGGCTTAGCATTTTCCGTATCTGTTCATCATCCTCAACGATCAATAGATTTCTTTTCATCTGTTTTCTCCGGCATCTGATCCAGCAATTGATCCACAACCTTTTTGGCTACATCTACAGGAACATAATATCCCATTCCCTCGCTTCCGTCCTTGGAATCTTTTGATGTGTTGATCCCAATGACTCTTCCTCTTTTATCCACCAGCATACTTCCGCTGTTTCCAAAATTAACAGCCGCATCTGAAACCAGCACTTCCGAATGAAATTCATCCCCATCTTGTCTGCGATTCACTGCACTTACAATTCCGCAGCTTACATTGATGCCTTCTCCAATCCAAAACGGATAAAGATCTTTGTTGCATTTTTTACTACATGGTTATTTGTTGCAATGTAAATGGTATCTGTTTCTTTTTCCCATATGATTCCCGTTGCAACTTCCTGCACGATCTCTCCCGAATCTTCTGTGCCTATTGTTTTTTCTGTCAGAATCATCGCACTTGTCGGCAGACATTTTTCCGCCACACCGGATACATCTGTCGCTGTAGTCATCTGTAGTATAAAATACAACAGCACACAAACTACCAGCAACGCAGCCACTGAAGCTGTGATCGACACTCCTATGGCGATTCGGCTTCTCAATAATAGTTTTTTCATAGAATGCTCCTTATACGATTTATTAATATTATGCAGAATCTGTTTTCTCTCTGCTGTCGTATAGAACATTACAATCGTCATGTGACACCAACGTGACAAATTTTCACGATGATGAATTTCCGCTCTTATTTATAACATAACCTTCATACTTATATTCCAAGGAGATTTGATTCCGATTACTTTCCCTGCTGAAATCAACATCATCCCACCTATGCTCATGCTGTATCCGGTTGCCACCATCATATCCATCTTTTTCGAAATCATTTTGTTATGATACCACCGATCACAGCACAGCAGGCATTGAGAAAAATCATACCATCTCCCTTAAAGGAAACAATAATATTATTTTAATCCATCTTTACCTTGAGTCCAGCAAGTGCGCATAGATTGGAAAATCCACCATTTTCCAAGTCATCAACTATTTCTCTGCTATAATTCCCACCATTATTAAGATATTCCTCTAAGCTAATCCGGTTGGAATTAAGCTTATGTGCTATTTTCTGAATATCTATTATTTTCATATCATCCGATACTTCAATCATACTTATTCTTATCACCTCCATAAATTATTTCGTGAATAAGCATATACAAATTTCATTAGAACATCCATTGAATAATATATTATTTTTCAGTCTTCACCAATTCTTTAACTATCTTATCAAAATCCGATTCTATCGGCTGTGTCTTGTTAAAAATATCATATTCCTGATATGCTTTTTCGACTGCCTGTTTATGAGAAATGCGTCCGTTATCTTTCAAAATATCATATCGACGGAACTCAAGGAACTCGTTCACGCTTTTTGAGAATTCTTCCATTGTAAAGACATTTTCACGTTCAATCAAATACTCTATATAATCAAAGTAACCTGTGACCGCACGCTCCAGCTGCCGGATTTGCTTTTCGTCCAAATAGTTTTTAGCAATTGGTGTATCTGATTTAAGAATGCGACCATCGGGAGCATTTTTCCATGTAGTCAGACCCATATTTTCTATAGCAAACATATGTTTGTGTTTCAAGAAGAAAATTGATTTCTTATGGAGCTTTTGCATTATTTGGCATTATTTTCTGCAAAAGGCCTTGAAAACTACAAATATCTCCAACCTTCCCATGATCATTCCCATGATTTCTATGAAAAGACAGATGGACGAAGTATCGGGATTTGTTACTCCGATGGAAAGCCCTACGGTTCCGAGAGACGATGCAAATTCAAATGCCCCCTGTACCAGCGTACACCCGGAGAAAAAGGTCAGAAGCACCGTGCCAAAGATATAGATGAACAGATAACATCCGGCATAAGTAGACGCCTCTTCAATCTGCTCATCTGTCAGCAATTCTTTTTCTGTTCCCCTGTGATAATAGGTAAGTAGGACTGTTCTATCCGGCACCATCTTTTTTCGTATATTCCTGACAAGATTTTTCATTAAAATACACACACGTGCCAGTTTGATTCCACCCGCAGTCGAGCCTAAACCTCCACCAATTACCATCAGAAGAATCATGACTGCCAGTGCTGTCTCCGGCCAATTGCTATAACTACAGGTTGCATACCCCGTTGTCGATAATGCAGAAAAGGCATTGAATATAGAGAGACGGAGTCCTTCTCCGATCGGTCTTCCTCCTGCCACCAGAAATCCCGCCAGAATAGGGATCGTAATAAAAACCAGCCCACCTAAAAAACGGATTTCGCTCGCCTTGAAAAAATCTTTTACCCTGCCCTTAAACAGCAGAAGAAGCAGAGAAAAATTTGTTGTACCGATCAACATCAAAATGACCGTAATACATTCAATGGGCAATGAATCATAGTATCCAATACTGTCCATCCGATTGGAAAACCCGCCTGTTGATAAAGCACACATCGTATGCACCACACTGTCGAAAAACGGCATTCCAAATATCGTATAACATACGCTACCAATAAACAGGAAGAATCCATACATGGTGCCGATGACCTTTGCCGTCTTACCGATCCCCGGCATTAGTCTGTCCGGATGTCCTTCTGCCTGATACAAAACCGCAGAATCCTTTTCCTGCACGAAAAGAAGCATAGTCATAATAAACCCAAGACCACCTACATATTGCAAAAATGCCCGGTAAAACAAGAATATATGCGGAAGCTTTTCTACATCAAGCACAGAAAGGCCTGTTGTGGTAAAGCCACTGACCGATTCAAACAGCGCCTGTACCGGGGTGACAGTTCCATACATCAAAAACGGAACCGCAGCCAAAAGAATTCCGTAAAACCATGAAAACACAACCAGACGGCTGCTGTTACGGATCTGCTTCCCCAAGCGACAGACAAACAAGCCTGCCACAACAGACAAACATGCGGGTATCAAAAAAATGACAGACAATCCGGCTTCTGCGGGATAGAATGGAAGCACGATGAGCGGAACGAGTAAGATCATACCTTCCAGTACCATCATCTTACCGACAATTGAATTTCCTGAAGTAGAAGTCTTTTCCTGTGTGATCAACTTTTCGTCAACTCCTTTACCGCGTTCAGCTTTTGTTTGTCAGAAGTGATCATCAGCAGGATATCCCCCTCTTTGATACTGGTATCACCTCTTGGAATCAAACTTTGGTCGCCTCTTAAAATACAGCCGATAATGATCTCCTTGGGAAGGTTCAGTTCCCACAGCTTCTTTCCTATCAGAGCAGAATGATGTAAGATTGCCGTCTCCGCAATGTGAAGTCTTCCCTCTTCAAGGGGAATCATTTTCATCATTTCATCCATAAGTGCATTTTCTTCCATGATATTGGTGATCATGTTTAATGCACAGACCACCCGGTCAATTCCCATCTGGTAAAAAAAATCTGTTTTTGACGGATCACTCAGCATGGAAACTGTCTTTTCCACATGAAAAAATTCCTTACACATTTCGCAGATGATCAGATTTGTTTCATCGCTGCCGGTTAACGCGATCACCACCTGACAGGACGCTGCATCCGCATCCTCCAATATGAATTTTTTGCTTCCATCTCCATAGATCACATTCAGTTTATCGATCTCTGCCAGTTTTTCACAGTCCTCATAATTTTTATTAACTACTGTCACGCGATACTCTTTTTCGAGGAGCGAATTTGCAAGAGATCTGGCTTCATGAAATCCTCCTACGATGAGAATACTCTTTTTTTTCTTTTTATTTACCCACATCATCCTGTCCTCCGATCTGAATATAATCAACAATTTCCTTCTCAGATAACCTGGTGGGGCAGATCGTATCAATTTCCATTCCCGTTACAAGTGGTAATTTTTCCTCATCATAAATCCGAGCTACTACTTTTTTTATATGAAATACCTTTTTGGCAATCTGCGCTGCACAAATATTTGTGCAGTCATCATCTGTCACCGCAAGAAATACGGTTGCCTTATCTATTTCTGCTGCTTTCAGCCTTTCCAGATCTGTTACACTTGCAGCCAGCGTCAGTCCTCCAAAAGAAACCGGCAGTTTACGAAAAGCTGTCTTATCACGGTCAATGACCATCACATCTCTTTTTTGCTCTGATAACTTACCTGCAATGCTTGCTCCCAAACGCCCACTACCGGCAATAATTGTATAGCTTTTTTCCATCGGTTTTTCCTCCTTTGACCTTGCCTAAATTATAGTTTTTCTGCTGTCAGAATGGTGTGGGAATCACTGCACCGGTGTGAGAATCCTGTGAGAATTTTTTGTCTGTGTGAGAATGGTGTGAAAAAATGATGTGAAAAAGGTGCATCTATCTCTTACGTAAAAGTTCACGCTCCATAACAGTGGCTGTCTCTGAAAGAACCGCCATAAGCACATTACTCTCAAATGCACTTAAACTGTCCTCTTGATTAATCCTGATTCCTACTACTCCATATACTTCATTCAGACTTCTTACCGCCAGATAATAACAGGAAGCATTAGCAAGCGTCCCTGTTGTTGCTCCTGCGCGCTTATTGTTTTTGAACGCCCACTGTGCCACTGCCCTTTCATTATCCATTAACATTTTACTTTTTTCACCCGAAGTCAAAGCACTGTCTGTATCATAAATCTTTGGCGGCATAAGCCCATCTTTCCCTTTTTCATAATAAACAATCGGACGATTCAGCAGTTTACTCAGTTCTTGTGCCATGGTTGCTCCAATATCACTTACGTTATTTTGATTCTGCAGCATTTGATCAATATCCAGTATCACTTTTGTACGGTATGCTGATCTTGCGAGTTCCCCGGACTGTGTTCTCATTTTCAAAGCCAGATTACCTGTAATAAAAGCGGCTACAAATGTGATCAAAAAAGTAATCGGATAACCCGGATCATAGGTAGCCAAAGAAAATCTCGGTTCCGTAAAGCAGTAGTTAAAAACGATGATACTCATGAAAGACTGCACCAAAGACAACAAACGGCTTTGTGTGATAATCGCAGAAATCATAACCCCCAGAATATATACCGTAATGATATTCGTATCACTGAATCCCATTGTATAAAACAAAAAGCCGATGATTGTGGATACGATCAGACATAAAGCCGCTTTTAGGATATCTGCAAGATGAAGGTTCTCTTTTAATCTTTTTTTGTCCTCAACACCTAATTTTTCGGAATCAGGGGTTTCCACATACAGTCCTATCATTGTGCCGCCAAATGCCTGTGCCATCCTTGCTGCTGCACGTATAATTTTAGGATTTGACGGAGAAGGTGAAATACCAACCAGTATTTTTTCTTCCGTATAATACTGCCGCCCGGCCTCCTTTTTTGTTCGCTCCGTAACCAGATTTACTCTGTCCGCAGTACGCCTTAACGCGATCTCCCTCAGTGCAGTCAGCTTTTCTATCGTAAAAAAGTGATCCAGTGCACGCGCTGCCTGTTCACTCCGGTAGATCTTTCCTTCTTCCAATCTTGTGATCAGGGTTTCCGGCTCAATATCCACCAATTTGACTTCATCCGCTCTGTCAAAGGCATGATCCGGGATCCTTTCCCTTACAATGATTCCGGTAATTGACGCAACAATATCACATAAACTCTCAATATGCTGAACGTTTACCGTTGTATAGACATCAATTCCTGCAGAAAGTATCTCTTCCACGTCCTGATATCTTTTCTTGTGTCTGCTTCCTTCCGCGTTCGTATGTGCATATTCATCTACCAGCACGAGTCCGGGCCCTCGCAAAAGGATCGCATCGACATCCATCTCTTTTAAATGGATATTGTTATAACTGATCTCTTTTACCGGAATCTTCTCCATGCCTTCTGCCAGTGCCATTGTTTCCGGTCTTGCATGCGGTTCCAGATAACCAATGACGACATCCACCCCTTCTTCCAGTCTTTTTCTGGCAGATTTCAACATACTGTATGTTTTCCCAACACCTGCCGCATAACCAAAAAAAATCCGAAGTCTGCCCTGCTTCTTCTTTTCTTCTTCCCTCTCTATGGTTTCCAGTATTTGTTCCGGATCGGGTCTGTCCATTTCCATTTTCTCCACCTTTTTTCACCTTTATCAACTAAAACACATTCAGGCGGTTGCAAAGCATCCCTGCTCCACAATCGCCTAATATGTGCCTGAACGATTTCTACTCCATGATTCCGTCAAGCATCAGATTTACTTTCAGGACATTTACACGTTCCTCTCCAAAAATACCCAACACCTTATGCGTTGTACAGTTATCTACAATTGCTTCTATATCTTCCTGTGACATTCCTCTTGCTTCTGCCATTCGTGGAATCTGGTAAGCGGCTGCTGCCGGCGAAATATCCGGATCAAGTCCGCTTCCGGAGCAGGTCACCAGATCTTCCGGGATTTTATCTGTCTCAGCATCCGGATTTGCCTCCCTGATCTTTTCAACCCTTGCATCTACGAGTTCCTTATATGCTTCGCTCTCCGGGCTTAGATTCGAGGGACCGGAATACATTTTTGCATTCCCATCCTGATCTGTAAAAACAGACAGGTTCATGATCCTTCCCCACATATACTCATCACCGGTAAATTACTGGGCAAGCAGCTCACAACCATATTTTTTTCCATTGATCTCTATCACACTTCCATTCGCCTTATTATGGAAGAAGATCTGTGAAAGGCCGGTTACTGCTATCGTGTACAAAACACCACATATTAACGTCATTGCAAGCACCATATAGGCTGCTTTTCCTATGACACTACTCTTTTTTTTCATTTTCCTGAAACCTCCATTTTTTAAACGACATGCATAAGAACCAATAAAATGTCAATCAGTTTTATAAAGATGAACGGTGCAACGATACCGCCGAGTCCATATACAAGTAAGTTTCGTGACAACAGTTTTCCGGCAGACACCTCTCTGTATTTGACACCTTTCAGTGCAAGAGGGATCAATGCGATGATGATCAGCGCATTGTAAATGATTGCCGAAAGAACTGCACTCTGGGGGCTGTGAAGTCCCATGATGTTTAATTTTGCAAGTCCGGGGTATAAGCCCATAAACAGTGCCGGAATGATCGCGAAATACTTTGCCGCGTCATTGGCAATACTGAAAGTCGTAAGACTTCCTCTCGTCATTAACAGCTGCTTACCGATCCTTACGATATCGGTCAGCTTTGTGGGTGAGGAATCCAGATCAACCATGTTTCCGGCTTCCTTTGCTGCCTGTGTACCACTGTTCATGGCTACTGCCACATCTGCCTGTGCGAGCGCAGGAGCATCATTCGTACCATCACCCGTCATGGCAACCAGATGTCCCTTTTTCTGGAAATCCCGGATCATGTCCAGTTTTCCTTCCGGCGTTGCCTCTGCCAGGAAATCATCCACACCAGCTTCTGCCGCAATTGCTGCTGCAGTCAACGGATTGTCTCCGGTGATCATGATCGTCTTAATTCCCATTTTACGAAGATCTGCGAATTTTTCTTTTACTCCGTCCTTAATAATATCCTTCAGGTAAATAATGCCAAGTACCCTGTGATTTTTTGCAACTACTAAAGGTGTACCACCTTTTGAAGCGATCTTTTTTACAATTTCATCGCATTCCGGTGAATATACCCCTCCTGCTTTTAGCACATATTCTTTGATCGCATCCGCAGCTCCTTTGCGGATCTCACAGCCATCATAATTTACGCCACTCATACGTGTGACCGCTGTAAATGGTACAAACTCCATGCCCTTTTCAGAAAGACTTCTCTCCCGGATTCCGAATTTTTCTTTTGCAAGCACTACTACACTCCGTCCTTCTGGTGTCTCATCTGCCAAAGAGGATAACTGCGCCGCATCCGCCAGTTCCTTCTCAGAGTATCCGTCAACCGGAATAAACGAATCTGCGCGTCTGTTACCCAATGTGATCGTACCTGTTTTATCCAGCATCAGAATATCTACATCTCCTGCTGCTTCAATGGCCCGTCCGCTCATAGCCAGAACATTTGCCTGGTTTAAGCGGCTCATACCTGCAATACCGATTGCGGAGAGTAAAGCTCCGATGGTTGTCGGTGCCAGGCAGACTAACAGGGCAACTAACGTTGTGACTGACGTAGGATTTGGAATTCCTGCCTGTTTTGCTGAAAAAACAGAATATGTATAAAGTGATAATTATAACCTCGACTTTTTCCTTTTTATCCGGTGAAGGGATTTTATGTGCTTCTACATCTTTTTTTGCTTTTCTGAGGGAACGTTGTTAAGGCTGCTGAGATATACACCAAAAGCATGACCGGATTTCCTGCCTGCGTTTTTGGCTTTAATTTTATAAATGAATCTTTGATCGCCCTCATTACCATCTTTTTATCGGAAAGAGCGCTTTTTTGTTTTTCTGCCATTTTCAATTCCTCCTATTCTGTCAACCCAAACATTCAGCAATGGGTCCAAGTGCAAGTGCCGGGAAGAAACTAAGTGCACCAATCAGTAAAACGATCATGATCAACAGGAATACGAACATTCCATTACTGGTTGATAAAGTACCTGCAGTTACAGCCAGTTTCTTTTTCTGTACCATGCTTCCTGCAATTGCAAGAATACCCGTAATCGGAAGAAATCTTACAATCAGCATTGTTGCTGCAAGTGTGAGATTAAGAAATGGTGTATCGGCACCAAAACCTGCAAATGCGGAACCATTATTTCCTCCGGCTGATGAATAAGCATACAGCATTTCTGAAAAGCCATGTGCACCCGAATTATTCAGGCTGTCTGCCACAGCCGGAACGATTGCTGCGAGACCACTGAATACCAGAATCGCGATCGGCGTTGCAAGACACACAAGCACTGCCCATTTCATCTCATATGGTTCGATCTTCTTTCCAAGATATTCCGGTGTACGCCCCACCATAAGACCTGCAATAAACACAGTCAGGATCGCAAAGCCCAGCATTCCGTACAGACCACAGCCAACGCCACCAAATACCACTTCACCTAACTGCATGAGAAGCATGGTGATCATACCACCAAGAGGTGTATAGCTGTCATGCATGGAGTTTACAGAGCCATTGGAAGCTGCCGTTGTCCAGGTGGCCCATGTGACAGACGATCCGATACCAAAACGGGTTTCTTTTCCTTCCATGTTACCGCCTGCCTGATTGACCGTAGAGGTATCTACGTATTCATTTCCTGTCAGAACTGTGGAGGCTGTCTGCTCGTTCACTCCTGTAATTGTCATTGCTGCAACAAGCATAATGAACATTGCCATAAATACAGCAACACCCTGTTTCTTATCCTTTACTTCACGTCCGAACGTAAAGCATAACGCTGCCGGGATCAGCAACAAAGAAAGCATTTCAAACAGATTTGACAACCAGTTGGGATTTTCCAACGGATGCGCAGAGTTTACTCCATAATAACCTCCACCATTTGTACCAAGCTGTTTAATTGCCACCTGGCTTGCAGCCAGTCCAAGAGGTACGATCTCTTCTGTGACGATCTGTGCATCCTCTACCACTTCGCCATCTAATGTGACAATGTTGTTCTCCAGATTGATCTCTGCATTTTCTATGTAATTGCCATCAGCATCAAACGCAGCCGGCTCCATCAGTTCTACACTTTCTGCTGCTTTCATTGTCTGCGGTACGCCCTGTGATGCAATGACAAGCGCCACTACGAGAGACAACGGCATCAAAACATATAATGTGGATCTGGTCAGATCTGTCCAGAAGTTTCCCACTCCTTTTCCCTTAACTTTTGTAAATCCACGGATCAGTGCATATAAAACCGCAAGACCCGTTGCCGGTGTGACAAAGTTTTGTACGGTAAGTCCAAGTGCCTGTGACAAGTAGGAAAGCTGGGACTCTCCGCTGTATGCCTGCCAGTTGGTGTTCGTCATAAAGCTGACTGCTGTGTTCAATGACAGATCCCAGCTCATTCCATCAATATGCTGTGGATTCAGCGGCAAAAATTTCTGTGCCATCTGTAACACAAATAACACAAAACATCCGATCGCTGAAAAAGCTACAACGCTTGCCAGATACTTTTTCCAGGACATATCTTCGTCCGGGTCAATATGTAACAATTTGTAAATTCCTCTCTCGCAGGGCGCCAGAATTTTTGTTAGAAAAACCTTTTCCCCACTCATTGCTTTGCTGATATACGTTCCCAAAGGGATTGCTAAAAGTATCAGTACAGCCAGATAAAAAATATACTGTATGAATGTTCCCATTATTTTTCGTCTCCTTTCGTAACTGTTCAGTACCTTCACAGTTTCGATGCGAAAATCCATGAAAATCGTCTTCGACGATGGGATTTTCGCACTCCTGAATCATGTTCTCACGGTCTGCGCGGTTCCGCTCCGACCTATTTTTATCAGTTATCTTCTTTCATTAAAATCACAAAGTAGTAAATTAACAACACTACTGCACATACTCCTATGATTCCTGTAATAATATTCATTTTGTATGACCTCCTTCTGCCTACATCATGTTTTGTACCAGGTTTGGGCAATCCTCGTCCGAAAAGGCAAATATTCCGGTCGGACACATCTGCCCATACTGTTCCATGTTATACCGCGCGGGAATATAAGTAGGATCCAGTGCATAAGCAGCACGAAAATGCTTCATGGCAAGGACATGATCGGATTCCTTCTCCATGAGAATTCCCATTAGATTATGCGGAATTGCACCGTGCGGATCTTCTGCCATTGCTGTTTCTATTTCTTTCTGGCATTGCACATATTTTCTTTGCATGATCAGTTGCCTGCATCTTTCTTCCAATGTATGACTCATCACGCATTCCCTCCTTTCCATTCACCTGTATTATAATTACTTCCTTGTCAGGATAGTGTGGGAATTGTTCCGGACGTTGTGAGAATTCTGTGAGAATAGTAGTGATGTATAAGATAGATGTGAAAAAAGCAGACCACCTTAAATCAAATGATTTAAGGTGATCTGCTTTTTTAGAAGTTGTTAGTATCATCGCTGTCCCGGGAATGCAAATAACGCAAGTACAAAGGTAGCAAAAACTACTGCAGCTACTATGCCCCCGAAAACTAACGCAGCTGCCATCGTCTGTTTACACGATTTTCCTCTTATACGTCTAATAAGACTAATGATCAGCAAAACAAAAAATCCAATGATACTTGTAATTGGAAGAACAACTCCCACACTTGTGAACAGGATGTTTTCCATTCTCCAGCCGATATTATCGATGAATAATGCAAAAATCGATAACATTGCTACGGCTCCTATCGTAATGAGAATCATGCGTTTCTCTTGCTGTCGCTCTACCTGTTTTTGATGCTCTGCAGCTTTGATTGTATCTGTTAAAACAGTATCTGCATCGCCACATTGGATATTCGTTTCTACAATTTTTTCCGATTTCATTAATTCAAGAACACTAACCCCTAATGCTTCTGCTAAGGGTTCCAACGAATTAATATCCGGAAATCCCAATCCGGTTTCACATAGTTAAAGATATTGGTGTCATTCAATCAATTTTGCCGATAAAGCGGTAGAAGATTTCTACCTCCTGTTCCCGGCTCCCGTCCTCGTTCTTGACCGCCTCATGGACAAGGATTTTTTCAATCAGCGTGTTCAAGAGTTCGGCGGTGAGTTCCGTGGGATTGACGCACTCTTTCATCAAGGCAATCCATTTTTCTGCGTCTGCGGCACTCTGGCTTTCAGCGGCAATAGCGGATTGAAGCTGTTCAATCTTTTCTTCCAGTTCCGCCTGTTCGCTTTGGCACTTCCCGGACAGCATATTGAAGTTGTATTCTGTGATACGCCCCGCCGCCCAGTCCTCATACATCCGGGCAAACAGGGTATCGACCTCGGCTTTCCGCTTCTCCGCTTTTTTCAGTTCAGCAGCCTGTTTTTTTCTTGCGGCGGCCTGTCCTTTGTCATTGGCGTTCAGCAGCCGTTTCAAAAGCTGTTCTTCATCGTGCTGTACCAGCGCCGACCAGTATTGCAGACGGGAGAGGACATAGGCGTAAAGCACATCATAGCGGATGTAGTGCATGGAGCATTGGCGTGTGCCTTGCCCGTTCTTGCTACAATGGTAGTAGCCATAGGGCTTGCTGTTCTGTCTGTTCTCCCCGTAGGCCAGCGACCAGCCGCAGTCCGCACACTTTATCAGCCCCGCAAAAATCTGTGTCGTGCCATTCTTGCGCTCCCTCCGGCGGCTTGCGATCTGCTCCTGTACCTGCCGGAAAACCTGTTCGCTGATAATCGGCTCCTGCGTGTTCTCCACCCGCACCCATTCGCTTTGGGGCTTGCGTATCCTCCGCTTGTTCTTAAAGGAAATATTGGTCTCCCGGTAGTGGATGGTATGGCCGATGTAGGTTTCATCTTTCATAATGCTTTTGACCTGCGCTATCGTCCATGCGTAGCCTTTTTCCTCTGGTGCGCCAGCATAGATATTGGCGAAAGTCCCGTCACGCTGGAAGTTGATAAATCCCGGCGTCGGTACTTTTTCCGCAATCAATATCCTTGTAATGCTGGCCGCCCCTTTGCCGTGAATAGCAAGGTCAAAAATCTTCTCCACGATCCAGCGGGTTTCCTCGTCGATTATCAGCTTGTTCTTGATTTCCGGGTGCTTCTTGTACCCGAGGGGAGCATAGGCGCTGATACGCTGTCCGGCGGCAAACTTTGCCTTGAAAGCAGTTTTTACCTTGCGGCTGGTGTCCTTTGCGAACCATTCGTTGAACAGGTTTTTGAATGGCACAAAATCGGACAGTCCCTTTTCTGTGTCCTCGTTCTCCGCAACGGCGATGTACCGCACCCGTTTTTCCGGGAACAGAAATTCCAGATAGTAGTCCATCATCACATGCTCCCGCCCGAAACGGGACAGGTCTTTGGTGACAATGCAGTTTACTTTTCCGGCTTCCACATCGTCCATCATGCGCTGGAAACTCGGACGCTCGAAGTTTGTCCCACTCCACCCATCGTCCACATATTCCCCGACCACATGAAGCCCCTGCTCCCTTGCGTACTGTTGCAGGATTGTCCGCTGCGTTTCAATGCTTACGCTGTCACCATAGCTTTCATCGTCACGGCTTAACCGCATATAAAGAGCCGTGTTGTAAATGGTAGTATTGTAAGGTTGTTTCACCGTAAAAATCCTCCTTCTAAAGAAACAACCCACGCTTACAATACTTTTGCTTTATGGCAATTATATCATAAGCGTGGGTGTGTATCAACGATAGGTCACGAAGAAGCGGCCTTTGCCGCCGTGTGCCGGACGATATCCACAATCAGATCGTCAAGCGGGCGACCGCCAGCGGCGAAATGTTCGGAGATTTTGATACGGTTTTTCCCACATACAAAATACTGTGTGCCGTTCTCGGCAGTAATGACCCGCCCGGTGTGTATTGTATCAATAATGTCGCTTTCGCTTTTTACCATCCAGTGTCCTCCGTGTGATTATTTTTCATCATGTAGCTTGAATTTCTGTTCATAGCGTTTACCTCTCTCTTGTTCGCTGCTGCCGTTTCAGTTCCGCCAGCACTTCCGGCGGGATACG
>JALFNQ010000221.1 GCA_022773965.1 Lachnospiraceae bacterium
CCCTGCCTCGTTTTCACTTCCAGTTTAACATATTATGAACAAAATAAATGATAAAACCCCGGCAACATCTATTTTATCGATGTTGCCGGGGTTCTTAAATTTTACGAAATACCGTAACTGTTCAGTACCTTCACAGTCACGAAATATCAAATTCGGGTGGTTCATCCAGATCATGCGGAACCGGCGCACCGTTCTTTTTTCGCTGGCGCACGCACTCCGTCAGCAAATACTCTATCTGTCCATTGACCGATCGAAAATCATCCTCTGCCCAGGCTGCAATGGCGTTGTAGAGCTTTGCAGATAAGCGGAGCGGCACCTGCTTTTTTGTATTGTCGGCCATTAATACAGACTTCCGGAATTCACGATCGGCTGGGCATCCCGATTTCCACAGAGCACAACGAGCAGATTGGAAACCATCGCAGCCTTGCGCTCCTCATCAAGACTTACGATCTCATTTTCTGAAAGCTTTTCCAGTGCCATCTCCACCATGCCAACTGCACCATCCACGATCATCTTTCTCGCATCGATGATGGCTGATGCCTGCTGTCTCTGCAGCATGACTGCCGCAATCTCCGGTGCATAGGCAAGATATGTGATACGCGCCTCGATGATCTCAAGCCCGGCATCTCCTACCTTGTTCTGGATCTCTGTACGGATGCGCTCTGCCACCAGCTCACTGGAGCCGCGCAGGCTGCCCTCATCTGCCACACCATCTCCGGTCGTATCCACATTTTCCGCAACATCATAGGGATAAATGCGGACCACATCGCGCAGTGCACTGTCGCACTGTAAAGATAAATATTCCTTGTAATTGTCTACGTTAAATACTGCCTTCGCGGTGTCTACCACGCGCCACATCACGGCAATGCTGATCTCGATGGGATTTCCGAGGCAGTCATTAATCTTCTGTCTGCTATTGCTCAGCGTCATGACCTTGAGAGATATCTTTTTACCGCCCACGGAATTCACCTCCGCGCTGACGCCCTCTGTCGAACTGATCTGCATCAGCTTTCCCATGCCGGACTTCACATCACCACTCTGGTTCAGCTTTGTATCCGCCGCCGGATTGACAGCTGTACAAAACGGGTTGACGAAATAAAAACCCGGCTCCTTGATCGTTCCGATATAGTTTCCGAATAATGTCAACACCAGCGCCTCCTGGGGCTTCAACACCTTTAAGCCTAAAAATAAGATCCAGCCAAGTGCCGCATACACGATACCAATGATCATGATCACCAAGCCCACCTTGGAATTCCTTGTGTCAAGCGCGACCGCGCCGCCGATGATCGCTGCAACCGCAACCACATACAGTGCGAGCGAAAGCAACAGCATCGCCATTCCGTTTTTGTTTTTCTGCAATACTTTTTCTGTCATAACTGATTCCTCCATTCCTATGTGTTCCATTTATATTTTTGATATTTGAATGATATCATTTTAATATCTATTTGTCAACTTTTTTAAACTAAAAAGACAGGATACTCTCCTGTCTTAAGATACGATTTTCATAAACTGTGTACGAAAACTCTCGCTACTCTATTCGCAGTATGTTTCAGGTGAAAGAATCTCCTTTTTCTAAAACATGAAAGACTGGACAAAAAGACCATTTGGTGCTAGAATATAGAAGGATCAATCGTTCAGAGATGAGTGCAGCAGTAGCTGTATTACCCATGACTCTTTTTTCTATTGCGTAGGCAGAGCGGAGCATTCATGCGGTAGCGGTTATCCCTCAGATGCAGGATTCGTCTATCGGTAGGGCACCAGCTTCCCAAGCTGGTTAGGCGGGTTCGACTCCCGTATCCTGCTTTTTACCGTATTGGATTTCATATGTCAGACAGAAAGTAAAATCCAGATAGTCTTGTTAATATTTGTTATATATTTCTCCTCTATTTCCTGCATCTATGACAATAACGATGAATTCTCCATTATCAACAGTGTAAATTATTCGATAATCTCCAACACGCAACCGAAACAAATCGTTATGTTCCTTTAGTTTCTTGATGTCCTCGCCATTCGGAAGCATTTCGATAGCCTTAACAACCCTTATTTTTTCGTTTTTCGGGAGCTTATCAATAAATTTTTTTGCTTTCTTTTTGATGACTATTTTGTACATCAATCAAGCCCCCATTCTTTCAAACATTCTTCAAGCGGAATGCTTTCCTTATCTTCGTCCGGTGCATTCTCATAACTCTCTACCATTCTTTGGCAAAATATGTCATCCGCTTCCTCATCTGCGGCTATTCCCTGAACATAAGCCAAAACATAACCAATTTTATAGTCTGGTATACTGTCCAATAATTCAATGATTCGTTCTCTGTTACTCAAAGCTCCGTACCTCTCTTTCATCTATCATATTATATTCACAGTATCACTCATTCATTTACAAACTGCCAAAACCCTGAAATGGTGCTTCCGGCAGTTCACTTTATAGCCAGTTATAATCTCCTCCTGTGATCGCAAGCGACAACAAAGCATCCATCTTTTCCACTTCCTCTTCACCCTCAACCACCTGCAACAGCTTTGCAGTCTCTACCACAACCGGCATTTCCTCATCCGGTCCGATCTCCATATCCGGTTCTTCTCCGCAATACGGACATACCAGCTTCGGCCCGATCTTCAGATCCAAAAATCTGCTTCCGCATGCTTCACACTCATAAAACCCGCACATCTGCGTGCCGTCAGGTACATAATACATGTCGTTTTCTCCTCCATCCTCAAATTCAACCATCAGCAATCCCAAAGTTTGCAATTTCTAATGACATCGTGTCTCCTTGTATGATATGTGATCTAATATTGCCATGACCAACCAAAAACGCTCAGCGCTTCTCTATAATATAAAACACCCCATTCTCCTTCGGGCGTATCACAAATTCCCGCAGCAGCGTCAGATCCCCATGCAAACGAAGATTTTTCTTCACAAATCCCTCTTCATCCGAATACAAAAACAGGTGTCCTTTCGATGCCAAAAGTCTCTCAAACTGGCAAAAACAGCCGGCATAAAACGCATCCAGCTCCTCCTTTGTCTTCTTTCCGCGTTTTGGCATATCCGCAAAGATCTCTGTCATCTGATGCTTAGAAGAAAATTCCAGAAAATCCTTCATGATGAAATTGCAGTCCACTCCGGCAGCTGCCGCGTTTTTCTTTGCTCCTGCGATCGCCTCACCGAAAATATCCACTGCATAATTATCATAAGTCTTCATGCGCAGATTGCGCTCGATCACAAATGTTCCCACACCGCAGAGCGCGTCCAGAACGGCAGCGTCCTCTGACAGATACGGTTGCGCCAGCTCGATGAGTGCCGCCGCAAGTGATGGGTGCATGGAGGCGGAGATCGTATGTTTTCGCCAGTCAAAGCGGTCATCCGGTATCGTATACAATTTCAAACACGGGTAGAAAGTGCCATCCTTTGTGCGCGCCAGACGCAGCTCCACCTCATAATCAGTAGTGGAATTTTGCAGTTTTCCGCCACTTTGCTGCTCCAGCTCCTGCGCCAGCTTTTTGGCGAGCTTCGCCTTTTCTGCAAGATCTGCAATTCCGCGCAGCTCCACACGAAAATAAAAGGGCGCTGCCTCGCGATGGCTGCTTTCCAAAAGCTCGATCAGATTGGAGGACATCAACGCATCCGCAAGCTCCGCCGGAGAGCCGGAAATCGTCTTTTTAACATTCAAAGCATGCAAAAGTTCCCGATAACTGTGAAGCCTGCACAATGTATCCAGTTCTGTCGTACGCGCCATGACACCCATCGGATGAGCAGTTGTCTGAATGCCGTTTTTGCTGTGTACTTCCAGCTGCTTTTTTAACGGTCCCCGCAATGCACGCTCTGTGGTAAAGATCACATCATTTCTGCGCGTCCAGCCGGTAAAAGTATGCTTTTGCAGAACCCCGGACTGGGCAAGCAGCTGCTGCAAAAGCCCACGCTCCTCTGTCACATGCTTGCGCTCTTCTTCCTTCGGCTCATAAGCAAGTAATTCCTCATAGCGCTCCTGAAGGGAATCAATGTATTCTGTCACATCCAGCGCCTTGAGTGCCGTCAGATAGGAGCTGCGCACAAAACGCGTTTTTTCTACTTCATAGGCCCTGTATAATGCCTGTGCGTCCTCCTGTGCACGCAGTTCTCCGATGAGCAGCGCTGCATTTTTACGGATCTTTGCATCATCATCTGCAAGCAGTGAAGCGATCACATTAGGATCGATCTCTCCCTCTAGAAGTTCTGCTGCCACTTTGGGATCTTTGCACGTCTTTTTCAATTCGATCAGATTTGCACGGATTTCCTCGCCCCTGCAGATTGCTTCATAATTTTTATTCATTCGTTCTGTTCTCCATATAAATAGTTACATCTTCCAGAAAAGTCTCCCATGCATCCGCATGCTCCACATAATATTTCGGACAATTTTTTCCGGTAATATCATAGTGCCTCAGCAAATCCTCCGCTGTCAGCCCATAGCGAAAACACAGCCATGACACCAGCTCTACAAGCGAGTCGTAGGTCTTTTGCGTAAATTTTCCACTGTCATCCGGAATACAGCATTCAATCGATATTGTATCCTTATTTCGCCCGTTAGATGCATAAGCCCATTCATTGCAGGGAATGCACTGCACGATCTCTCCCTCCAGCCCGATGATAAAATGGCTGCTGGCCTTTGTCACATGCGAATCCTTCAAGCCTTCAAAATAGTTGCGGTTATCCTGCGCCGAGGTGCCCGGATTTGCTGTATAATGAATGACGATCCCATTCACCTGCGCAAGCGCAATCCCCGGTCTGGAATATTCATTGACCGTCAAAAGCTGCACATCTAAAGGCGGCCGTTCCATCTGGAACACTTCCTGGGGCTGCCGGGGTTCTTCGACAATCGATGAAACAAGCTGCGTGCGCTCACTTCCCATCACGATCCTGGCCCGGTAATGCCTGTAAATCTTAGAGCCGCCGATCATACAGGTTCCGAATAAGATCACATACAGAGCGATAAGCAATGCCCTGCGCTCCTTATTTTTCTTTTTTCTTCGTCTGAATTCCCGCTCGTCCAATTGCTGCTACCCTCTTTTGTATATGCTACACAAGCTTCTATTCTGCCGTCATAAAATATTCCATCGCAAGATCCACTGTCTGGTCAAGCTGCTGCGTCGTATGTGCCATCGACAGAAACATCGCCTCAAACTGTGCCGGTGCCAGATAGATGCCGCGGCTTAACATATAGTTGCAATAATCTGCATAACGCGCTGTATCTGCGGTTTTTGCACTCTCATAGTCATGCACCTTTTCCCCTGTAAAAAAGAGACAGCCCAGTGAACCGATATGGTTGACCTGATAGGGCTTTCCCGCTGCCTCCACAGCTACAGCAAGCTTTCTGAAAAAGATGTCGGCTTTTTCATTCAATTGTCTGTAATACTCCGGATGCTCCCGCAGGATCGTCAGCTGGGCAAAGCCTGCCGCCATGGCTACCGGATTGCCGCTTAATGTGCCTGCCTGATAAACCGGCCCCACCGGAGCCACCATCTCCATGATCTCTCTCCTGCCGCCGTAAGCTCCCACAGGCATCCCCGCACCGATGATCTTACCGTAAGTTGTCAGATCCGGACGCACGCCAAAATACTCCTGCGCCCCGCCAAAGCTGAGACGAAATCCCGTGATCACCTCATCAAAGATCAACAGCGCGCCATACCTCGTACAGAGATAGCGCAAGCCCTCCAAAAACCCTGCTTCCGGCAAAACAACGCCCATATTGGCAGCTACCGGCTCCACGATCACACAGGCAATCTCCTCCGGAAACTGCGCAAACAAAGCCTCCACCGATGCCAGATCATTATAACCTGCCGTCAGCGTATCCCTTGTACAGCCTTCCGGAACACCTGCAGAATCCGGGATCCCGGAAGTCATTGCACCGCTCCCGGCTTTCACTAACAGTCCGTCTGAGTGTCCGTGATAGCAGCCGGTAAATTTAATGATCTTGTCCCTTTTCGTAAACCCGCGGGCGGCGCGGATCGCACTCATAACCGCCTCCGTTCCGGAATTGACCATTCGGATCATATCGATGGACGGAATGCTGTCGCAGATGAGTTTTGCCATCTCCACCTCGATCTTTGTAGCTGCACCAAAGCTCAGTCCTCTGGCACATGCGTCAATGACCGCCTCCAGCACCTCGGGATGACTGTGTCCTAAGATCATCGGTCCCCAGGAGCCGATAAAATCAATATATTCCTTTCCATCCTCATCCCACATATTTGCGCCTGATGCCCGGGCGATCATACGCGGCGTAGAGCCGATGGAACCAAAGGCACGCACAGGCGAGTTCACACCACCCGGAATAAAACGCACTGCTTCCTCAAAGATTTTTTCTGATTTTGTCATTATCCGATCAATCCTTTCCGTATGCATTCTGCAAGCTCTTTCGCAAAATAGGTGATATAGATATCCGCTCCGGCCCGGTAAGCGCTGACCGCCATCTCACACATCACACGCTCCTCGTCAATAAAGCCTGCCGCCGCCGTTGTCTTCACCATCGAATATTCTCCGCTGACGCTGTATGCCGCCACCGGCACATTTGTGGCATTCCTGACTTCACGGATCAGGTCTCCGTAGCAGGCGGCGGGCTTCACCATGACAATATCCGCCCCCTCTTCCACATCCAGAAGCACTTCCTTGATGGCTTCTCTTCGGTTGTGAAAATCCATCTGATAGCTTTTTCGGTCTCCAAAGCTGGGCGCTGAGTCTGCGGCGTCACGAAACGGGCCATAAAAGGAGGATGCGAATTTTGCTGAATATGCCATGATCGGCACGCCGCTATAACCATTTGCATCCAGTGCCTCACGGATCGCAGCCACTCTGCCATCCATCATGTCGGAGGGTGCGATCATATCTGCCCCTGCCTCTGCCTGTGCAATAGCGATCTTCTGCAAATAAGTCAGTGTTGCATCGTTGTCCACCTCTGTGCCATGTAAAATACCACAGTGTCCGTGTGAAGTGTACTCACACATACACAGGTCTGCAACAACATACATCTGCGGATGCCTTTGTTTTGCATGGCGCAGTGCTTTCTGCACGATACCATTGTGGTCATAAGCTCCGCTTCCGGTTTCATCCTTATGATCCGGAATGCCAAAAAACATCACCGCATGAACACCTGCTGTCTCTAATTGTTCCAGGCACTCATCCATGCGGTCAATACTGTAACGGTACTGTCCAGGCATGGACGTGATCTCTTCTTTTTTATTTTCTCCCTCTACGACAAACATCGGATAGATGAGAGATTCCGGGCTGATGCGTGTTTCGCGCACCATGTTTCTGATCCGGCTGTCTGCACGCAGCCGTCTGGGTCGTTGTATCATCTTTCGTATCTTCTTTCTTATATTTTATACCTGCGCAGCCTCCACGCCGTTGTCATCCGCTCTCCGTTGCGCGAACCATTCCGATGAGCCTTGTCAAAACCAAATATTGTGACTGAACTTCTTTACTCATTCGCATATAGCTTTTCGGCTAAGCCTGCCAGTCCTTCCACGGAAGCCTCTTGTGCCACGTGCACCTGCATCCCCGCTTCCCGGGCTGCCTGGGCGGTCATTTCCCCGATGCAAAGGGCACAGATTTTCGCCGGATGGACAGACGGATTTGCATGCAGAAACGCCCGTACCGTCGATGCACTTGTGAAAAAAACTCCATCGATGGCGTCTTCCTCCACGAGATGCGCCACCGGTATCAGTTCGTTGTGTTTTTCAATGGTCTCATAGATTGGCAGGTCTGTAACCGTAACTGTTTTCCCCAGCTCGGCTGCACGTTTCTCCATACAGGTAATGAGCGCAGGATTGCCAATGGCGGATCGCGGGATCAGTACACGGCTTCCATCCGGTAATCGCTCCCCCAGCAATGTGCCCAAAGACACACCGTCATAGTCCTCCGGCATCAGATCTGCCACCATCCCGTATTCCCGCAAAGCGCTTTTTGTCCCGCCGCCGATCACAGCAAGTGTCACGCCGCCAAGCACACGTGCATCTCTTCCACTGTCACACAACAGCTGAAAAAATGTATGCACACCTGCCGGGGATGTGAACACCAGACAGGAAGCATCTCCCGCGAGAAAGAACTCATCCAGTCCTTTTTGTATTTTTTCTGTGAGAGGAAGCGGTTTTGTCCCGATCACAGGCAGCCCAAGCACCTCTGCTCCCTGCTCCCTCAACTGATCTGCCAGCGCATCCATCCGTTCTCTCGGTCTGGTCAGCACAAACCTGCGCCCGAACAGGGGCAGTTTTTCGTACCACGCCAGCTGTTCACTCATGGCCGCCACTGCGCCGACTACAATGATCGCCGGTGTATGCATATGCGCTTTTTCTGTCTCAGACTCCAGCTCTGACAAGGGCGCACAGACACGTCTCTGGCCCGCAGTCGTTCCACGCTCTAATACAGCGGCAGGCACCGCCGGATCCATACCGGCATGCAAAAGCCCGGAAACAATATCCGGAAGTGCCGACAGACCCATCAAAAATACCAGCGTTCCCTCCACCTTGACATATGCATCAAAAGGCAGCTTCAGCGGCTTATCTGCCCGCTTGTGTCCAGTAATGATATGCACACTGCTTGCACAGTTGCGATCCGTCACCGGTATTCCGTTGTAGGCCGGCACAGCAAGGGCGCTGCTGATGCCGGGAACAACCTCGTAATCAATGCCGTGTGCACCCAGTACCAGCAGTTCCTCTCCACCCCTGCCAAACAAAAAGGGATCGCCACCCTTCAGGCGCACAACACGTTTTCCCTCTCCGGCTTTTTTGACAAGCAATTCATTGATCTCATCCTGCGTCATGGCATGATTTCCGGCACGTTTTCCCACATAAATCTTCTCCGCCGCCTCCGGGATCATGCTAAGGATACCTGCGCCCACCAATGCATCATAGACAACGACTTGTGCCTGAGAGAGCACTGACCTTCCCTTCAATGTGAATAGCCCCGGATCAGAAGGTCCTGCACCTACCAGCCAGACCTTCCCCTTTGGAACGCTATGCTTTGTTGTCACGGATCTTAATGCCTTCTCACGCGCTTCTGATCGTCTCATAATCCATCCCTCATATACCGTGCCAGTCCAATACCTGTCTGTTCTGCCTGATGACGGCTGCCGCTGGCACGCTCACAGGCATAACTGCCGTCATAAGTGTCACAAAATCCAAATAAGATCAGCTGTTCACCGTTGACACGTGCATACGCTGCAATCGGTGAGCTGCAGCCTCCGTCAAGCTCGCGCACAAATGCCCGCTCCGCCTCTGCTGCCACACAGCTGTCAGCATCAAAAAATCCTTCCAGGAAATGATAATCTTCCCCGGCTCTGCCCTGTACCGCAAGAATCCCCTGCCCTGCCGCCGGAAGCAGCTCCTCCGGTTCAAAATAACGTGTGATCCGCTCCTCCAGATGCAGACGTTTCAGTCCTGCTGCCGCAAGGATCAGCGCACCGTATTCCCCATCATCCAGCTTTTTCAGCCTTGTCAGCACATTGCCCCTCACCGGACGTATCTCTAACTCAGGATATAATTTGTGCAATTGCATCGTTCTTCGCATGCTGGATGTGCCCACCGGCTTTTCGCGATCCCACACAGTCACTCCTTTCGGCAGAACGAGCACATCACGCATGTCTTCCCTGGCGGAATAACCGATGATCGGCAATTTTTCTGATACCTCCATTGGCACATCCTTTAAAGAATGCACACACGCATCAATGCGTCCGTCAATGAGTGCCTGCTCCAGCTCCTTCACAAACAGACCCTTGCCGCCCACTTGATCTAAGGTGCGGTCTAAGATCCGGTCTCCGGTAGTCTTCATCGTAACCAGCTCCGGCCTGATCCCCGGGCAATGCTTCTCCATATAATTGATCAGACACTGCGCCTGCGCCACTGCCAGCACACTCTCCCTGCTGCCGATCCGAAATGTTTTTTTCATCACGCTTTTGCTCCCAGCTCCCGTTGTAATTTTTCGCGCATTTCCTTTACCTTCTGGTGTGTCTCATCTGTCGCCTGACCGGAGGCGATCGCCAGTAAAAGCCCCTCCTCCGTTTCCAGCGTCGCCGGAAAGTAAAAGCTGCACTTTGTATGGTCGCTTGCCACATTCACATATAGCTCCCGGTGACGGCATTCTCTGTAAATTGCATCATTTACAGCAGGATCATCGGTAGCTGCGATCACCGCATCCATATCCTCATCCATGAGACATCCGGCGCGATAAACATCCTTCACGTAAGTGATGCAGTCTCCGCGCCCGGCAAGAAGCGCTTTCATCTCCTCCCCGCACTCCGGTGCAATCACCGTCAGCCGACACGGCGTCTTTACAAGTGCCTCTGCGCGTCTGGCTGCAACCACTCCTGCACCAAATATAACGATATGCATTCCATCCATCTTCACATAAAATGGAAAATACTGATATGTCTGTTCTTTTTTATTCATGTTTTCCCCTGCTTATTCCCAATCACTTATCGCGTCAACTGATACATCAGCGCATTCACGATGGCCGCCGCCACATTTGAGCCGCCCTTTCGCCCCCGGGCGACAATGGATGGCACATCCGCTGACAGAATCAGCTCCTTCGCCTGTACCACATTGACAAATCCAACCGGAACGCCGATGATCATTCCCGGCAAAAAACCGTCTTTTTCCATCATTTCATAGAGTCGGATCAGCGCTGTAGGCGCATTTCCGATGGCAAAGATCGTAGGCCGCTTAAGCCTTGCCGCCTTTTCCATGGCAACCGCAGAACGCGTCTCGCCTCTTCGCTTTGCCTCATCTGCCACACCGGCATCCGAAATAAAATTATATACCTCCGCGCCCAGCTTGGAAAGAGCCGTTTGATTGATTCCTGACATTGCCATCTTTGTGTCTGTGACAATACATGCTCCACTTTGCAGCAGCCTGTGGGCATGCTCCACGACCCCCGGCGAAAACACCAGCTGATCCGCATAATCAAAATCCGCTGTTGTATGGATCACCCGCTTGATGATCGGTTCCTGCAGCGGATCAAATATGCGCCCGCCCAGCTCCTGTGTAATGATCTCAAAGCTGCGCTGCTCGATCTCATCTGGCGCCAGCTGTTCGAATTGTATATTTTTCATTCTGTTTCACCCAAATAATCATTGTTTTTTTTCCAGCGCCTGCATACAGCGCGCAAACGTATCTGCATCCAATCCATCACGCAATGCAAATAAAATATGCGCCGCCACTTTGCTTCCGCTTCGCTTCACTGCCTGCTCCACATTTTCGCGCTGCTCCTCTTCAAGTCCAATGCAGTCCTTTCGCATTCGTCCCCACAGATCATCCGCCATCTCACCTGCATATTTTGTGATCCGCGGAATCAGATCACGAGCGCAGAAAAAACGCTCAAATTCTGCCAGGGCAGCCGATATTTTCGCCTGCGCCTGTGCCTGCTGCTCCTTCTGTTCTTCCGATAGCTGTTCCATATCCAGATCATCCATACCAAAGAGACGCACACCGGGCAGGTTTCCCACCTCCGGATCAATATCCCTTGGCACGGCCAGATCCACAAATATTTTTCCATCCAGCTGCATTCCGGTCATCCGCTCCGGCCTGATCGTCAGATTCGGGCTGGCTGTCGCAGAAAAGATATAGTCTGATCCTGCCAGCTTCTCATACCGTTCTCCGTAGTTCACACGGGAAGCACCCTCCGGAATATCCACGATACCACTATGGTACTGACGCACCGTGACTGTCACCTGTGCCCCTGCCTCCATAAGCGCCTGTGCAGTCAGCTTGCCCATCATTCCATTTCCAATAACCAGTGCCTGTTTGCGGGAAAACTCTGCACCTTCCTTACGCAGTTGCCGAATCGCAACAGTCGCCGCAGAGCGGTTTCCTTTTTCAAATGTCATGCTGCTCTTCATTTCCTTTGCAGCCGTAATTGCCTGTCGAAACAGCACTTCGATACAGTGATCCGTGGCAGCCTCCTCCCGCGCCAGCATCAGCGCATCCTTCACCTGCGTTAAAATCTGATCCTCCCCCAGAATCTGCGAGCACAGACCACACGCCAGTTCAAATACATGCCGGGCAGCCTCCAGATCCTTTTTTTCATAAAACAACGCCCGCTCTGCGCCCGGATCCAGTCCCTTCCAATCGCAGATCAGCGCATACAGATCCGGGTTTGCCTCCTGCGTGAGACTCACGTAAAGCTCCATCCGGTTGCAGGTAGAAAGAATCAAACACCCCCTGATTCCATGCACTGCTTCAGATTCCTGTTTGATTTTCTGCATGGCCGCACGCACCGCTGCACTTGTAAAAGCATATCTCTCACGCACCTCTACAGACGCTGTGCTGTGGTCAATTCCAATCATTTGTAGTTTCATTTATCTAAATCCCTGTTATTACTTTTTTTACCGCCTGTGGACGCATCCTGAAAAAATCCGCTATACCAGATACCTGTTCAGCACAAGCTTCACAGTTACACCGTTTCCAGTATAGCGGATTTCTTACTAAATTACAATTTTATTATGGAAGAAAAAGAACTATTCGAAGATCTTCTCTATCCGTTCCAAGAGTTCCTGGGGAACATATGGCTTCTTCACATACCCTGCGACCTCCAGCTTGCCTGCATTCATAACGGTGTCTTTACTGGCATCTGCTGTCAGGAACATCACTGGTATCTTTTCATATTCCCTGTATTCTCTGATACGCTCCAAAGTTTGTAAACCGTTCATGATCGGCATCTCGACGTCCAGCAGGATCAGATCCACCTGCTCACTTTTCAGCGTCATCAGGCACTCCATACCCGAAGCTACCGTAATCACAGAATAATCCGCCTGCTCCAGAATAAACCGTGCCACCTTTAGATTCATGACATCATCGTCCACCACTAATATCGTCTTATCATTCTTACTATTTTTCACGTCTTTCTCCTTTCAGGTAATCTTTGGTTTATTATACACGAGAATCCCCCTTTAAGTCCATAGCCAATTGTTCCATCAACCCTCCATACTCTTCCATGACCTGGGCATGATGCTCTCGTATGTACGGATAATTTGCTTCCTTTGCCGCAAGCTCCAGATCTTTTGCATGCCCTGACAGTTCATCTGCCCCAATCGTCAGAGATGTACTCTTTAGCGCATGAATATACACCTGATAATTCTCCCATGACTCTTCTTCAAATGTGGTGTTCAATACTTCTCTTTTGTCCTCCTGAATAAACGTTTCAATCATTTCCAGATAAAAATCTTCCTCGTTCATACAGTACGTCATCCCCGCCATCGTATTGAGATATGGAAACCGCTCTTCCAGCGGCATTTTTCCGGATCCCGCCAGTGATTCTTCTACAGTTCCTTTATTTTTCACAGTTGCAGTAATTCCTTCGTTTTCCGGAATTTTGGCAGCTTCCACCGTTTCTTCCTTTTCCGGATTTTCGGCAGTTTTCGCCGTATCTCCGTTTTCCGCAGTTCCTACCGTATCTACAATGTTTACTTTCCGGGAACACTCTGAGTATTCCTTTTTTCCTTCCTGCGCACGCTCTGATTGCTCCTTCTCTTCCACCAGCTCAGCCGGCAGATAGTTCCGAAGCAGCTCCATCAATTCCTCTTCCCGGATCGGCTTTGAGAGATAATCAAAAAAACCATCCTCCAGATATTTCTCTTTTGCACCCGCAATCGCATTGGCCGTCAGAGCGATGACCGGTGTATTTTTATTGAAAGGACTGTCTGACTGCTTCATCGCATGCAGTGTCTCCACTCCGTCCATCTGTGGCATCATGTGGTCAAGGAAGATCAGATCATACGATTCCTGTTGAACCATTCGCAGACATTCTTCGCCGCTGTGAGCCAGATCCACCCTGGCACCGGTCTGCCTGATATAATTCTGTGCCACCTTCAGATTCATCTCCACATCATCGACCACCAGAATTTTTGCTTTCGGTGCCAGCAGGATACGCTGTTTTTTCTCCGCCGCACAGATATATTGCTGATATTTCTGTGCAAAATCGCCCATTTGCTCTGCATTTACGATCTTCTGTGGAATCAAAGCAGTGAAAACGGAGCCCTTCCCATACTCACTCGTAACCCGGATCTCTCCGCCCATCAGCTGAACAAGATTTTTGGTCAGACTAAGCCCCAGTCCGGTTCCCTGAATATTGCGGTTTTTCTGTTCATCGACCCTTGTAAAATTCAAAAACAGCCGGTTCATATCTGTTTTCCTGATACCGATACCGCTGTCCTCCACCTCTATCTTCAGAAGAAGATGATTTCCTCTTTGCTGCTCATATCCCAGACGAAGGATCACATGACCTTCACTCGTATATTTCACCGCATTTGACAAAAAGTTATTGATGATCTGTCTGATACGAACCTCATCACCATAAAGCACAGAAGGCACATTTGCATCAATCTCCATCCTGAAATCCAGATCCTTCGCATCTGCCCGGGCCTTCGCCATGTGATAACAGTCATTCAAAACAGAAAATAATTCATACTCCACCGGAATAATCTCCATTTTTCCGGATTCGATTTTAGAAATATCCAGTATATCATTGATGATCGCCAGCAGCGTCTGGCTGGCACTTTGAATATTTACAGCATACTCCCGGATCTCTTCCGGATCACATTTGTCACAATTTTTTAAAAGCATGGCATCCATACCGATGATTCCATTGATCGGTGTCCGGATCTCATGGGACATATTCGCCAGAAACTGGCTTTTTGCCACATTCGCTGCAATGGCATCATTTTTTGCCTTCTCAACGAATTTCACATGCTCCTGCATCATTTTCCGCATATAGGTGATCAGCGTGCAGATAGAAAAAATACATACCCCGTATCTGCTGGCCATTCCCAGATCGCCCACCTTTATCGTATAGTTTCGCAAAAGATCGATCAGTACGCTGACCATCATACAGCTGATTCCAAAAAAGTGAAGCAGATTCTCCAGGCTTTTCTCCTTGCCAGCAATTCTTCCCAATGTTACCACGTTTGCAAAAATCAGCATCAAAATAATCGCATGGGAGGCAACTGACATATCCATAAAATCCACCCATCCTCCGATCTGGAGGATCAGCTGAACCAGCATATTTACTATGGATATCACCATAGCCGTCATCATAACCCGCGACATTTCAGGTATCGCATGATAACAATAAGCTTCCAGAAACAGAGGTGCTGTCATCAGGATGATAAAAATCAGATTCGAGTATAACGTCTGATTTCCATAAAACACTTCCGGCACTTTGGTCTCTATCACATAATAAATACTCATAAGCAGCAGATAGATGCCGAGATATTGCACACCGCCGATCTTTCGGATGGATATTTGCTGCATCACTGCCAGCACCAGAAACATCACTGCACTGATCAGAATCATCATCGATAACACAATACCCCATGCTTTCTGTTTTAAGAAATTCAGAATTGCCACATCTCTGGCGGCTACGGATATCTCTGTTAAATATGTTGCATAATCCGCGTAGGGTGAACACATTTCAATCTGTATTTCCCCCGCTTCACAGTCTTCTGGTATATCAGCAAATACAATGACACTGCCGGGCGTTCGTCCGAACAATCTCTTATCGTTCACCCCAAAGGTATAGATTTCCTCTCCATCGACCGTAATTTTTAGTGTTTTATCAGCAGCCAGAAAGGTCATCGTTTTTCCCATACACTCTCTTGGGATCGTATTTTTGATGACAATCTTTTCATTCGGCCGACTGACGGTATTATAGGGTAATTTCTCCAGATCGGTCTCCGTGCCATCTTCTCTGACAAGTACCCAGCCGGTGTTAAAAGGCTGTACCTCTCCTTTTGCCAGTGTTACATCATCCACCTTCGCCGTCTGAAGCACAATTACGATCAATGCCAGCTGTACAAAAAAGATTGTCCATAATATAACCTTATGATACTTCTTTATCATATCACAACAACCTCCTGTTTCTTGCCTCCGTCAGCGCGGCAGCCTTGTTACTGACACCGAGCTTTTTGTAGGTCTCCTTGTTATAATATTTCACACCAGCCTTCGACAGACACAGCTGAGCCGCGATCTCCTCGATAGACAAGCCCTCTGCCTGCAGCCGCAGGATCTTCAGTGCCTTATCGCTGAGGATTACATTTCCCTCCTGTTTTTCCCTGAGGTATGCCGGATAAAAGCCTGCCATCTGCTCACATTCCTCCATGACCTGCTTTTTGAATGCCGGATCCTGCCACGTTACAGTCCCGGACTTTATAAGCTCCCAGAGCGCCGCGCCTTCCCGTGTCAAAATCCGTACAAAATGATAATCCTCCGCCATGGTCACTGCCTCCTGCAGCTTTTCCTGCCAATCGTCCTTTCCAATCCGGTACAGGACGATCGCAGCCAGTATCCTTACTTCTATTGCGATGTATGTGCGGTGCATTTTTTCCGCATAAAAACGCATTTTATCCAGTAAAAGCAACGCTTTTTCTTTCTTTCCGGCAGACAGATACACGCGCACCTTCGTGAGATAACGATATCGTTCCATTCCATTAAAGGCTTCGTCCTCGTCAGGTGCTTGTGCAAGCCACCCATAGGCCTCACTGATCCTTCCAGTGTACAAATCCATCCTCACCGACATAGCCCGGATATTGGGCAACAGGTTGGGTGCCTTCTGCTCTGCCAGATGCCAAAAGCTCTCCATCATATCCCGCGCATCATCCATGCGGTTATTCAGCATCAATAACTGCGTCAATATTCCGACTGCCACAAAGACCTGCTCCAGCTTTCCACCGCTCTCTGCCTGCATTCTTCCGCTTCCCGCCAGCGATGCCACCTCATAATCATCCCCGCCCTTCTCAAAAAGACTCTCTGCAAGGGCAAGGTTGACCAGACCTTTTCCATATTTCCCGAGAGCAAGACTGCTGGCTTTTCCGATGCTCTTCGCCAGCTCTTTATCACGCCGGCTCCATTCACAAAAATCCTTTCCTCCATTCATCATGGATGGCAGGTTGCTCGTGACGGAAAGCTCTGGAAGCACCAGTTTTCGCTCCATGACAAGCGTCCCTGCATGTTTTAGCAGATTAGCCAGACAAACGCTTCCTCTGTGGGGCAAGCCGATATCCAGACATAAAAGCCTGGTCTCTGCCGCCCGCTTCTGCCCTCCGGTCTTTGTTTTTGCATAGGAGGACAGTTCCTGATACCAACGCTCACTCTCCTCCTCATTGAATAGCATAGACTGCAGCATGCTCATGCCGGCCATCAGTTCCACGCTCTCCCTGATCTTATCCTCTGAAAGTGACAGATAATAGTGCCTCAGCTCAAAATACTGACCTGTGGAGGGATTTCTTCTCATGTTTTCGATGAGAATACGGGATATTCCCTCCTCATCGTGGCACATTTCATACATGCGGAGCGCTTCCGAAACATTTCCCTCGATCTCATAGCGATTTCCCGCACTGTGATACAGCCCGCAAATATAGTCCTGCGAATATTTTTCTGCCAGCCTCCGGCGCATGGACAGTTTCAACGATTCAATAAATTCATAGACGATCTGATCATTTTCCGTTCGTTCCATCAGGAAATTCCCCGTCTCCTTTGCCTGCCGGATAAGCTTTCCCACCTCTTTTTTCTTTGTAATCTGCTGTGCCATCTGCAGGTCGAACTGTTCTACCACGCTCATTGCCTCTAAAAATTCCTGCAGTTCCACATTCCACTGGTCGTACACATAGACCTCAAGATAATCCCCCAGATCTCCACATGCCTCCTCGATCAGCCGAAGCTCTGCCCCTACCCGATCCTTTGCTGCCTCTTCCTTCGAAATGCCCTTTAATCTCATCGCCGCTATCCGAAGAAAGAGCGGATGACCATTTCCCAGCTCCCAAATTTTTCTGCATGTAGCCTCCGTGAGGGATAACTCCCATTTTTCCAGATATAGCTCCTGCTCTTTCTCTGTCAGCCTCAGTTCGTCCTCACTGATTGGCACAAAAATATGCCGAACTGCCATGGGCTTCAGCCATCTTGGCATCGGCGCTCTGGAAATCAGGATCAGCCACACATCCCGCCTGCCGCTCAGGGCTTCGATCAGTTGTCCGCAGGCACTCCGATCTTCCTCTGTTTCCAGCAGATACAGATCATCAATGACAAAGATCGTCTGCACATCCGTGCTTTCCGGCACCATTTCCATGGCCTCTTCAATTCCGGTATCTGCCATAGTGATATAATAATAGCGTTTTCTGCCCAGAAAATCTGCCACAAGGGAAGTCTTTCCGCTCCCCGTTGTACCATAAAGATAGACCGTCTGCCTTGTATTCTGTGCCGCCTTCATCTTTTCCCATGCCGCCTGTGGACGCACATAGCACTCATCCACTGCGGGACGCTTCACTTTTTTCTCAGACATGGAATCGTCCTTCCCCATGAGTTTTTCATGTATATCGTGACTTGTTATTTATAATGATCAAATATTATTTCATCGTTACTCATCAAACATTATATCCGAACAGAATAGAAAAGCAAACTAGCCAAAAGGATAGACTGGATATTAAAAACCCATGATTTGGTATATATACTCCATATCCAGATGCTCCCTGAGTGCTGCTGCCAGCAGGTCAAGCTGCTGTTCGCGGTATGCTGCCAGCGAAAGTCCTTCAACCTGATCTAGATCAATGCCACGCCGCACTGCAAACGACTGCACAAGCGCCGGAAGCACGCCTTCTGCATCAAAAAAACCGTGCACATAAGTACCATAGACGTTTTCCGTAAACGCTCCATCAGTCTTTGTTTCACCAGTCAGCTCATCCGTCAGCATCATGAACTCCCGGATCCCAGCCATCTGAGCAGAATGTGATGCTTTCACCAAAGCTGCATCTACGTTATTCCCGGAATCTGTCTCTTTTCCATGACACAGGGTCGTTTCTCCCATATGAATCTCATAGCCCTCGATCTCACAACCGGAAAGTCCAGCCAATGCCCCTTCGATCTGTCTGATCTGTCCGCGCACCTGCGTTCTCGTTTTTTCCTTTGTAAAAACCGTCTGCATCGGCAGGAATCCAAGTCCCGCCAGTTCACCGCCTGCCTCCACATGCGCCGGATCAGACAGACGTTTTCCAAGCATCTGATAACCACCACAAATGCCAAATAAAATACTGCCATCCGCATGTGCTTTTCGCAAGGCAGCCTCCATACCAGAGGTTCGCATCCACCACAGATCATCCATTGTATTTTTCGTACCCGGAAGAAGGATCAGATCCGGCGTACCCAGCCTGGACGGTTGTTCTACATAACGAAGCCCGATCCTCGTGTCATGCTCCAGCACCAGAAAATCCGTAAAATTTGACATGTGCGGCAAACGGATCACTGCCACATCAAACATTCCTTCCTTTTTCTGGCTATCAAGCCGCTCGGAAAGCGAATCCTCATCCTCGATATCGATCTTCAGATAAGGTGTCACACCCACAACCGGAATATCACAAAACTGCTTTAGCTGCTCGATGCCCGGATCAAGAATCGTTTTATCTCCGCGAAACTTATTGATCACCAGGCCCTTGACGCGTTTTCGCTCCTCCAGCTCTAATAATGCAACCGTTCCCACGAGCTGTGCGAACACGCCGCCCCGGTCAATATCTCCTACCAAAAGCACCGGAGCATCTGCCAATTCTGCCATACCCATATTTACGATATCATTTTCCTTTAAATTAATCTCTGCCGGCGATCCCGCGCCCTCGATCACGATGATATCGTTTTCTGCTGCCAGAGAATCGTAGGCTCTTTGAATATCGGGAAGCAGACTTTTTTTGTATGCAAAATAGTCTCTGGCACTCATATTGCCACGCACCTCACCGTTTACGATCACTTGCGATCCCACATCGCTCATGGGCTTTAGCAGGATCGGATTCATGCGCACGGAGGGCTCGATCCCGGCGGCCTGTGCCTGCACGACCTGCGCGCGTCCCATCTCCAGTCCCTCCTTCGTGATAAAGGAATTGAGCGCCATATTCTGTGATTTAAAGGGTGCCACCCGGTAACCATCCTGATGAAAGATCCGGCACAGACCTGCCACCAGAAGACTCTTCCCAGCTCCGGACATCGTGCCCTGGATCATGATATTTTTTGCCATATCATACTCCTTATAACAAATTCATTTTTCTATATTCCCGATTTCATATCTGCTCAATACCCTTATAAATATGATGCCAAAACCCACCAAAACCGTCTTCAGCAATGGGGTGTCAGGCATAAAGTAGAAATCTGCTTAGAACCGACCGGAACAGACTGCAGACCTACGCGTTTCCGCTCCTGATTGCCTGCAGCAGACGTTCATTCTCTTCGCGCCTGCGCACACACACGCGGTAAGCACCTGCATCCAGCCCGCGGTAATTGCTGCAATCCCGAATCAGAATGTTATGGGACAGGCAATGCTCATACAACCCTTCTTTTCCTGTAAAAAAGAGAAAGTTTGCAGCCCCCGGGAACACCCGGTATCCTAGTTCTGTCAGTCTCTCCCGCAGCCATTCCCGCTCCGTGCGGATTCTTTCCGCCGTCTCCCGCAGCCACGCCCGCTCTTTCGTCGCCGCGATACCCGCATAGCTCGCCGGAAGCGACACATTCCACTCTGGCAGGTGTCTTTTGCACTTGCATAAAATCTCCTGATCTGCACACAGGAGATACCCGATCCGCAGTCCCGCACAGGCAAAGGTCTTTGTGAATGCCTTCAGCACGATCAGATGACTGTCTGAATCTAAATATTGTTTTACACTATACTGCTCCGGTGCTTCTAAAAAATCCAAAAAGCACTCGTCCATTACAAGCATGATCCCACGCGTCCGGGTCAGCGCGACAATCTGCTCCACATACTCCGGCGAAAGTAATGATCCTATGGGATTGTTCGGATTGCTCAGGATCACCATGTCCGCGTCTGTCTGTTTGAGCACATCCAAAAAAACTGCTCCCGGAAGATAACCATTTTTTTCCGATAACACCTGCCACTCGATCTGTGCCCCCACCGCTGCGAGCACACGCTCATATTCCAAAAAACAAGGCGCCACTAACAGCGCATGTCTTGGCTGCAAAGCCTCCGCCAGTGCCAGCAACAGCTCCGATGCACCGTTGCCGCACAAAATCTGCGTGGCTTTTACGCCCTCATAGTCCGCGATTGCCTCCCGCAGCGTCTCCCACTCCGGGTCGGGATAGACATCCGCACACTGCACTCCTCGCATGGCTGCCTCCCGCACAGATGCAGGCATCCCAAAACAATTACAATTTGCCGAGAAATCCAAAACCCCGGGATTTCTGTAAATATCTCCGCCGTGTATGCTCTTGCTTCGCACAATGAAGTACCTTCTTTCGCGCATTTTTTTACGTCAATAGGGCAAGTACGATCAGTGTCAGCAACCATCCGAACATTGCCGTTGCCTTCATCAGCATGACAGCACGCTCAATGTCTGCGTGCTCCACCGGGCGCAGGTCATCTCCGATCGTCGGCTTATGATGCACGACACCGAAATAGCTGGCATCACCCGCCAACTGCACGCCGAGTGCCCCTGCCATGACACTTTCCGTCTGTGCCGAATTGGGGCTTGCATGGGCGTGACAATCTCTGCGGTAGATCCTCCACACATCACGCAAAGAGCGCTTTTGCACGCCCTGCCACAATCGGCTTTTTTGAGAAAGCTTCTCCTTCCGGTCCACATTCCTCTGCTCTGATCTATTTTGAAATGTGATCACAAATTCGTAGGATATCATCATCAGCAGCGCCGACAACCGTGCCGGGATCAGATTTACCAGATCATCCAGCCGCGCTGCCGCCGTACCATAATACTGATAGCGGTCATTTTTATAGCCCACCATGGAGTCCATCGTGTTAACCGCCTTGTAAAAATATGCAAGGGGTGCTCCGCCCACAAATGCATAAAATAGCGGTGCGATCACGCCGTCCGATGTATTTTCTGCCACGGTTTCTACTGCCGCTTTGATCACGCCTGCCTCCGTAAGCTTTTTCGTGTCTCTGCCGACGATCATGGAAACCGCCTTTCTTCCGGCATCCAGCCCCTCGCCCTCCAGTGCATGAGATACCACCATGCTCTCCTGCTCCAGTGATCTTGCGGCAAATGTAAAATATAACAGTACGCTCTCCGCCAGAACACCGGCAAACCAGTGCAGATGATACAGTCCCAACGTAATAGCAACGGGCACCGCCGTGGCAATCAGCAACACAAAAACGACCAGATACACACCCGCTGCGCGCTCACCACTTTTCGTCTTTGGAAACAGCGGACGTGTCCATTTTTCCGTCCAGCTAATTAGATTTCCGATCAGGCAGATCGGATGCCATGCCACACGGGGATCACCAAATATCTGGTCTAAAATGCCTGCGATCGCGATTGCAAGCAGTCTGTAAAATATCATTTTTCCCATGTCCATTTTCCTTATATTATTACAAGTTTTATTCTTTCGAACGTTCTTTTTCCTTTATCATAAATTGCAATCATGGTTAAATACCCTTGGCAACTCTGAAGCGTCTTTTTCAGAACAGATTTATGCCTCGCAGCCATTCAACTTTTTCAGTTTATCTCAACTATAGCAATAGCATTTGATCTATGTCGGTATCCTTTCGGCTATATCCTTATCATTTTAGCCGCACCGCTATCCCGCAGCAGACACGGTACACCGCATCCGCATGCTTCGCAAGCTCACAGGAAATGCGCCCCACCGCCTCACGATAATCACGTTCAAACGCATCCGCAGGAATGAGTCCACAGCCAAGCTCCGCCATCGTAATGACACCCTGCGGATGTGAGGAGCGCACCTGCTCTGCCAGCGCCCACGGGTCTTCCCCGCCTTCCATGCACCTTCGGATCTCCGTATGCAGATCCTTTACCACATCCTCCGACAATGATCTCGCAAACACATATTTTCCCTGATGCATTCCACCAACCACTAAAACCATAACAGATCTCCTATCACAACTGCCACTGCCATCAGGCACTCACACATTTGCAAAAACCATCCCGCCAGATCCCCGGTGATCCCGCCAAACTGTCTCCGTGACATAAAATAATACCACACCATCGCCAAAAAAGCTGCGGCAAGCATGCAGGCTGCCCCGAAGGGCTCTATGAAAAACGCTGCCACCAGTATCAAAAGCAGCTCCACACTACAAATCACACCGACCACATGACGATGTGACGCATTCTGGAATGTCGCCGCCAACCCGGTATCCTTCGCACATGGAAAGATAGCCACCGACCAGCCACTCAGACATCGGCTGATGACAAATCCGAAAGCCAGGCTGCGCACGCCGTGCATGGACAACTCCGACCACAGTCCGAAATTAAGTACAAACAAACTGATCCCGCAGATGATCGCAAATGCTCCTGCATGCGGATCCTTTAATATTTCCAGCTTGCACTCCTTCTCGGCATAAGAATGAAGCGCATCACATGTATCCAGAAATCCGTCCAAATGGATCCCTCCGGTGACAAGCACCGGAATGAGCACATACACCGCTGTCCGCAGCAAAACTCCAATGGAAAGCCGCGCGGAGAGCCATCCCCATCCACAGACAAGCGCACCGATCACCACTCCCACCAGCGGAAAGCAGCACAGCACATAACGCATATTTTCTTTTTCCCAGTCAGCCTTTGGTGTTGGTATTTTTGAATACATCGCAAACGCCAGCACGAGGCTGTTGTATATTTTTTTCAAGGTTTT
>JALFNQ010000256.1 GCA_022773965.1 Lachnospiraceae bacterium
GGTGTTACATGGAATTTTCGGAAGATAACAACATTCCTGCATAGAGTACAACAGTTTCTATTCAAAGCCATGAATCGGAGAGGTTGTAGACGGGCATATACATGGAATGGATTTGTGGAAATGCTTAAGTATTACCCGTTAGCAAAACCTAAAACGTACTATTGTCTATATTGAAGCGAATGTTACTATGAGGAGCCGTATGCAGGAAAGCCGCACGTACGGATCTGTGAGGGGCTAAGATTGAGAGGTCTTAGTCTACTCGACTCGTTGACAATTTTTAGGAGAACAATGGTATAAAATGAAAAAGAAAATATGGGATTTATATGCCCCCATTTACGAGAAAGCCATGAGAGCCGATTACAAATATTACAAGTTCATGTACGACAGAATCCCGACAAAGATTCAGAACAAGGAAGTTCTGGAACTTGCAACGGGACCGGGGCTTTTGGCGAAGCATGTGGCGTATGCGGCGAAACGGATGGTGGCTACCGATTATTCGGAAGGAATGATCCGGGAAGCCCAAAAGGGAAAATGTGTGGATAATCTGATTTTTGAAGTTGCGGATGCGACAGATCTTCCTTATGAGAACCATTCTTTTGATGTGGTATTGATAGCCAACGCATTACACGTTATGCCGGAACCGGAGAAAGCTTTGAAAGAGATTGAGCGTGTATTAAAAGAAGATGGACTGCTGATTGCACCGAATTTTGTGTCTCATCAGTCAGGAATTATCAGCTGCCTCTGGTCGGGAATTCTAAGGATCGCCGGGATTACGTTTGAACATCAGTGGAGCGGTGAGGAATACCTTTCCTGGCTCGGACAAAATGGCTGGAGGGTACAATATAAGAAAAGTTGTCCGGCAAGGATCACACTGATGTATGTGGAATGTATCAGAGAATAATAAGATGTTCTTGTTATGCAATTTCCAGAGTGTTATACTGAGAACAGGTAAGAATAAACCGTGTGGATATACAGGAAAATTTCACACGGTTTATTTTAAAAAATGGAGTTAGAAATTACTAACCTCTATACTGCAATAAAAATGGGAAAGCAGCAGAAGATCACAGTATGGGGCAAATCGATAAAAGAAGAAAATCAGTGAAAGAAGGATACACACAATGAAGGAAAAAGTAGATGTAACAGGCGTACCGGAGACGATGCTTCAGACGCTGTATGCCAGAGCAAAAGAGACAAAAAAATCAGAGATGAGCTGGCCTGTTGAAACTGTTTCCGGAAAAATGTTTTATCTGGACGGCGCGCATTGTAAGACGACAGATGCAGCAGCGGAAAATCCGGAGGAAAAAGGTGCCTGCGGAACAGGTGATTCCTGTGGAAACGGTGTGCTGACGGTAACGATTCCACAAAAAGACGGAATGGATGAATACGATTATGATCCGGAAAATCCGGCCGTGCATATCGTCGATATGTCCCAAAATGAGCTGGAAGTACCGGAAGATTACACAGAGGAAGAAAAACGGTCGGATATTCTGACCTATGGAATGATCGGGGTAAAATACCGCAATGGTTTTGAACATCCGGAATATCTGGAATCGGACAAAATCTATAAGATAACGATCCGGACGACTAAACTGTCCAATATCTTTCTTCCGGGACATCGTATGCGTGTAACGATTACTTCCGGAGCCAAGAATTTTATGTTCCCGAACAGTAACACCAGGGAAGGATTTAACAGTGAAACAAGACAGAAAGCGCATATCACGATCCACAGAGGCGGAGCGTATGCGTCCGGTATTCTGCTTCCAATCGAAGAATCCGCGAAATAAAGGCAAAAGATATTGATTTTTAAATAAATACGGTATAGTATAAAGAAAAGCGAATACTAAAAAGTGGAGAGAAGAAATCTTCTCCCTTTTTTTCGCTAAAAGTATTGGGGGATTACAATGAAAACTGAAGCAGGAAACCGTTTGGGGACGGAGAAAATCGGCAAACTGATGCTGGAACTGGCATTGCCGTCGGTGTTGGCGCAGATTGTAAATGTGCTGTATAACATCGTGGACAGAATCTATATCGGGCGTATTCCGGGAGTGGGCGCGGCGGCACTGACCGGGGTTGGTGTGACATTTCCGATTATTACGATTATTTCTGCATTTGCAGGATTTACCAATGGAGGCGGCGCGCCGCTGGCAGCAATTGCACTTGGACAGGGAAATAAAAAACGTGCGGAAAAGATTCTGGGCAATTCTACATCACTGTTGTTGTTCTTTTCGGTGATTCTGATGGCATTGTTTCTGATCTTCAAATGTCCGTTGTTATATCTTTTTGGGGCGAGTGCTCATACGATTTCTTATTCATCTGCATATATTACCGTATATCTGATCGGAACGGTATTTGTGGAACTGGCAGTTGGACTGAATACATTTATCAGCTGCCAGGGGCATGCGCGTACAGCGATGATGTCGGTGCTGATCGGGGCGATTGCTAATATTGTCCTGGATCCGATTCTGATTTTTGTGTTTCATCTGGGAGTAGTTGGAGCAGCAGTAGCCACGGTTATTTCTCAGGCACTGAGTGCCGCGTGGGTTGTCCGTTTTCTGGTGTCGGAGCAATCGGAGATCCGGCTGAAATTTACGGAACTGAAACCGGATCGATCCATTCTTGCATTCATCCTTGCACTGGGAATCTCCCCGTTTATCATGTCTGCCACAGAAAGTGCGATCACGATCGTAATGAATCACGGATTACAGGTTTACGGAGGAGATCTGTATGTGGGATCCATGACGATCCTGCAAAGTGTATTGCAGCTGGTCTTTGTTCCGATTGGCGGATTCACCAGCGGGATACAGCCGATCATCAGCTACAATTTCGGAGCGGGACAGTTTGACCGGGTAAAAAAGACGATCCGGCTGATGCTGACAGTTACCTTATCCGCTTCCCTGATTTATGTGGTGTTTACCATGCTGTATCCGGGAGTGTTTGCGGGAATGTTTACGAATGATGCAGAACTGATCAAAATAGTAAAAAAAGTACTTCCTGTTTATATGGCGGGAATGACGGTCTTTGGTGCACAAAGCGGCGTGCAGAGTTCCTTTCTTGGACTGGGACAGGCAAAAATCTCACTGTGTATCGCACTGCTGAGAAAAGTGGTCCTGTTAATTCCGTTGGCACTGATTTTCCCGCATTTCTGGGGTGTTATGGGAGTATATTATGCAGAACCGGTTGCAGATATTATCTCGGTTGCGACGGCGGTCACCTTATTTGCTATCAATATTCCAAAAATTTTATCTGTGGAGATGCTGGAAAAGGTGACACACGAGGAGAACGGACGGGGATGATTTGACAGGACTTTGGGGAAGAGAGTATAATCCCGTATTTGACAGTTACAAAATAAAAAAATCGCTGTATCCCTTGATTTTACTTGGGGTTGGCGATTTTTTGCATTGTTTTAAATTATAGTATTTTATCGTTTACATCAATACCATGATATCGTTCCAAATCATCTCTGATTCTTCGATAGCCTTTATCCGGTGAGTCTGTATGAATCTTTTCTATCTCATCAGCAATAAACCTATTCTTTTGCTCACTTTTAGGAATTTCTCTGTGTAGCCATTTATAATAAGCTGCTCTAGAAACATTACCAAGTTTACAAAGTGCAGCAACTGAATAATTATGATCTTCATGTTCTTCTTTGATTGCCTGATATATATGTTCATGACGGACCAGGCTTAGCCCCGCCTCCTCTCTATTTCTTCGAGTTTTTTTAAAAAAGATGCCTCCATTTCAGCACGTTCTTTCTCTGCTTTTAAAATTTTAACTTCAGCACGCAGCTTTTCTAATTCACTCATCTCATCGGGACGTTTTCGTTTGCCACGGTTATCTCTTAAAGCTTCCACTCCACCAGCTTCATATTTGACTATATAATTGCGAGCCTGTTGATAGGACACCTGATATTGTTCTGCTGTTTGGGCATAATTACGATCATGTGCGATACAATACTGTACTATTTCAACCCGTTCTTCAAAAGTGGTTTTTCTTCCTTTGGTCATGACAATGCTTCCTCCTGTTCCAGAAGATTTTAATTCTTCATGACCATTATACTTCTTTATCCAAGTTTGTAACTTACCTTTTGAACGGATCCCGTATTTTTTGCAAATATCATTTTGAGAACCATGGCCTGCTAAATAATCTAAGACTGCTTGTTGTTTCAATTCTTTGGAATATTTTTTATTCCCTTTCAATGTGAATGCATTTACTCCCATAGATTCATAGTTTCGAATCCATTGTTGGACAGATGCAAGACTTACATCAAACATATCGGCAAGTCGCCGTTGGCTTTCTTTTCCATCCAGATATAGATTTACAGCATATGTCTTATCCTCAACAGATACTTTTCTTTTAGACATAAAATATGCTCCCTCCTAAGTGACAAGTTTTTATTATTTCACTTGTCTACCTAGAAGGGAGCATATCAGG
>JALFNQ010000036.1 GCA_022773965.1 Lachnospiraceae bacterium
TCACAGCCAAGTGAAATAAATAATATATTCATGTATACTCCTGTATTTATAAAGGAAAAAGCCGAAACTGTGCTGCTCCGGCTCCTCACTCCCGATTATTCTTCTGCCAGTGTACCTTCTGCTTCGCCGGTATCTGCTACCAGTTCATCTGTAGCTGCACTCACAGGAACAACATCTTCTTCCTCATTCTCACCAAGAATCTTTACCTTGCCCTCATAAATCTCCTGTACTGCGGTGGAAAGAGGCTTTTTGCCATTTGCGTGTGCTACCAGAGGCTCATCACCTGCGATCAGCTGGCGTGCGCGCTTTGCAGCAGCGATCACGATAGAGTAACGGCTATTGACAACCGGCTCCTCGCCAACCTCAGTGGTATTGTTTACAACTTTCATCAGTTCTACATAAGACGGATGGATCATAATTATTCTCCTTTCGCATAATCTGCTAATTCTGCTTTTATTTGATTGATAAATCCTTCATTTCTAAATATCTTTGTATGTTCATTCTGTAAAATGGAATGAACCTGCTCCACACATGCTTCCAGCTCGTCATTGACGATCAGGTAATCATATGCCTCCACGCCTGCGCATTCTTCACCTGCACGGCAAAGTCTTTCGTGAACAACCTGCGGCGATTCTGTTGCTCTGCCGACCAGACGGTTCTTTAACACCTCAAAATTGGGCGGTGTTACAAAAAGAAGCACGGTATCAGGGTATTTCTCCTTGATCTTTAACGCACCCTGTATCTCAATCTCAAGAATGACATCCTTACCCTTTGCAAGCTGTTCCTGCACATATGACTTTGGTGTCCCATAATAGTTATTCACGTATCTGGCATACTCTAACAGCTCATCCTTCTCGATCATTTCCTCAAACTGTTCCACTGACCGGAAAAAATACTCGCGGCCGTCTTCCTCTCCCGGACGGGGAGCACGGGTAGTTGCCGAGATCGACAATGCATAATTTTGCGGATATTTTTCCATCAGGCGTTTCATGATCGTACCTTTACCGGAACCGGAAAAACCGGATACAACGGTCAAAATACCAGTCTGTGCTTCCATTATTATTCCTCCTCTGTGCTGTCATTGCGATTTTTCATTCTTCCTGAAAGCGTATCCGGAAGCAGTGCTGACAGGATCACCCGGTCATTTTCCGTAAAGATCACTGCTCTGGTACGACGTCCCTGTGTGGCATCGATCAGTCTGGATTCCTCTTTTGCTTTCTGGATCATGCGCTTTGCCGGCGCAGAATCCGGGGTGATCATGGCAATAATTTTATCTGCATTGACGATATTGCCAAAGCCGATGTTCATAAAATTATTCAATGTTCTGTATCTGCTCCCTTACTTTTTCAATGTCAGTCTTGAGGTTGATACCGGTATCTGAAATGGACAGATCATTGGATTTTGACAGGATCGTGTTCGCCTCACGGTTCATCTCCTGAGCGATAAAATCCAGCTTGCGCCCTACACTACCTCCGGCGATGAGTACATCCTTCATGCCCTTGATATGGCTGCGCAACCGCACCATCTCCTCATCCACACAGATCTTGTCGGCAAACAGCGTCACCTCGGTGGCAATACGACTCTCATCGATCTGGGCATCTGCCAGGAGATCCTGAATCTTTGCCTGTAATTTGCTGCGGTATTCAGAGATGATCTCCGGTGAGCGCTGTTCGATATAGTCCACATAGCTGTTCATCTGTGTGAGTTTGTCGATCAAATCATTTTTCAGATGTTCACCCTCGATGATCCGGGCCTCCACGAACTTTTCACAGGCACCGCGCACAGCCTTCTCCAAAACTGTCCACAGTTCTTTTTCATCCGTGTCCTCTTCCTCCATGACAAATACGTCCGGATAACGCGAAAGAGTACTGACTCTGATGTCGTTCTCAAGACCAAAGGTCTCTGACATCTGCTTCAGATAATTCAGATACTGTCCTGCCAGCTGCTCATTATATTTCAGGGCATAGCCAGCTTCTGACAAATCCTCATAGGAAACAAATACATCCACCTTTCCGCGCTCCATATACTCTTTGAGTACACTGCGGATCGAGCTTTCAAAAATACTGAGTTTTTTCGGCATCTTGACACTGACATCCAGATAACGGTGATTGACTGCCTTGATCTCAACAGTCATCTTCCACTGTTCATCTGCCACCTCGCATCTTCCGAAGCCGGTCATACTTTTTATCATAAAATCCTCCAATACCCATGACGAATGATCATCCCCATGGAAAAATCTTTGTCCCCTGCATCACCTTTTCTCCCATTCGGTATGCATAATCATCGTTATTATAAGTCAAATGTTTTCATTCGTCAAATGTTTTAAAAAAAAGCAGTGCCAGACACCAAAAGGAGTCTGACACCACGTTCTGTCTCAATTTTTTAGAATCCATCAAAAAGACAGACAAAAGTAAGACAAATGATTGACTTTCCACGACTATTTCTATTAAAATATCACGAAAAGACGTTTAAAGGAGGACTTTTCTCATGGCTTTTGACGGAATTGTCGTTGCAAATATTATAAATGAACTGAACAAGACTGTAAAAGGCGGGCGCATCAGTAAGATCGCACAGCCGGAAAGCGATGCTCTGATGCTCACCATCAAGGGCAGCGACGGACAGCACCGCCTCTCCATTTCTGCCAGCGCTTCCCTGCCCTTCGTGTATCTGACTGCTACCAATAAGCCAAGCCCCATGACGGCACCAAATTTCTGTATGCTGCTGCGCAAATTTATCGCTAACGGGCGGGTCACGGACATCACGCAGCCGGGGTTAGAGCGCATCATCTGCTTTACCATCGAGCATCTGGACGAGCTGGGTGATCTGCGAAAAAAGCGGCTGATTGTTGAACTCATGGGCAAGCACAGCAATATCATCTTCTGCGATGAAAATGACCGGATCATTGACAGCATCAAGCATATTCCCGCCTCAGTCAGCTCCGTGCGGGAGGTGCTGCCCGGCCGGGACTATTTTATTCCGAATACACAGGAAAAATGCGACCCGCTGACCGCGACACCCCAGACGATCCTCGCCGATGCCTGCAGCCGTTCCCTTCCCCTTTCAAAGGCACTCTATCTCACCTACACCGGCATCAGTCCCACAGTGGCAAATGAGGTATGCCACCGCGCCGGACTGGACGCAGACGCCCATATGGACAGCCTTTCCGAGGACGAAAAGCTGCATTTTGCCAACGAATTCTACTGGCTGATCTGCGATATCAAAGAACAGAAATTCACTCCATGCATGATCAAAAAGGGCGCGGAGCCCATCGAATTTTCTGCGGTAGCTCTGCGGGAATACGGAGATTTTTCGGACTATACGATTGAAAACTACGACTCCATCTCCACGGTGCTGGAGCGCTACTACGCGGACAAGGATCTCTACACCCGTATCCGTCAGAAATCCGTGGACCTGCGCCGGATCGTAAATACAGCACTGGAGCGCGATGTCAAAAAGCTCTCCCTGCAGCAAAAACAGCTGCGTGATACGGAAAAACGTGACAAATACAAGGTGTATGGGGAACTGTTACAGGCCTACGGCTACGGTGTCGAGGAAGGTGCCACGAAGTTAGAGGCACTCAATTATTATTCAAACGAGATGATCACCATTCCGCTGGATCCGCAGCTTAGCGCACAGGAAAATGCCCAGAAATATTTTGCAAAGTATGGCAAATTAAAGCGCACCTGTGAGGCGCTGCAGCAACTGACCGTTGAGGTGCAGGATGAGATCACCTATCTGGAATCCGTGGCAAACTCTCTGGATATCGCTGTCACGGAGGAGGATTTGTCTGCCATCAAGGTGGAACTGACCGAGAGTGGATTTATTAAAAAACACACGTCAAAAAAGGGAGCAAAAGCTTCTAAGAGTAAGCCTTTTCACTATCGCAGCAATGACGGCTTTGATATTTTTATCGGAAAAAATAACCTGCAGAATGAGGAGCTGACCTTTAAGGTGGCCAACGGCGGTGACTGGTGGTTTCATGCAAAGGGAATGCCCGGATCTCATGTCATTGTAAAAACGGAAGGAAAAGAGCTTCCCGACCGCACCTTTGAGGAAGCAGCAAAGCTCGCCGGCTATTATTCCAAGGGACGCGGCGTAGAAAAAATTGAAATTGATTATCTGCAACGAAAAAATGTAAAAAAACCGAACGGTTCTGCGCCGGGCTTTGTTGTCTATTATACGAATTATTCCATGACGATACACCCGGATATTTCAGACATTCCATTTATTGAATAAATTTGAAAAACTTGTTACGTTTATTTTGATTTTCTCCTCACATACTATGACTACCAACAGCAAACAAGCTGTTGATCATATACAAAAGCAAATAACCAATTGTAACTGTAAGGCACTTCAAACAGTTACCGGGCATTTACAAAGGAGGAAATTCAATATGTCAAGCAAGAATACTACTTCTGTACCTGAGGCAAAGGAAGCGATGAATCGTTTTAAATATGAGGTTGCAAGCGAGCTGGGTGTGCCGTTAAAGGACGGCTACAACGGTGATCTCACCTCCAGACAGAACGGTTCTGTCGGTGGCTATATGGTCAAGAAAATGATCGAGGCACAGGAGAAACAGATGGCAGGCAAATAAACGCTGTCAAAAACAAAAATGCGCTCACCGCAGGATACCTGCGGCGGGCGCATTTTTTTCGCATATCTCCCGCGTAAAAGGGAATACACAAACGCTTCGCTGCTACAGGCTCAGCGTCACATCACCCTTTTCAAATATTTCTTTCATCTTCATACGCAGATTTTCATGTTTTTCCATCTGCAAGCCGGGGTCTTCCGTTAAAATTCGTTTTACCTCGTCAGAGGCGTGTTGAAGCACTTTTGCATCCGTATAAATATCCGCGATCAGAAAGCTCATATCGCCGGATTGTCGAATGCCAAAGAAATCTCCCGGTCCCCGCAGCTTCAAGTCCTCAGAGGCGATAAAAAATCCATCGTTTGATCGATTTAATATATCCAGACGCTCCTTCGCCCGGTCGGAATCCGAAGCATTCATCATAATGCAGTAGGATTGTGCACTGCCGCGGCCCACACGCCCCCGCAGCTGATGGAGCTGTGCCAAACCAAAACGGTCTGCATTCTCGATCATCATGACGGTGGCATTTGGCACATTGACGCCGACTTCGATCACAGTCGTGGACACCAGAATGTCTGTCTTATGATCTTTGAAATCCTCCATGACCTGATTTTTCTCAGCCGCCTTCATCTTTCCATGCAGGCAGGCAATGCGCACACCAGGCGACAAGGAAGCTTTCAGCTGCTCCGTATAGTCGGTTACATTGTTTGCGTCAAAGTTTTCCGATGCCTCCACCAGCGGACAAATGATGTACACCTGATGTCCCGCCGCGATCTCTTTTTCCAGAAAGGCGTTCGCTTTCTGGCGGTAAGCCTCTCCTACCACACAGTTTTTGATGGGAAGTCTGGTGGCGGGCACTTCGTCCATGACAGAGATCGCCATATCGCCATATAAAATAATGGCCAGCGTCCGCGGAATCGGTGTCGCACTCATGACAAGGATGTGGGGCGTCTGTCCTTTCTCTGCAAAGGTCTCCCGCTGGCGCACACCAAAGCGGTGCTGTTCGTCTGTGATGACCAGAGCCAGATTCTCATATTCCACCGCTTCCTGGATCAGCGCATGGGTACCAACGATCAGTGCATCCGGATGTGCGGCAATCTGCGCCCGGGCTTCACGCTTTTGCCTGGCTGTCATGGATCCGGTCAGTAAAACGATCGTTTTTTCGATACCAAACCGCTCACACAGCTCCAAAAAAGACTGTTCATGCTGTTTTGCGAGTACCTCTGTGGGAGCCATGATCGCCGACTGATAACCACTGTCGGAGGCATAGAGCATCGCAAGGAACGCAACGATCGTCTTTCCGCTGCCTACATCTCCCTGAATGAGCCGCTGCATAAGCACCTCACCCTGCATATCCTTTAAAATTTCATCCAGTGTACGACGCTGCGCGGCCGTCAATGCATAGGGAAGCTGACCGATATATGTGTCAAGCTCTGCCGGATCACCAAAATGATGGGGATTTTCCTGCCTTTCCTCCCCGTTTTTCTGCAGCTGCATGGTCATCAGAAACAGGAAAAACTCGTCAAATACAAGCCGTCTGCGAGCCCAGGTAAGCGTATCCATGGAATCCGGAAAATGGATCTGGTCAAGGGCATAGTTATATTCTGCCAGATCGTATTTCTGCCGGACATCCGTTGGCAGATAATCAAAAAAGCTGTCGCAGGAATCCAACGCATTCCGAATGGTTTTCATCAAAAATTTGTTTGTAATGCCTCTTGTCAGAGCGTAGACCGGCTGCATCGTTTCCTCAACCGCCTGGTAATCCTCCGGTGAGAATAACGCAGGCTGCTCCATGTGGAACGTACCGTTTTTGTCCGTTACTTTTCCATACAGAATCACCGTTTTTCCTTTTTTCAAACTGCTGGCAATATATGGCAGGCGAAACCAGATCGCCTCAAATTTCGTCTCTGTATATTCTGCCTTTAGCACTGTGATTGTCATGGCCCGGGTACGGCGCATCACAGCCGCCTTTTCGATGCGCACGACCACTGCGGCCCTTGCGCCGTCATATAATTGATCAATCTCTACCGCGCGGGGATATTTCACATAATCTCTGGGAAAATGAAGGAGTATATCACCAATGGTGTATACTCCCATATTTTGTAAAAGTCCTTCAGTTTTTTCCCCTACGCCCTTCACTTTGCGGATAGGTGCAGTTAATTCCATAAGGTTTACTCCACAGATAAAATATAATAATAGATGGGCTGTCCGCCATTATTGACCTCCACTTCAAGATCCTCATATTTCTCCTGAAGCTCGTCCGCCAGCGCCTGTGCATCCTCTCCAGATACATCCTCTCCGTAATAAAGGCTGATAATACCGCTCTCATCGTCCACAAGCTGATCTACCATCTCAAGCAACGTCTCATTCATGTCAGTGCCAACTGATAAAATACCGCTGTCACCAATGCCCATAAAATCATTTTCTTTGATCTCTTTGTCATCAATCACCGTATCGCGCACCGCATAGGTGATCTGTCCGCTCTTCACATTTGCCAGCTCCTCTGTCATACGTGACGCATTTTCCTCAGCGCTCTGCTCAGGAATATAATTGATCAGCGCACTGATACCCTGAGGAATGGTCTTTGTCGGAATGACGTAAACCTTTTTCTCTTTTGAGAGTGTAGCTGCCTGATTTGCCGCAAGAATGATATTTTTATTGTTTGGCAGCACAAAAACATTCTTCGCGGGAACCTTTACAATGGCATTTAAAATGTCATCCGTACTGGGGTTCATCGTCTGACCACCCTCGATGATCACATCAACGCCGAGTCCGCTGAAGATCTCACTGAGACCTGCACCAGCGGAAACACTGATAAAGCCCATCTCCTTTAATTCTACAGGAGCAGCCGCCTCTTCCTGTGCCTGTGCAGCCGCCAATTTCTGGGCATCCTTGATCAGACGCTCCTGATGCTCCTCGCGCATATTATCGATCTTGATCTTACTGAGAGAACCATGCTTCAATGCCTCCTGAATTGCAAGTCCCGGATCATTGGTATGTACATGGGTCTTTACGATCTCGTCATCAGCAACCACTACGATAGAATCACCGATGGAGGTCAGAAACGCCTTGTACTTTGCCACCTGCTCATCACTCAAAGGCTGATTTAAGACAATAATAAACTCTGTACAGTAACCGAATTTGATCTCAGCCTCTGTCTCGGCAGAAATCTTTGTGATGCCGCCAACAGACTTTGCCTGCTTTAGACTGCTATAGTCGATCTCCTTGCCCATCAGCGCGTCATAGGCGCCCTGCAGAACAACCACCAGTCCCTGTCCGCCGGAATCCACAACACCTGCCTGCTTTAAAACCGGCAGCATGTCCGGAGTCTTCTTTAATACACGCTCTGCCTCATCAATGACCGCCTTCATAAATACCGCCAGATCGTCTGTCTCCTCTACCATCTCGATAGCCTTATCGGCAGCGCCTCTTGCAACGGTCAGGATCGTGCCCTCCTTCGGCTTCATAACCGCTTTGTAAGCAGTCTCGACAGCTTTGTCACAAGCCTCTGCGAGAACGACAGTATCAATGTATTCATAGTTTGCGATCACCTTTGTAAAACCGCGAAACAGCTGTGAAAGAATCACGCCGGAATTTCCCCTTGCGCCCCGCAGAGAACCGGATGAGATGGCCTTTGCCACAGACTTCATATCCTTTTTCTCAAGACCGCCGACCTCCTTTGCCGCAGCGAGGATCGTCATGGACATATTTGTTCCGGTATCGCCATCCGGCACTGGAAATACATTCAGTTCATTGATCCATTCTTTTTTTGCCTCCAGGTTGTTGGCACCTGCCAGAAACATCCTGGCCAGCAGCGATGCATCTATCTTCTCTATTCCCACTTATCTTTCCTCCTAATCGATTACTCGTACGCCTTCTACGGAAATATTGATCTTTTTAATCTTCATTCCGGTAAACTCTTCCACACGATACTTCACAGTCTCCATCAGATTATCCGAAACAGTGAAAATACTCACTCCATAGGAAACAATGACATGAAAATCAATACTGATCTCATTATGGTCATCAACAGTCACATTTATACCATGTGAGAGGTAATCTCTTTTCAACAACTTTACAAGACCGTCCTTCATGTTCACCGCAGCCATGCCAACGATACCGAAGCACTCCACCGCAACAGAACCTGCATAAGTGGCAATCACATCCGGATCAATGGTAACAGTACCTAAAGAATTGGTTAATTGTCCATTCATAGTCAAACCTCCATATCGTCATTCGGTAGCTGCGTATTTTCCTTAAAAACAAGTGAAAAGCATAATTTTGCAGATTACACAGTACCATATTCCTCTATATTCTATACCATCCACAGAAAAAAATAAACATATATTTGATTATTTTGCAATTTTTTTCAAATTATTCTTGCATTACATATTTGTATCTGATAAAATGTCCTAGTATGAGTTTGAAGAATATTGCTTCAAGCTACTTTTGGTAACCAGACAAGGAGGTGCAAGTCATGGCAAAGTGTGCAGTATGTGGAAAAGGCGCTCATTTCGGAAACAATGTGAGCCACTCTCATAGAAGATCAAACAGAATGTTTAAGTCAAACATCAAGTCTGTTCGTTGCAAGGTAAACGGAGGAACCCAGACAATGTATGTTTGTGCTAGATGTCTGAAGTCAGGAAAAGTTGAGCGTGCATAGTTCATTTTTCCGAAAAGCAAAATGTCAAACATCGAAAGAAGCGTAAAAAAAGAAGCTGAGGTTTTCAGCTTCTTTTTTTAGCTTTTGCCATTGTCTACGGGCACTCAACAGCAGAATAACTGATAACCGATCAAAAGAAGTGCAGCGACAATGACCACAAGGAGCACGGTACTCGTAATAAACAGCGAGATCAGCATACCAAGTGACATACAAAATAAAGAATAACCGATCAACCTGCGCACTGCCCTCACCTCCATCAAAGATCCATCAAAAAAGCATATACTGTTATATAGTATATGCTTCTTCTCTGCATTATGATTCCGTCTTGAGCGCAGCATCTAACATATCGCTCATTGTTTTTTCTGCCTCTTCCTTTACCTCCGGAGCAACATCCTTTTGTTCCTTTTTTGTAAATTTATCTACAAACTCCGGTACCATATCAAGGATCTTTGTAATCCCATCCTGATTCTTGACGTTGACCAGACGCGTTGTACCGTTCTGGATCACGAGTACAGCTGACGGCTGGATCCGTCCGCCCATACCACCACCTGCATTGTTGGAATGATCCTTTGCAAAGGCGCCTGCACCTACGCCAAAGCTGACATCCACCAGCGGAAGGATGATCGTATCTCCGATGTGGATCGCATCCCCCACAACTGTTTTTGAAGAAATGAAACTGTCCATCCCCTTAAATAAAGATTCTACTGTGGAACGGAAATTAATGTTTTCTGCCATAATCAAAGCCTCCTGTAATTATTCTGGTCTATTCTGGTTGATATTACTATTTTTTCTTTAAAATTTTTCGTATGATCTTTCGGATATTTTTGTCAAATAACAGCCGCAATCCGGCAACGAGCACATGAACAGCACGCACATGTCCTCTCACATCGATCCATCCGCACAGATACAATTGATCTGCGGCAAAATCAGGGATGATCTCACAGTTCCTGCCATACGGAAAAGGACAAAGACTCAGCACTGCTGTCACGTAGCCGGTATTTGCAGGATCTCCCATAGAAAAACTCACATCTGCCTCCACACGGCGTGGTCCAAAATGCCTGAGAAAATATCTGATCTCTGAACATACATGCCCAAACGCCTTTCGATTGCCCTCATCGGTCACTTCTGAACAAAGCAGCTGGAGTGTGTCGCGTATATTTTTATCTGATACGTCTTTTTTTTGAGTTCCCGGCTGTTTTTCAGTTCCTGTCTGCTTTTTTTTGTTGTCACCTTCTGCCTGCACGCGATGATCCCCGGATGTCTGTTCATCCTGCGTCAGCTGTATGTCCTCTCCAGTGTGAGGTTGTGGCTTCGACTGGCTTTCCGCAACGGGCGCGTTCTCTGTTTTTATCTCACCTGTATCCGGTGTGTTTGTTTTCTCACGCTTTTTGTCAGACTTTACTCCTGCCTGTTTCTTCTCTTTTTGTTTCTGTGCTTTCTTTTTCCGCTCTTTTTTGGGAAAAACCTGTATTCCTAAAACCTTTACCCGGCAGGAAAGCTGCTCCGGCTCTCTGGAATCTCCCTGTACCCGGACACGGTAGGGCACCGGAAAAAACAAAACGACCAGTACCAGAGCCAAAAATAACCCCAGAATACCAAGCAAAAGCAGTCCGATCAGCTTCAGGATCAAAAGCACGATTCCTAACATAACACCCCACCTTCCTTTGTGTTATGCCGGTTCTTTTGAAAGAATTCCCTCAGATTGAAATTTCCCTGAACGGCATAGATTCCGCTCACGATCTCTCCGGCAAGCATCAGCGCTTCCTCATAATTTCCTGCCAGACCGATCACGATCAGTTCTTTTGACGGATAATAGCGCTGCCTGACCACCTGTGTACTTATGATGTCCAGAAGATTATCCGGATTTGCCGGCAGCGTGAGCAAGTATTCCGCTCCTAATATGCTGCGGCGGTTTACTTTTCGGATGATTCGCTTTTTCCTGCGTGGGCTGATGCTTTTCCCGACAAACAGATCATCGTACCATATCATATATTATCCTCATAAATCCTACTACTATTACTCTGAATAGTTACTAATCACCAGTACTTATGACTGCCCCACAGATTACTTTTCTTCAAATCCAGATACTCGTTATATGCCTTCTCCAGAATCTGTTTTTCATTGTTAAATTTTAACAAGTGATATGCTTCGTGATATTTATAATAACCGGAATCCACGAAATATTCCTCACGTTGTGGCTTACTGTAATAGCTGTCGCCCATCATCAGATACCAGTGCACTTCTTTTTGCACCACATCCTCAGGAACGTTAAAAGTATACTGACTCTTACCCACATACTTAATGATGGAAGCCTCTACACCGGCCTCCTCCTTTACCTCCCGCGCTGCTGTCTGCTTATACTCCTCGCCTGATTCCACAGTGCCTTTCGGAAGTACCCAGCCCTCATACTTGTTTCGGTAATTCTTGTAAAGTAACAGTATCTTTCCACGAAATATTACCACACCACCACAACTTGTTGCCTCGATCATTGCAAATCCTCCTGATGTGGTTAAAAATCTGTAATCAAGGAATAGTATACTCTTATTTAAAGTAGGTGTCAAACACAGACTTTGCAATCGGCACACTAACTGTGCCTCCGTTGCCCGCGCCCTCCACAACAACCGCAATTGCGATGGGGGAATAACCCTTCGCATTCGCATATCCGGTAAACCAGGCGTGACTCTCACCTTTTGTTGTGCTATATTCTGCCGATCCGGTTTTTCCTGCCGCAGTATAATTTCCGGATGAAAGCGCGGACGCTGTTCCATCGGTCACAACCGCTTTCATCATCCCCCGCAGGATCTTTGCCTCTTTTTCCGTCATCAGACGCCCATAGGCGGATGGCTCATACCGCTCTACCTCACTGCCGTCAGAATTCTCTATGCGCTGCACCAGATAGGGATTCATGAGTACGCCGTCATTCTGGATCGCAGAGACGATCAATGCCATATGAAGAGGACTCACCAGTGTATCTCCCTGACCGATGGCAGTCGCCATTACCTCGCTGTCACTTGCCCCCGGCTGCAGGGAAAACCTGCTCTTACTGCTGGCAAACCCGGTGGGCAGTGATTTGTTAAATAAAAGATCCTCACAGGTATTCGCATATTTTTTCAGATCCAGCGATAATCCGACGTTGGCAAAGGAGCTGTTGCAGGATTTCGCCACCGATTTTTTCAAATCTACCTCTCCATGCACGGAATTGCCAAAACAGTGCAAGGTATAGTTATCCGCTGTGATACTTCCGGTACAATCATAACTGTAAGTTTTATAATCCTTTGAATGCTCTCTGATATATTCCAGAGCTGTCACCAGCTTAAAAGTCGAGCCCGGCGGGTAAAGCCCCTGACTTGCCCGATTCAAAAGCACAGAATTCTGGTCATCATTGGCAAGAATCGCATCCCAGTTCGTCACGATGGTGTTGGGATCAAAATCCGGTTTTGACACCATTGCCAGAATTTTTCCCGTGTCAGGCTCCAGAACAACCACCGCTCCCTTTCGATCTCCCAGCGCCTCATAAGCTGCCTGCTGCAGATCGTCCCGAAGTGTTGTGACCAGCGTGTCGCCCTGATTTTTCTGTCCTTCGATCTCATTCACCACACGTTCCAGTATAAAGGAATGAGAGCGCAAAAGCTCAAAGTTATAGCTGGATTCAAGCCCCGCTTTTCCATTATCTGCATAGCCGACTACGTGGGCGTATGTCCTGCCCTTTGGATAGACACGGGTCTCATTTCCCTCATTATCGGTTTTTGTCGTAGCAAGCAGCGTTCCGTCATCGGCCACGATATCTCCCCGGATAATACGTTTTGCAAAGCTGTCCAGTCTGGAATTGTACGGGTTATTGATAAACTGCTCACTGCGCGCCACCTGAAAATAAGAAAAATAAGCGATCATCGCCAGAAAAATGCCGATAAAAAAGTATGCGATCACGGCAAATTCTTTATTTTTATCACGCTTACGCATATTCCCTTCCATTTTTTGCAGACGCTCGTTTTCTTCTGCGGCCGCCTGCTTCGTTGTTCTTTTTTTCATCCGATACTTCGTCCTCTCTGATGATATAAAGTCCCTGAATCACTGCAAATATAATAAAAGTTGAAAGCAGCGAACTGCCTCCGTAGCTGACAAGCGGTAATGTCACACCGGTAGAAGGAATGAATTTGATCACGCCTCCGATCGTCAAAAACACCTGAAAACCATACACCGTACCTAAACCCAGCGCAAGAAATTTGTAAAACCGGTTATGGATCTGCATGGCGATATTTAAAAACATCAGATAACAGCTCGCACATACCAGGATCACACAAATGGCAAACACGCCTCCCAGCTCCTCTGAGATCGCCGCAAAGACAAAATCCTCGTCTGCCACCGGTATTTTATTTGGCATGCCCCCAAACAAGCCCAGTCCAAACCATCCACCGGTTCCGATCGCAAAGAGTGACTGGCAGATCTGATAGCCCTGATTGTCAATGACTGAAAGCGGATCCTTCCATGCTACGACACGCACTTTTACATGAGAAAACAGCTTATATGCAATCAGTGCAGCCACGGTCCCCGCCGCCGCGCCAAGTCCGAGATATCCCGGATTTTTTGTTGCCACATACAGCATGACCAGATAAGTGATAAAAAAGATCGATGCACTTCCAAGATCCTTGGAAATGACCAGTATCAAAACATGAGCAGCGGCTAATACCGTTGTGACTATTACCTGCCGTCGATCTGTGGAATGATAAAACATCGCTGCCACAAAAAAGACAAACAGGATCTTTATAAACTCAGAAGGCTGCAGGCTGACGGATCCAAAGGTAAAGGACAGCTTTGCGCCATAATCGGTCTTTCCGGCAACAGCTACTAATGCCAGCATCGCAATTCCCACAACCGCATAGAGGTACGGCAATTGATGCAGGAAGTGGATATGCCTGATAAAAAACGGAACAAGCAGCATGACAACCGTTCCGATCACCGCAAACGTAAACTGCCTGATCGCCTTTTCGTCACTCAGCCTTGTCAGAATAATAAAGCTGATGATCAGAAGCATGCACAGGTTGTTTGTCACAAGTCTGGATGCCTTTTTATATAAAAAACGGAAGATCAGCTGAATCGCACAGATCAACAGCTCCTGCACCAGAAAAAATGCTAACATCTTCAATTCCTGCGTTACCGCAAAGATCACCAGATATGCATCCAGATGAATAAGAAACATAAACATCTGCTGTCTGCGCAAAATATGCTTCTGCCGCCCCGGCGAGCTGGATTTCTGCAATACGGAAAAACACTCATAAGTGTAGCATGCAAACAGGATCATCATCAGATATTTCGATACTTCTGTAATAATCGTAACCATAAAATTTTCCTCATATTCGCACTGCCCCACAAGACTGGCAGTGACAGTTATTATATTACAATTCACACACCAGCCAGCTGACCTGTGAAAAGTAACGCTATTACTCCACACCCCGTGCAAAATGTCCCTTGGTGAATTCACCGGAAAACAAGGGCTCATCTGTTTTACGTCCAAGCACTTGTTTTTCATACAGTGCAAGCACCGCTGCCGTCTCCGCTTCGTTTTCAACAGAAAAATCCATGCGAAGCATCCGGGGATGAATGGCTTCCACATCCGTCCATGTTCGATCTGAGAACAGCATTGTCGGCATCGCGTTGTAGATGATATTGGTACAGATACTGCAATAGTTTTTCACCGGCAGATGCTTTCCATAGCGGTCGATCAGCTCCAGCGTTTTTTCTGCCCGGTCACAGCCGGATATATTTTTGTTGATACACTGATTGCTGACCATAAAGGGTGTATGACCATAAATGACCAGAATACTTCCATCCTTCGGAATACGCCGAAGCTCCCTGGCATTTAATTCCAGCGGAAGTGTCCGGTTTTGGTAGCCCTGCTCACGGAAAAAGCAAGCTGCTCTTGACGAAAAGGTATAGAGCTGGCTGTCCAGCCATACATGATCCGCTGACACACCCATGCGATCCAAAAATCCCAGAGAGTCATAATTTTTTGCAAGAAATCCTTCGATTTTCCCTTCTTCCTGCAGTTTTTGAATGCAACTCCATTGTTCTTCATAACATGCTGCGGTCTGTGCCCGAAATGCTGCAGGCATCGCCAGAAGCATTTTCTTATCTGCATCTGCGCACAGAAAAGCAGCCTGTTTGATTGCCTTACACAGATTCTCCGGCTCAAAGCTCTGCATCTGAAGGGCAATTGTTTCAATATAGTCCTTTGCTGCACAGACGGATAGCTGCTGTGGTGTATCGCAGACCGCAAAAATCCGTTTTTTCTCAATGGGTGCTGTATATTGTAACGATGCAGGCATGCAAATATCTTCTTTTGCAAGTGCATGTCCATATCTTCGATACGCAAACAGTATTCTTTCTTTCAGATTCTCAAGCGCTTCACGCCGGACAGCCTTTAAAAACTGTTTTGGAAGAAAGCAATTTTTATCCAGATCTGTTTGCAGTGCTGTAAATTCAAAATCTGTATCACCGGTCTGTCGCAACACTTTCTCAACATCAGAAGCCTGCACAGGTGCATTTTTGGCCGGTTGTACTTCTCCTCCATACACAGTAAGCATCAGACCACTCCGGACATCTGTCACGGTCAGACTGACCGGACTGCCAGTCACACATGAGCAGACACCGATAATAGAACGTTTCATGTGCTCTGATGCGCCTGTTGCCTCATTTTCCGGCTGTATCGCGGTATGTTTTGGCGAACGAAGACTCATCATTTCCCTGCCCTTTTCACCCCGTAGATAACCGTTGGTAAAGCCACTGCGGTTGCCCAGCTCTAAAAGAGCGTTGCGGTCCTTTTCTGCAACTGCATAATCCTCTTTTTTTTCATTTCTGCCACTATCGCTTTCCGATTCGCCAGCCATAGCTTCGCAAATATCCAGATATTTCCGATAGATCCGCGTCACACCGGCAGCATATTGTGTCTGCTTCATACGTCCCTCGATCTTCAATGAACTGACACCTGCCTGCATCAGCTCAGGAAGCAGGTCAATCGCACACAGATCCCTGGGGCTTAAAGGATACAACTCACCCTTTGTAAGTATCGTGCTTTTATTGGTAACACTGTATGGCAACCGGCAGGGCTGCGCACAGCGTCCCCGGTTTCCGCTTCTGCCACCCAGCATGCTGCTGAACAGACATTGTCCGGAATAGCAATAACACAATGCACCATGTACGAAACACTCCAGCTCCACATCCAGCTTCTGATGGATCTGACGGATCTCCTCGATCGACAGTTCCCTTGCCAGCACGACCCGGTCAGCACCTGCCTTTTTCCAAAAAGCCGCCCCATCCATGCCTGAGATCGTCATCTGTGTACTGGCGTGCAGTTCAAGCCCCGGAAAATGCTTTTTCACAAATGCAAATACGCCTGCATCCTGAACGATCACTGCATCCAGTCCCTGCTCATAGTAGGGTAGCAGATAATCGTAAAGCTGCTCCTCCAACTCACGATTTTTCAGAAGCGTATTCACCGTCAGATGCAGCTTTTTTCCATGTAAATGCACGTAATCGATCGCATATAGCAGTTCTTCCTGTGTAAAATTTTTTGCGTATGCCCGCGCGCCAAAGAGTTCACCACCCAGATAGACCGCATCGGCACCCGCTGCACATACGGCTTTTAATGTCTCCAAAGAGCCGGCCGGTGCCAGCAATTCCATTTTCTTCATATCATTCATCCTATGATCCGGCATGAGGCGTCAATGAAAGTGACAACGTCCGGATGCCTATTTTTTTGTATTTGACTTTCTATTGCTCTATGAAAGAAGAAAAGGGGACGTCATTGATTCGTCCCCAAAAAGTAATACGACTTTCATAAACATTACTTTAATAACACTTCCTCCAGATCCGCAGTCAGCCGCTCATTTTTCTGAGTCAGCTCACGCTTTTCTTTCTCCAACTCCTCGATCCGGCCCTGCATCTGCTCATTCTGGGTCTTTACAAGCTCCAGCTTGGAATTTGCCTCCGAAACCTTTCCGTTGGCTTCGTCCAGCTGCATCTGTGCATCCACAAGCTGATGCTTGAGGTCAAAGATTTCTTTCTCCAGTTCTGAAAACTTGGAGCCGGCGCTCCCGGCCTGTTCTTTTGCCTTGAAATAATCATCTGCAAGATTCAGATTCAGCATCAGGTTTTTCATATCCTGCGGAATCCGTTTATAAGAATCCTGCTGATTCATCTCTGTGATCTTCTGATTTATATATGCCGCAACGCGCTGCAGATATTCTTCCTCTTCAAATCCGCTCAGATTGTATTCTTTTTTATCAATCACTACTACCGTACTTGACTTTGTTGCCATATTTGACTCCTCCCTGCAATGAGAAATTGTCGGGTGTCGCCTCTTCTATGAAGGTGTTACCCCTGATCATAATAAATATACATGTTTTTACTTCAAAATGCAACTTACATTGGCAAACCGAAATGCCTGTAACAATATTCCGTCACCACACGCCCTTTCGGTGTGCGGTTTATAAACCCGTTCATGACCAGATACGGTTCATATACATCTTCAATCGTGCCGGAATCCTCTCCGATGGCAGCCGCCAGTGTATCAAGTCCGACAGGGCCTCCGGAAAACTTTTCTATGATCGTCATGAGCAGCCTACGATCACTGTTATCCAGTCCCATTTTGTCTACTTCCAGAAGATCCAGGGCAAAGCTTGCTACTTCCTCAGTGATTTTTCCGTTATATTTTACCTGTGCAAAATCGCGCACACGCTTTAATAATCGATTTGCCAGACGCGGTGTTCCCCTTGAACGACGCGCCAGCTCAAAAGCCCCTGCCTCATCAATCTCAACGTCAAGCTTTACCGCCGAATGCTGGATGATTGTTTTCAGTTCCTCTACGGTATAGTATTCCAGATGATGGATTACGCCAAAACGATCCCGTAGCGGTGCCGACAGCAGACCGGCACGGGTGGTCGCTCCCACTAATGTGAATTTGGGCAGATCCAGCCGGATGGAGCGCGCCGTTGTGCCTTTTCCGATCATAATATCAATGGCATAGTCCTCCATGGCCGGATAAAGCACCTCTTCCACCTGTCGGTTCAGGCGATGGATCTCATCAACAAATAACAGATCGCCCTCTGCCAGATTACTGAGGATTGCCGCCATCTCCCCCGGTTTGGCGATCGCCGGTCCGGAAGTGATCTTTACATGAACACCCATCTCATTTGCAATGATACCTGCCAGCGTTGTCTTTCCGAGTCCCGGCGGGCCATAAAACAATACATGATCCAATGGTTCTCCACGCCCTTTCGCGGCTTCAATATAGACCTTTAAATTTGTCTTTGCCTTTTCCTGCCCGATGTAATCGTCCAGACGCTGCGGGCGCAGATTTTTTTCTACTTTTATGTCTTCTTCCTGAATTTCTGTAGATATTACTTTTCGATTGTTCATGGGTGCTCCTATTTCTTATTGTTTCTCTCACTATGTTACATCTCGGCTGACGGAACCGTCTCTATGTGAAACACGCTTCCGCTACGCCTTTTCGCGGAGCAGGAGCGTGTCTTACATGGAAACATGTCCAAGGGAACGACGAGAAAACCTTCATTATGCGCACGAGGGATCCTCTGGAAAAATCTTTCGACGACCGGGGCATAATTGTAAAAACTGCACGCACAGTTATATGAACGCCATATTTTTAAGTGCCAGCTTGAGAATATCCTCCACATCTGACTCCGGCGTGATCTCAATACCGGAAAGCACGGAAGATGCCTCCGATGCAGAATATCCCAGTGACGTAAGCGCCAAAAGCGCTTCCTGCCGCACACCTTTCTCCAGTTCGATGGCCGGATTTTTCACAAGCTCCTCCTTCGGCGAGAAGGCGTCCTCCAGCTTCAGCTTATCCTTCAGCTCCAGCACGACACGCTGCGCTGTCTTGGCACCGATGCCGGGAGCCTTTGAGATTGCCTTTGCATCATCCGCAATCACTGCAAACCGGAGGTCATCCGGTGTCAGAACAGACAAGATCGACAGTGCCCCCTTCGGCCCCACACCATTGACACTGATGAGAAGCTTAAAAACCCGTAAGTCATCCTTTGTCAGAAAACCAAACAATGCCAGGCCATCTTCCTTGACCTGAAAATAAATATACATTTTTATCTCCGCCCCAGGCTCGGGCAGATACTCAAACGTCTGTCCTGAAATAAACACCTGAAACCCGATCCCATGATTGTCTATCGTTACGGATTCCTCATCCATATCCGCAAGCGTTCCTTTGATATACTGAATCATACCTCATTCTCTGCAGCCACAGATCTCCGGCTGCATCCTTCCATTTATTTAAGTCATGGTAACTGTTCCATACCTTGGCAGTTCCAATGCAAAAAACAATTAAAATCATTGTGCAATAAGCGTTTTTTCAAGAAAACGCGGAATCCTTATACATATTCCGCAATGCAGGCGGCAGGCGTTTTAGAACACTTGCCGCAGCCACACCGATCAGCACACCCGTTACCATTCCCACGAGAAACAATATGGGAAGATAATAAAGGATCCGGTAATTTTCCACTACAAGCGCAGCGACCAGAAACTGTCCCGCATTGTGTGCAACCCCTCCCGCTGCACTGACACTGATCAGATGTAGTTTTTCTGTCTTTTTTATGATAGCCATTACGAACAGGCTCAGCAAAGCGCCTGCAAAGCTGTATAAAATACTGTACAGGCTGCCAAAAAAGAATCCGGCTAACAGCACACGGGAGACAGAGACAAACAGGGCATCCCGCCAGTTACTGAGATATAACACACCAACAATGACGATATTGGTAAGGCCCAGTCTGACGCCCGGAATACCGATCGAAAATGGGATCAACGCTTCCACATAGCTGCAAATAAGCGCCAGTGCAAGACACAGTCCCAGATACGCTGTTTTTTTTGTTGCAGAAAAAGCCCTCTGCTTTCGTTCTCTGCCTGACCGATCATTCACTGATGGAATCATATTCCTCTTTTTCCCCTCCCACCACTTCTACAACCAGCCTGTGGGGCAGACAAACAATCGTCTGCCCATCCCTTTTGATCACTCCCTGATGCATACACAGCTGATCCGGACAATCCGCATCCTCCATGTATGCCTTACCATTTTCGATCACCACTGTATTGGCGATCCTGCCCTCCAGCTTGACGGGAATCCGCTGCGGCTCACCCAGCGAATAAGTTCCATACAACTGTCCGTCCACCGTGATCTCAATCTCACTTCCATTGTCTGAAGAGCAATAAACAGCAGCTGTCAGCGCGATGCCAAGTAAAAACAGGACTGCAAGAAACAGGCAATCCCTGATACCAAATTTGCGATCCATCCCTTCACCCATCAAAATCTTTGATAAAAACAAAGCTTTTCACACGCCAAAGCTCTATGAACACAACTCTCCAAGGTAATAAAATCCCTTGCATTCCACAAGCTTTACATCTACAATTTTTCCGATCAGCGAAGTGTCTGCCTGCTTGTCCGGATCCAACGCTGCGCACGAAAAATGTACAACAGAATTGTTTGATAAACGTCCGGTTAAAAGTGTCTCGTCGTGCTCATTCACCTGCTCGACAAGCACCGGCAGCGTTGCCCCCTCCAGTTCTTTTGCCTTCTCAGCTGCAATATGCTGCACCTCTTTGAGAAGCATGTCAAAATTCTCCTTCACCTCTGCCTCCGGAACCTGATCCTCCATTTCTGCCGCCGGAGTACCGGAACGTTTGGAATAAATAAACGTAAACGCACTGTCATAACGCACCTTTTGCACAACATCCAGCGTTTCCAGAAAATCTTCCTTCGTCTCTCCTGGAAAGCCTACAATGATATCTGTCGTGATGGCAATGTCAGGAATCGCTGCACGCAGCTTCTCCACCAGTGCCAGATACTGCTCTTTATCGTAATGACGGTTCATCTTCTTCAAAATACGGCTGCTTCCGGACTGTAGCGGCAGATGCATATGCTTACAGATCTTTTTGGACTGTGCCATGACCTCGATCAGCTCATCTGAGAGATCCTTTGGATGCGAAGTCATAAAGCGGATCCGTTCCAGACCCTCAATTTTTTCAATTTCACGCAAAAGCTCAGCAAAAGTCACCGGCTGCTCCAGATTTTTTCCATAGGAATTGACATTCTGACCAAGCAGCATCACCTCGACTACGCCGTCTGCCACCAGCTGCTCGATCTCGCGGATAATATCCTTCGGGTCACGGCTGCGCTCACGTCCCCGCACATAAGGAACAATACAGTAGCTGCAGAAATTATTACAACCGAACATGATATTGACACCGGATTTAAAGCTGTATTTCCGTTCAACAGGAAGATCCTCCACGATCTCGGTCGTACCATCCCAAATGTCTACCACCATCTTCTTCTGGGTCAGTGCACAAACGATCAGCTCTGCAAATTTAAATATGTTGTGCGTGCCAAAAACAAGATTAACAAAACGGTAATCCTTTTTCAACCGTTCTACGACATGCTCCTCCTGCATCATACAGCCACATAGAGCGATCATCATTTCAGGATGCTTTTTCTTGTAGCTTCCCAGTGTTCCTAGTCTTCCGTACACCTTATTATTTGCATTTTCTCGCACGGTACATGTATTGTAAATGACAAAATCTGCCTCTTCCGTATCGACCTGGACATATCCGATCGTATCCAGAATACCCCGGAGTTTTTCAGAATCCCTGGCATTCATCTGACACCCGAACGTCTCCACGTGGGCAGTCAGCTTCCTCCCATACGCCCTCTCTCTTTCTTCTACCAGCTTCTTTGCCAGATCCATATAATAAAACTGACGCTGCGGCTCCATCACAGGAGCTTCTGCGCTAATTTGTGTGCTTCTGCTTGTTTCCATATTTCTCTCCTAAATTCTCAATCGTGCCATCTTTATTTATCATATCAATATTGTTCAGCTGTCCCCTGATATTTGCCCGGATCGCTGCCAGATACTCTGCACGCAGTTTTGCCTGTTCTTCTTTCTCTGCTTTTGTCAGTCCCTCCGCCTTTGATTTATGATACAATTCATTAATGCGGGCGATTCTGCTCTCATTCATCTGTTTACTCCTTTATCTGTCACCGTTTGAAATTCAATCTGTAACTGTTCAGTACCTTCACAGTTACGATGCAAAAATCCATGAAAATCGTCTTCGACGATGGGATTTTTGCACTCCTGAATCATGTTCCTACGGGTGCTGGACATCCGGTGGATGTCCGTTTAGCACCGCCCGGAACGGAGTGTAGACCTACGCGGTTCCGCTCCGACCTGCTCTGAACAGTTACACTCAATCTTCACTATCATACCACAAGAAAAGCTCACACGCAACTTGACTTCAAAAGTTGATTCTTATAATCTAAATATAAACGGAGTGATTCCGACTATCAAGTATTGTGAGGTATTTTCCATGAATCAGGACAAACGAAAAAAAATCATGCTGGCGCTCATCCTTGCCACAATCATTGTAATCATTTCCTTTGTTTACAATCATTACCTGGCAAAACCAAAGTCCATATCAAAAAACGGCTTCTATTTTAACACAGTCATCGCGATCCAGCTCAATGACACATCCGACGAAGCTTTGATCGATGATTGTTTTGCACTGGCTGACACCTACGAACATTACTTCAGCCGCACGATGGAAGGAAGCGATATTTACAACATCAATCACGCAGACGGCGCACCCGTTCAAGTGCACGAAGAAACAGCAGAACTGATCCGTGCAGGTATCAGATACGGAAAACTGAGTGATGGATTGTTTGATATCAGCATCGGTGCGCTGACCGAGCTTTGGGATATCCCGGACAACAATGGCGTGATTCCTAATGAGGACGCCATAAAAGAGGCGGCCGCTACCGTAGATTACACGCAGATCGATGTAGATGGATGTACCATAACCATGAAAAATCCGGATGCCAGACTGGATCTGGGAGGCATCGCAAAGGGATATGCCGCCGACCAAATGAAAGCATACCTGAATGAGCATGGTGCCCATGAAGGTTTTATCAACCTTGGAGGCAATGTACTTACTCTGGGCGAGAAATCAGACGGTTCACCGTACCACATCGGGATTAAAAAGCCCTTCAGCGAAGAGGGCGAGACGATCACAGCTGTCGATATTACAGACAAGAGCGTTGTCACCTCCGGTTGCTATGAACGCTATTTTGAAAAAGACGGACGCATTTATCACCATATTCTGGATCCGGTCACCGGTTATCCCTATGAAAATGATCTCAATGCGGTCACCATTCTTTCTGACTCCTCCATGGAAGGCGATGCACTCAGTACGATCTGCTTTGCCCTGGGCATGGAAAAAGGCATGGAACTCATTGATTCCATGCCCGATACAGAAGCCATTTTTATTGATAAGGAAAACAAGGTGTATCAATGATAATATTCACCGACAATTTTAGCAGTTCCCTTTTTTGATTTTAAATTGATATCTGCAGCATAATAAAAACCATTATATTTTAAGCTCAGGCTCTCAAGACGATACTGTCTGCCATCAGACAATGTGGAAACAGTCTGTCCATCATAGGTCCTGTACTTCAGATAGATCGTCTTGCCCGGTTTTAACGTTGCAGCAGATCTTTTTTTGTTCAGTTTATGCCACGTCACGTTATCAAAACTGTATGCGTAAAGATCCAGCTCCACCTCGTTCCCACCGTCCCGCCAGACAGGGATATCACTATAAATCTCTGACGTAAATACAGATGAACCATTCGTTTTGTCCGATGTAACCTTTAGCACCAGCTCTTCCGTGCTTTCCAAACCCTGATTCTTGCATGTGACTGTGTATTTTCCGGTCTGATTCACGGCAGTTTTTTTCATGCTGGCAGCAACGCTCGTCACGTATTTCCTGCCATACATGTAACGGTAGGCCTTCACCTTATAGTAATAGGTCTTTCCTGTTTTTACATCCCGGTCTCTATATGTATAGGATGAATTTTTCGTTGCTTTTTTCGTTGCGATCAACTGATATCGTCCACCCTTTTCCTTGCGATAGATTTCAAATCCTTCCGGCTTTAAATCCTTTTTGTTCATATCAGTAAAAAACCGAAGTTCAATACAGGTGGGCGATATTTTTCCATCACAGAAAAGATATTCCTCCCATTTCACAGCTGCCACATGCAGATCTGTCGGCTGCCCGATCTCATCAATCCGCGCCACGCGGTACCCCTTCTTCTCAAGCTCCGTCAATACGCCATCCAGAGCCTCCGCATTTGACTTTGAAATATTATGCATCAGAGCGATGGCACCCCTGTGATCATACTGGTTAAAGTGATCCATCACATACTGCTTTCCCGGCTGTTGATCAGGATTATAATCATAGTAGACGATGCTCCAGAAAATTGTCCGGTATCCCAGATCCTGAACGACCTTTAATACACGGTCACTGAATTCACCCATCGGCGGCCTGAAAAACTTGTCAAGCTCATACCCTGTCTTTTCTTTAAAAACAGTTTCCAGCCCACGTATTTCCTCCTGAATCTGCGTCACCGATTGATCCGGAAGACTCGGATGGTTCATCGTATGATTGCCAACCAGATGTCCCTCTTCCTTCATTCTCTTGCAAAGCTCCGGCTGAGATTGGACAAAATGCTTTGTGACAAAAAAGATTGCCTTTGCATCATGCTTTTTTAATGTATCAAGCAGCTTCGGCGTATATCCGTTTTCATAGCCACAGTCAAAGGTGAGATATAGCACATTTTCTTTTGTCTGATCGTCATAGTAGTACGCCCGATAATTTGCCAGGCTCTTTGCACTGGCAGCCCCCTCAGAGGGCTGATGATCCTTATTTCGCTTGACATACCAGCTCTTTTTCGTATTTGAATACTGACTGTAATCGGTTCCTTTCGCCTGAACGACTACCGGACAAATGCTGTCCGGTAACGGGACATCTGCCAGAACTCCCATACATAAAACGGCAGCCAGCAGACCAGCAGTCACGCGCCTGACACTTCGTTTTCTTTGAATATGTCGTACCTTCTGTAACGAATATGGAGCATCATGACCGTTAAACGAAGAAAAAAGATTATTTTTGTCCATAGCGTCCCTCCGGGCCTTTCTCCAGCGCGCGGTTGAGGCAAATATGCATCATATCGCCAGATTCGTTTTCAACCTGGATCACATGTACAGAAACCCAATGATATTTTCCTGCTTTGTCCTTTTGATAAATCTCCGCATATACTTCTTTCTTTCCCCGCTGAAAGCTGCGGATCAAATGCTCTCTGGAAAAGCACTCATAAAAATGCTGCTGATAATTCGGATGAATGTTTTCCATGTTATCATCAATCAGGTCATCATAACAACCAGTCACCGGAATCTCATTATGTAAAAAACCTTCATCCTGCAGCGCGGTATATGTATTTTTTGTTAGATCTGCAAGCACGATCATCGGAAATACCTGTGAGACTGCCATTGTGATATGAATAAAATCAGTGTATGGTATATTAAATTTTTCGCTCAGAATTTTTGTCATTTCTCCATAAGTCATACAGATACCTCCCAGTCTTCATTCAATGAGTCTTTTGTGGAAATTGATGTGTTTCTATATAGATTTTAACATATTCTCCATAAAATTTCCACAAAAAGAAATATCGCCCGTTCAAGAATGATCTGATAATTAAAATGATCATTCCCGAACGGGCGATTGTCAGGTAAGCAGCCTTCGTCTGCTTTTATCATGCACTTTTAAGCACTGATCATGCCTCTAAGATATGCTTGATGACATGCTTTGGACACTTCTCGGCACAAGCGCCGCAGTGTACACATTTCTCATAGTCAATACGTGCAATGTTGTCGATGACGGTGATCGCACCGTGCTCACAGGTCTTTTCGCACAAATGGCAGCCGATACATCCTGCACCACAGGCATCGATCACTGCTTTTCCTTTATTCTTAGATACGCAGCGAACCACATATTCTGTATTGTAGGGAATCAGCTCGATCAGGCTCTTCGGGCAGGTAGCAACACACTTTCCACAAGCCTTACAAGCTTCCTTATCTACCTTTGCAATGCCGTCCACGATATGGATCGCATCAAAGGGACACGCCTTTACACAGGAACCATAACCGAGACAGCCATAGTTACATGACTTTGGACCGCCGTTAGGTACATATTTCATTGCCGTACAATCCATCAGACCGTTATACGCATAATCTGCCTTGCTGGCTTCCTTATTGCCGGAGCATTTTACGAAAGCTACCATACGGGTACCTTCGCCGGCTTCCACACCCATGATGGCACCAATCTGATTCGCAACTGCCGAACCGCCAACCGGACACTGGTTAATCGGGGCTTCACCCTTAGAAATAGCAGCTGCCAGACCGGAACAGCCCGCATAACCACAACCACCACAGTTATTTCCGGGAAGCACGCCTAAGATTGCCTCTTCCTTCTCATCTACCTCAACCGCAAGCTTCTCACCGGCAACGCCAAGGAAGAATCCAATTAAAACACCTACGCAGCCAACCACAAGGGCAGCCACAAGAATTGCTGTAATATTCATGTTCTTCTCCTTCCTAGATCATTCCTGAGAAGCCCATAAATGCAATGGACATCAGAGCCGCTGTGATCAGAACGATCGCAGTACCCTGAAAAGGCTTCGGAATATCGTTATACTCAATCTTTTCGCGGATACCTGCCATAAGTACGATCGCGATGAAAAATCCGATTGCTGTAGCCAGACCGTTTACCACGCTTTCCAAAATACCATACTCTTTCGTCACATTTGTAAGAGCGACACCTAACACAGCACAGTTGGTTGTGATCAGTGGCAGATAAACACCCAGTGACTCATAAAGGGGTGGCATTTTCTTTTTTAAGAACATCTCCACAAACTGTACGAGACATGCAATGACCAGAATATAGACGATCGTTTTCAGGTAGGTCAGGTCAATACCCATGCTCATCAGATACTCGTTTGCAAGAATAAATTTGTAGATCAGCGCGGTTACAAAAGAGGATAAGGTAATAACAAAGATTACCGCTCCACCCATACCGGCTGCAGTCTCAGTTTTCTTTGATACGCCGAGGAATGGACAGATACCAAGAAACTGACTCAATACAACATTATTTACGATCGCAGAACCAACCGCGATCAAAAGTAATTCTTTCATCTGTCTTATGCCTCCTTTTTATCTGCACAGATTGCAGCCTGACCGCAGTGTGCACAGTCACCATTCAGGCATCCTGCAGGCTCAGCCAGCGGTTTGCCCTTCTCTTCCATCTTCTTGCGGATGATGTTCATTCCTGCTACAAGGAATGCAAGAACCAGGAACGCACCCGGTGCCATTACAAAAATGGTGATCGGTGTAAACCAGCTTAAAGACAATACCTGTACGCCAAAAATCTGTCCTGCACCCAGCAGCTCTCGGATCAAACCGATACATGTAAGTCCTACCGTAAAACCAAGTCCCATTCCAAGACCGTCAAAGATAGAAGGCAGTACGGGATTTTTAGATGCGTAGCTCTCTGCACGGCCTAAAATAATACAGTTTACAACGATCAGCGGAATATACACACCTAACGCTGCTGAAAGTGACTGAAAATATGCCTTCATCATAAACTCTACAATCGTGACAAGTGATGCAACGATGACGATAAATGCCGGTACGCGCACACCGTTGGGGATCACCTTACGGAATGCAGCGATCAAAAGATTGGACAATACAAGCACAACTGTTGTGGAAAGACCCATACCAAGTCCATTGATCGCTGAAGATGTAACCGCCAGTGTCGGACACATACCAAGCATAAGCACAAATGTGGGGTTTTCCTTAATAATACCGTTATATAAACGCTCTACATATTTATTCATTACTGTGCACCTCCTAATTCTGAACGGAAATAGGTAAGGGCCGCATTCACTCCGTTTGCCATCGCTTTCGAGCTGATGGTTGCACCAGAAATAGCCTCGATCTCATTATCGGCAGCCGGAGAATTCTTTACGACATTAAATGTATCTACCAGCTTGCCCGCAAACTGTGAATAAAAGCTTTCTTCCTGAACCTTCATACCCAGTCCGGGTGTCTCGGCAATACTTGTAATGGAATAGCCATTCACCGTTCCATCCTTCTGAATACCGACAGAGAAAGTGATCGTAGACTGGCTGGCATCCTTGGCAGTAACAGTGATCACATAGCCAAGCTCTGCGCCAGATGCATCCTTCGCCACCTGAATATCGTCAATAGAGTCTGTATAGCCGGCTGAAACGACTGCTTCTGTAGCAGCTGTCTTATCAAAGCCTTCCAATGCCTCGAAGGAATCTGCATCGGCAAATACTTCCTTGTAAGCCGCCTGGGCAGCTGCCGCATTGGCATCCGCGATCGGCTTTTTGGTCACTTCATATACAAGACCAAGTAAAAAGCCCAGTACCAGAGTAAAAGCGGTAAGGATCACGGCGTCATGAACGATTTTTTTCGTATTCATACTACTTGCCCTCCTTTTTCTCTTTTACCTGACCGAATGCACGGGGAATCGTGATCTTCTCGATCATCGGAACAAGAAGGTTGCTCAAAATGATCGCGAAGGAAACACCCTCTGCATTTGCGCCGAAGCAACGGAACAGTCCGGTCAGAATACCACAGCAGATTCCAAACAGGATCCGTCCGTTCGGTGTAATAGGACTGGTGACATAGTCAGTTGCCATAAAGAATGCACCAAGCATAATTCCGCCGCTGCAAAGCTGTGCAACAATATAGTTCATATCGAATCCATGTCCACCGAAGATCAGCATAAAGATCACGAAAGTGATCAGGTAGCTTGCCGGGATCGCTAAAGTAATGACTCCCAGTAAGATCAGGATGATCGCTCCGATCAAAATAGCGATGGTACTTGTCTCACCAATCGTTCCTGCGGTACGTCCGATCAGTGCATCCATACTGTTGATCACCTCACCATTTCGCATAGCTGCCAAAGGTGTTGCACCGGTGTATGTATCGGTCTGGAAGTTGGTCATGTCAGCTGCAAATGCGATCAGAAGAAAGCATCTTGCACCCAGAGCCGGGTTCATGAAGTTCTGTCCCAGTCCGCCAAACATCATTTTTACAATGGCGATGGCAAATACACCACCCAGAACCGCTTCCCACCAGGGAAGAGTCACCGGCAGATTCAATGCCAGAAGTAATCCGGTAACGACCGCACTCAGATCACTGATTGTACTTTTTTTGTGAATAATTTTCTCAAACACCCACTCCGTAGCTACACAGCTTGCGATCGTAAGCACGATCAGAAGCAACGCCTTCGGTCCGAAGTTAAAAATACCAAACAATGTTGTAGGAAGTAATGCCAGGATCACATACAACATGATCCGGTTGGTAGAATCCTTCGCACGCACATGGGGTGATGAGGAAACATGTAAAATGTTATCCATTTCTAACATCCTTTCTTTTTCATTATTTTTTACGTCTCGCTGCTAGAATATCTTTTTTCATGGTTTTGATAGACTGTGCCAGCGGACGTCTTGCCGGACAGATAAAGCTGCAGCTGCCGCACTCGATACACTCCATACCATTCCACTTTTCAAATTCCTCACCAAGCTTTAAGTTTGCCTGTTTTGCAAGCCGTGAAGGAACTAACATCTCAGGACACGCCTCTACGCAACGTCCACAGTTGATGCATGCGCTGGGCTCCAGATGTGCGACATCATCGGAAGTCAGACAAAGCAAGGATGAATTGGTCTTTGTGATGGGTACATTCAGATCAAACATGGAGAATCCCATCATCGGACCACCGGAGATCATCTTCTCAGCGCCGGACTCCTTGAGTCCACCGGCTGCCTCTAACAACTCTGCGTAATTTGTTCCTACGCTCACATAGAAGTTGCGGGGATCCTTGACGGCGTCTCCTGTCACAGTGAAAATACGGTTTGTCACCGGTTTTCCTTCTTTAACTGCACGGTAAACGCAGACCAGCGTTTCCACATTGTCAACAATACAGCCGGCATCTGCCGGAAGCATCTTTGAATTGATCTCACGACCGGTCACAGCCTTGATCAGCTGACGCTCACCACCCTGCGGATACTTGGTCTGCAGCGGAACAACCTCGATCCGTGGCTCGTCCTTGCACAGAAACTGCAGCTTCGCAATACAATCCGGCTTGTTGTTCTCCACACCAAGCACACCTTTTGCATTGTCAAACAACTGAAGTACGATCTTCATGCCACCTACCAGCAATTCCGGATTATCCAGCATTCTGCGATAATCTGATGTCAGGTACGGCTCACACTCCGCACAGTTTGCAATGATGTAATCAATCTTGTCGGGATCCTTGGGAGATAATTTTACATGGGTCGGGAAGCCCGCGCCACCCATACCTACAACTCCTGCCTTCTTTACTTTCTCAATGATCTCTTCCTTGGACAGTGTCGTAACATCTGCAACAGCATCATACTCCACTTCCTCGTAATTTCCGTCATTTTCGATAACGATCGAATTGACCATGTCACCGGTAGCGACACGGTGCAGTGCAATTGATTTGACTGTTCCGGAAACGGATGAAAAAATATTAGCCGAAACAAATCCGCCTGCCTCAGCGATCAGCTGGCCCTTTTTCACCGTATCACCTACTGCAACAACCGGGTTCGCGGGGGCTCCAATGTGCTGAGAAACGGGGAACACCAGATCTCCTTTAGGCAAATATTCCTCAACAGGCTTGTCTTTGGATAATTCTTTGCCCTCGAAAGGATGAACTCCGCCTTTAAACGTTCGTAATCCCATCAAATTGACCTCTCTTTCCTTATAAATATTCCTGTGGCGAAACAAATGTTTGTCTGCCGCATACTGTTATAATTATAGCACAATGAGAAATTTTGTCATAAAAAAATTTAAAAAAATGTGATTATTTTGTCTTTTTTGACAAACAAAAATTGTGTATACTTGATTCAGACCAAAATACAAAGGAGTTTTTTATGCAAAGCTGGACAGATAAACGCCCGTTACACGCCATTCATCCGATCATTTCAACACTGCTGCAGCCGGGAGATCTCTTCCTTGACATTGAGACCACCGGACTCTCACGCGCCCGTCATCAGATCTATCTGATCGGTATGGCCTCCGTAGTTGACAATAATCATATTTATGTAAATCAATTATTTTCAGACAACCCGCAAGATGAAGAAGCTTTGCTCACTTGTTTTGCTGATGCGCTGCAAACATTGGAGGTAAAACGTATCATCACCTTCAACGGCAACAGCTTTGATCTGCCGTTTTTGCTGGAACGCGCCGCGCTGCACGCCATCTCACTGTCGTTTGAGGCATTTGAGCTGTTTGACATTTATAAAGAGGTAAGCAGGCGCAAAAACATGCTCCAGCTACAAAATTACCGCCAGAAGACCGTAGAACAGTTTCTTGGCATCTGCCGCGAGGACAAATACTCCGGTGGCGAACTGATCAAGGTATACGAAAACTATGTCCGCTGTCCGAACGCAGAGGCAGCACATTTATTACAGCTTCACAACTATGAGGATGTACTGGGCATGATCGACCTGCTGGCAGTCTTTGCCTACGACGAATTTTTCTCCTCTCCTGCTCATGTCGTTTCCGCTTCCGTGGAAAATTATACCGATATAGACGGCAATCCTGCCGAAGAACTGATTGCAGTGCTCACACCCCCCTGCGAGCTGCCTGGCTGCCTTTCCTGCACACAACCGGTCAGCGGCGCATATCTGCATGCCGCAGGAAAACATGTACGACTGCGTGTCCCTCTCTTTCAAGGTATGGCACGACTATACTATTTAGACTATAAAAATTATTATTATCTGCCCGCCGAGGATATGGCGATCCACAAATCTGTTGCCACCTGCGTTGACAAGGCATACAGAGAAAAAGCGACCCCCGAAAACTGTTATTCGAAGGTCGCTGTCGATGATGCATTTTTACATTCTGACCGGCTGGCAGAATACATCACACACGTGCTGCGGGGATTTTCTGAATCATAAAAGTGCACATTCAATCTTTCATGATTTACTCCTTCTCAAAGAAGAACGACTTATTTCTCACAAATCCCAGATCCTTATAGTTCATGATCTGCTCTGTACTGCCGATAAAAAGCATTCCTCCCTTGACAAGCGATTGATTGAACTTCGCGTAGATCTCATCCTTCGCCTCGTCCGTAAAATAGATGACCACATTGCGGCAAACGATCAGATGGCAACCGGTCGGATACGGATCGCGGAGCAGATTATGCTCGCGAAAATCCACACGCTGCTTGATCTCCTCTGCGATCTGATAAGAATTGCCGATCTTTGTAAAATATTTCTTTTTCAGATCATCCGGTACAGAAGCAATACTCTTTTCATTATAAAGACCAACCTTAGCCGCCTCCAATACCTGCTTGTCGATATCCGTTGCAATGATCTTTATATCAGACATCGGCAAATGACGGCTGAGAGCCATCACAAGTGAATACGGTTCATCTCCGGTAGAGCAGGCAGCACTCCAGATCGTAAGTCTTTTGCCATATTTTTCGATCAGCTTTGGAAATACTTCCTGATCCAGGATCTTCCACTGATCCGGATTACGATAAAACTCAGAGACATTGATCGTAAGGAAATTAACAAACTGTTCAAACTTCTCCTTATCCTTTTTGATCAGATCGACATATTTGTCATAGCTATCCACCTTATTTTTTCCGATGAGCGTGTCGATTCTCCGGCGCATCTGTTTTTCTTTATATGCATTCAAATCAATTTTAGTTAATGCATAAATATCCTTTTTAAATTGCTCGTAATTATCTAACATATATGTCTTTTCCTTTAATGATATGAATAATAAAGCTTACTCCTGCCACGCCGTAAAACAAAAACGCCATCAGATCCATCACGTGACCGGAAGTTATCGAAAAAAATCCCTGCGGAATCTTCCGCAGGGATTTCATTCAGATCCTACTCAGCATCCTCTGCAGGTGCCTCTGTGGTAGCTTCTGCAGCATCCTCCTCGGGTGCAAGCAGTGCTTTCATACTCAAGCTGATCTTCTTGTCAGCCTCATTGAAATCAACAACCTTTGCCTCGATCTCCTGTCCGATCTTTAATACATCAGACGGCTTCTCGATGTGCTCTTTTGCAATCTGAGATACATGAAGTAATGCATCAATACCAGGAGTCAGTTCAACAAATGCTCCGAAATCAGTCATGCGTGCAACAGTTCCCTTCAGGACTGTGCCAACTGCAAACTTCTCCTCTGCATTGTTCCAGGGATTCTCTTCCGGGAATTTCATGGAAAGTGCAATCTTTGTATCATTAATATCCTTGATGAATACCTTTACAGTATCGCCAACGTTAAATACCTTCTTGGGATTCTCGATTCTGCCCCAGCTCATCTCTGAGATGTGAAGCAGACCATCAACTCCGCCTAAATCAATAAATGCACCAAAATCGGTCACATTCTTAACTGTGCCTTCGATGACATCGCCAACCTTGATCTTTGCGAACAGCTCTTTCTGCATCTCTGCCTTCTTTGCTGCTACTAACTGCTTTCTGTCACCGATGATGCGGCGTCTGCGAGGATTGAACTCAGTGATCACAAACTCGATGTCCTGTCCCTCATACTTAGAAAGATCCTTCTCATAAGTGTCGCTTACAAGGCTTGCAGGAATGAATACTCTTGCCTCGTCAACGATCACGCTTAAGCCGCCGGTAAGAACCTGGGCAACCTTTGCAGTGAGAACTTCTCCGTTCTCGAATGCTTCCTCAAGACGCTTGCTGCCTTTCTCTGCAGCAAGGCTCTTGTAAGAAAGAAGAACCTGTCCCTCTCCATCGTTTACTCTCTTTACCTTTGCTTCCATCTTGTCTCCAACAGAAACTAATGTGGTAAGGTCTACATTGGGCTCGTTGGTATACTCGCTGCGGCTGATGATTCCATCTGACTTATATCCGATGTTTAAGACAATCTCGTCCGGCTTTACATCGATGACCGTACCCTCCACAATTTCATTCTGTCGGATTGTCTTTAAAGACTCTTCCAGCATTTGTTCAAAGCTCATTTCTGACATACTTTTGAACCTCCTCAATAATATTATTTGGGGTGGATGCCCCTGCAGTAATACCTACGTCGTCAAGTCCACGAAGTTCTGTCAAATCCAAATCTTCCAGTGTCTGTATATAGTAAGTATTTTCACATTCATCCTTACATATCTCAAATAGCTTCTGCGTATTGGAGCTGTGACTGCCTCCCACAACGATCATTGCCTGGGATTTCTTTGCCAGTGACCGTGCTTCTGTCTGGCGCTCATCTGTCGCGTTACAGATAGTATTTAAAATACATATACTAATATAATAACCTTTATTCTCAATAATTTCAACTAAATTCTTAAATTTATTGTTGTTATATGTCGTTTGGGACACGATGCAGATGCTTTTTTTCTCCGGAAGCGTAAAATTCTCGGCATCCTGAACCGTCTCGATCACAGTTGTCTCCTCCGGATCACACCAGCCACGGATGCCTTCCACCTCCGGATGTGTTGGATTTCCAATAATAATGATGTGCTCTCCTGCCGCAGAATGCTCTGCCACGATGCGATGAATCTTTTTTACAAAGGGGCAGGTCGCATCAAGCACCTCAAATCCGGCCTCTTCAATCTGATCCTGAACTGCCCGTCCCACGCCGTGTGAACGAATGATCACTCTGCCCTTCTCCAGCTCCGGCAGCTGATCAATCGACTCGATGACACGAACCCCTCGCTTTTCCAGATCCTTTACAACCTCTTCATTATGGATGATCGGTCCATAGGTGTAGAGTGGACCTTCTTTTGATGTCTGCTCATAAACGAGTTCTACCGCCCGCTTGACACCAAAACAGAATCCGGCACTTTTCGCCACTGTCACATTCATGCTAACCTCTCTTTTCCGCAGCAATCCCGCGGATCGCAGCTACAACCTCATCTATGTTCATCTCGGAAGAATCCACAAGAACGGCATCCTCGGCCTGACGAAGCGGTGACATCTCACGGTGCATATCTCTGTAATCGCGCTCTTCTATATCTGCAGCGATTTTTTCCAGATCTGCCGGTTCACCCTTTTCGAGCAGCTCCTTATAGCGGCGTTTTGCCCGTGTCTCCACACTGGCTGTCAGGTAGATCTTTACCTGTGCCTGAGGAAGCACGCAGGTTCCGATGTCTCTTCCATCCATGATCACATCCGTTGTCTGTGCCAGCTTTTGCTGCAATGCGACAAGCTTTGTCCGAACCGCCGGATAAACGCTCGTTGCAGATGCCATATTCCCCACCTGTTCCGTGCGCAGGCTTGCGGTGACGTTCTCCCCATTTAAAAGCACCTGCTGTGCGCCATTCTCATAGCGGATCGTCACGTCTGCATCATCAGCAGCTGCTATGATTGCAGCCTCATCATCCTTATCAATTCCCTGCTGTAAAAAGTAATACGCCATTGCACGATACATAGCACCGGTGTCTACATATACATAGCCTAGTTCCTTTGCCAATGTTTTTGCGATCGTACTCTTTCCTGCCCCGGCAGGTCCGTCAATTGCGATATTAAATGCCATTTTTCTATTCTCCTGTCATCCTTTATGTTCATCCGTATCTATTTCATTATTTCTGTGTGAAACTACAATAGTTCTCTGCTGCGCTGAGTCCTGCCAGATATCCGGTCGACCATGCAATCTGTAAATTAAAGCCACCTGTAAATGCATCCAGATCCAGCACTTCACCGGCAAAATACAGCTTGGGTACAAGCTTTGATTCCATGGTAGAGGGATTGACCTCCTTTAACAGAATGCCGCCTCTCGTAATGATCGCTTCATTGAATCCCCGCAGTCCTGTCAATGTAACAGAAAATGCCTTCAGACAGCCAAGCAGCGCATTTCGCTCTTCACGTGTGATTTCATTGACCTTTTTTTCTTCCGGAATACCACTGCGTTCTATCAATATCGGAAGCAGCTTTGCCGGTGCAAGACCTGACAATGAATTCTTAAACTGCTTGTTTTGATTTGCTTCAAAATCCTTCAAAATCCGCTTATCCAGCTGTTCGATCGTCAGTGCCGGTTTCCAGTCGATCAACAGTGTCAGGTGTTTCTTTGTGATATCATCATTGACCACTGCACTGGCCGAAAGCATGAGTGGCCCACTCACTCCGAAATGCGTAAAAAGCATCTCTCCAAAATCTTCAAACAGCACCTTTTTCGGACGCTCCGGATCAATAATGCGCACATGAACATTTCTAGGAGCCAGCCCCTGCATGCGGATCACATCCTCATCTGTTGTTGTAAACGGAACCAGAGATGGGCGGAGCTCACTCACATGATGTCCGAGAGACTGTGCCAGCGTGTAACCATCTCCACTGGATCCGGTGGTCGGGTAAGATTTTCCGCCGGTTGCGATCAGCACGCGGATGGTATCATAATGTCTCCCATTCTCTAGATCTACACCGCTGATCTCACCGTCCTTTGTCAGTATCTGCTGTACTCTTGCATAATATTCTACGCGAATCCCCAGCTGATCCATCATCCGCTTTAACGCACCGATCACATCAGAAGCATGGTCTGACGCAGGGAATACACGATTTCCCCGTTCCACTTTTGTCCGCATACCTGCGTGCTCAAAAAATTCAATCACCTGTTCATTACTGAAGGTATAAAACGCACTATATAAAAACTTTGCCTGCCGGGGAACATTTTGGAACAGTTCATCCATCTCGCAGGCATTTGTCAGATTACATCGTCCTTTTCCGGTAATATAGATTTTTTTGCCCGGCTTTTCGTTGCGCTCCAGCACGAGTATTTTCTCACCCGGTATTCCATTTTGTGCTGCCGAGATTGCTGCCATCATTCCGGCAGCTCCGGCACCAATTACAATCAGTTCAAACTCACGCATCCTCGTCTCCCAACTTTGCGTAACGCATTTTCATAGAATCATCAATATAATTGATCTCATCACTCTCATAAACCTGATACTCATCCCAGATATTTTCCAATTCCTCCAGCGTCTTTACGACCTCCACTCTTTTTTTCATACACAGGGCAACGATCAAAGCGTTGATGACACTGAGCGGAGCCACAAGTGAATCCACAATGGACGCCATGTCACTGCTGGCGATCAGATTGCAGGAGGAATACAAATTCATCGGTGAATGAACACTATCTGTCAGTGTGATCACTTTTGCATTTCGATTATTCGCAAACTCCATTGCCTTTAGTGTCCGCATGGAATATCGTGGAAAACTGATACCAATGATCACATCCTCATCACTGATACGCACCATCTGCTCAAACAATTCGCTGGAATTGTTTGTATTCAGCTGTACGACATGATCAAACATAAGATTCAGGTAAAATGCCAGAAAGCTGGCAAGCGGCGCGCAGCTTCGGATTCCCACGATATAAATCGTTTTTGCTTTCAGAATCGTATCCACTGCCATCTCAAATGCATTCTGGTCAATATTTTCCAGAGTATATTTTATCTTCTCTGCATCTGTCTGAAGAACCGTCTCCAAAATCTGTGACTGTGAAATTCTTCCATAGGTAACCTCCATCCGTTGGATGGAATTCAACTTGTTGCGCACCATCTCTTCAAGTGCTTTTTGAAATTCCGGATAGCCCTTATACCCGAGATGTGAGGCAAAACGCACCACCGTAGATTCACTGACACCCACAACCTCTCCCAGCTTTGCGGCTGTTAGAAATACTGCTTTATCATAATTATCTGTAATATAGGTAGCAAGGAGCTTTTGCCCCTTGCTCATGCTGCTGTACGCCTGATTGATACGGTTCGTCAGCTCGTTTGTGTTACTCATCCAAAACAACCTCCGCCTGAGTCTCATCTGAAACCGTCAGAGTTCTCTCTTTTTTTGTTGTCTTTACTGCCTTTCCGGCATTCGGATTAGAAATCTTATAAACCAGCACATATGTACCTGGCTCGCTGAAGGTATAACTCTGACTTTCCAGAATTGTTACGCTTTCACCAGAAGGAGATGTGATCGTAATCTCTACCAGATCTGTGATATCTTTACCGCTGGCTAGCGTTGCTGTCACATCCTCCATGAGGGCATCCCAATAGAGCTCCTCATCTATTTTCGTCAAACTGATCTCTGACCATTCATCTTCACAGGTAAGAACCGGTGCTTTTGTATCAGTTACTTTGATCGTCTGCTTCTTTATCGTCTTTTTACCGTTATTCGGATTCTTCACAACATACTTTACACGATAGGTTCCGATTTCCTTAAAGGTATATTTTGCATCTGTGCATTTTTCATAACTATCACTGCCCGGAGCCTTTATGTACACCGCGATCTTACTTGTCAGATTTACTCCGGCAGCATCCTTTGCCTTCAGACCAACAAGCATGTCACGCGTATTTCCACATTCTTTTGTAAGCTCTTCTTTTACTCCGGTAAGGGTTGCCGCTTTGTTGTCCACGACCTTATAGGTTATCTTTTTCGTTGCAGTACGTCCAAAGGAATCTATGACTGAATATGTCACCGGATAGCTTCCGACCTTCTTCGTATTGACTGTTCCAGTCATTTTTACCCAGTCAGTAACATCAAAACCACCGGAATCCTTACAGGTCATGTTTCCATCACCAAACTTTGAGCCATAAGCAAGCGTCTTTTTTGAGACAGAGATCACCGGTTTTGTCGATCTTGTTTTGTATGGATTATCCGCTGCCGGATCTGTCGGATCCCAGCCTCTGGATCCGGTGACCTTGATCGTCTGAGGCTTTCCAAGGGGATCATCCTTTTCGGAACCGTTGAAAATGATCACCTTTGTTCCTACCGGACAATTATCATAAATCCACTTGCTTGCCGCCACAGTCAGTCTGCAGCAGCCATGAGAAGCCGTTGTTCCCAGCCTGTTATATTGCGTATAGGACTGACTATTCGTCGTCTGCTGATAATACCAGACAGAATGAAACAGGATCGATCCTGTAATACGAGTACAGTACTGACCGTAGCTGGGGCCGTCCAGCGTCCACCAACGGTACTTCGCCAGCGTATTGAAGGTTCCGGTCGGTGTCGCATAGCCGGTCGAACACGTAAATGCTGTATAAGGGGTTCCGTCCTGCTTATAAATGGTCACTACATTCGTTCCTTTATTAATTTTTATGTAGTAATTACCTGTAGCCGCCTGTACAGGTTCCGCGCTCCAGACATTCCCAAACAAAATTGATGCGGTCAAAAGCAGTGCCAGAAGCAGGGCACGTCTCTTGCTGTTCTTGTATCGTCTCATAAACATCCTCCAAAAGATATTCTATCGGCTGGACACCGATACTTCTATGCTACCCCCTTTTGTTTTTTTCGTCAAGCGTTATTGTGGCAAAATACGGCAAATCCAAAATATGGAAGTTACATTTCAGACCCCAGCCTGAAATGTAACGAATTTGGCGATGCTTCGCATGCAAAATCGCCAAATTCATGGCTCATGTACGTCTTTGACACGTAGCCCGCAGTAAATGCTGGCTACTATGTGAAAAGTAACATATGGATGTTTCATTCCAGCAACAGCTCTTAAAAAAGAAAAAAGCTGCCACTAAGAATGCGCAACCGGGGAAGTGGTTTACGTTGACATTCTTTCGTAACAGCCTTTTTAGCTCATAATAATATCGGATTATACCGGATATGCTTTATTTTTCTCATCTGCAACAGCCGGATCAACCTTTGTCTGCTGTGCCTGACGATACTTGAAGAACTCAGTTGCAACCTGAGGAAACAATGCATAGCTTAATACGTCCTCATCCTGCTGCTTCCACTGCTTCATCTCTGCCTCAATCTTGTCTAACTCAGGCTCTAAGAGATCTGCATAACGGCAGGTGATCGCGTTCTTCTTGTCCTCACCGAGAACCTTATCTACAACTTCGGGATTAAAGGGCTTTACAGTCTGACCATACTTGCCAAGTAATACATCCTTTGTCTCCTTTGTAGCAACCTTGTAACGCTCACCCATCAGCACATTAAATACAGCCTGTGTACCGACGATCTGTGAAGAAGGTGTAACAAGCGGAGGCTCACCAAGATCCTTACGCACTCTTGGGATCTCCTCAAGCACTTCCATATACTTGTCCTCTGCGTTCTGCTCCTTCAACTGGGATACCATGTTGGAAAGCATGCCGCCGGGAACCTGATACAATAAGGTCTGGATATCTACACCGAGCACCTTCGGATTCAAAAGTCCGCTCTTGATCGCTTCCTCACGCATCGGGCGGAAGTAATCTGCGATCTCCTTTAAGAGCATCTGGTCAAATCCGGGATCATAAGCTGTACCCTTGAATGCCTCTGCCATAACCTCTGTTGCAGGCTGGCTGGTTCCAAGTGCAAAGGGAGATATTGCAGTATCGATAATATCACAGCCTGCCTCTACTGCCTTCATGTAAGTCATGGAAGCAACACCGGAGGTGTAATGTGTGTGAAGCTCGATGGGGATATCAACGGTTGATTTCAGTGCCTTTACAAGTTCCTCAGCCTTATAAGGGGTCAAAAGACCAGCCATATCCTTGATACACAGGGAATTTGCACCCATGTCCTCAACCTTCTTGGCCATATCTGTCCAGTACTCCAAGGTATAAGCATCACCTAATGTATAGCTTAATGCAACCTGTGCATGTCCACCCTCTTTATTCGTAGCGGTAACTGCAGTCTGAAGATTTCTCAAATCGTTTAAGCAGTCAAAAATACGGATAATATCGATACCGTTTGCGATAGATTTCTGTACAAAGTATTCTACCACGTCATCGGCATAGGGACGATATCCTAAGATATTCTGTCCACGGAACAGCATCTGTAATTTCGTGTTCTTAAAGCCTGCTCTCAGCTTACGCAGACGCTCCCACGGATCTTCCTTTAAGAAACGCAGGGATGCATCAAACGTAGCTCCACCCCAGCACTCAACTGCATGATAGCCAACCTTGTCCATCTTGTCGATGATTGGAAGCATCTGCTCGGTGGTCATTCTTGTAGCGATCAGAGACTGATGTGCATCACGCAAGACGGTCTCTGTTATTTTTAACGGTTTCTTTTCTGACATCGTTCAGTTTTCCTCCTTATATTTTAAATACCAAAGATTGCCATGAAAGTTCCGGCTGCAACTGCAGTACCGATAACTCCGGCAACGTTCGGTCCCATTGCATGCATCAGCAGGAAGTTGGTAGGATCCTCTTCTGCTCCAACTTTCTGGGATACACGTGCTGCCATAGGTACCGCAGACACACCGGCAGAACCGATCAGCGGATTGATCTTGCCCTTTGTGATCCAGCATAACAACTTTCCGATCAGGACACCGGATGCTGTGCCTACTGCAAATGCGATCAGTCCAAGTGCAACGATCTTTAAGGTGCTGACATTTAAGAATGCCTCTGCACTTGTTGTTGCTCCAACGGAAGTACCGAGTAAGATAACAACGATATACATCAGCGCATTGGAAGCTGTCTCCTGGAGCTGACGAACAACGCCGGACTCACGGAACAGGTTACCAAGCATCAACATACCTACTAACGGAGCAGTTGTCGGTAATACCATACACACAACGATCGTAACAACGATGGGGAATAAGATCTTCTCCAATTTGGTAACCGGACGCAGATTCTCCATCTTGATCTGACGCTCTTTCTTTGTAGTGAGTGCCTTCATGATCGGCGGCTGGATGATCGGCACAAGTGCCATGTAAGAATACGCAGCCACCGCGATCGGCCCCATCAAGCCTGTCTGTCCCAGCTTACCTGCCAGGAAGATGGATGTCGGTCCATCTGCTCCACCGATGATGGAAATAGCAGCCGCTGCCTTGTCGTTGAAGCCCATGAAAATAGCCATAAAATAGGCCATATAAATTCCAAACTGTGCAGCCGCACCTAAAAGGAAGCTGATCGGATTCGCGATCAGCGGTCCGAAGTCAGTCATCGCACCGACACCCATAAAGATCAGGGACGGTAAGATTGACCACTCGTCTAACTGGTAAAAATAATAGAGTAATCCACCTACGCCATTGCTTGCATCCTCCGGATGGATCATGATGTCCGGATAGATGTTTACGAGCAGCATACCGAATGCGATCGGCAGTAATAAAAGCGGCTCGTACTCCTTCTTAATCGCAAGATACAAAAAGAAGCAGGCAACTGCAATCATCAGATAGTTTCCTACAGTCAGATTGAAGAAGGCAGTCTGGTGAATGAGATTACCCAGTGTTTCTGTAACGTAACTCATACGAGACCTCCTATTCGACTAATTCATGGTTGCTAAAACAGTTCCAACCTCTACGCTGTCGCCCTTTGCAACGTCAATGCTTGCGATGGTTCCATCTGTCTCTGCAACAACGGGTGTCTCCATCTTCATAACCTCTAAGATCACAACGGTATCGCCTTTCTTCACTGCCTGTCCGACAGATGCCTCAACCGCAAATACCTTTCCGGCTGCCTTTGCCTCAAGCTTCACTGAGCCAGCGCCACCGGCGGGAGCAGTTGCCTTCGGTGCTGCTGCAGGTGCTGCCTTGGGAGCAGCTGCAACGGGTCTTGCAACGGGAGCGGAAGCGCCTGCACCACCCTCTTCAACTGTTACATCATAAACATTACCGTTTACTGTAATTGTATAATTTTTCATGATTTGATTCCTCCTGAATATCTTATCTTCTCTTAATTGAACGAACTACAAAATCGTCGGTTGATGAACCGGTAGCTGCTGCGATCGCCGCTGCGATAACTGCCACAAGCTCCAGATCATCTGTCTCGGGAGCTGCTGCAGCAGGTGCTGCTACGGGTGCGGCGGGAGCAGGTGCAGGTGCATTTGCTGCCTTTTTGCTCTCTGCCTTTTTCTGTGCCTTATTGACCAGCGTAAAGCAGGAAATGATCAGGCTGATGATGATCAGCATCACAAATACAGTTCCCATACCCATAGCTGTATTCATGGCTGCCTTTGTCATGGTCTCACCTAAAGAATATATTCTGTCAAGATTGATATCTTCCACATTCATATTCTTGTCATATACAAATGTCACTTTGATATCACGACCAGTAAAATCTGCGGTCTGCTCTACAGTCGTAGTTCCATTCGCCTCTGTCACTACCACCTCGCCATAATCAACGAAATCACCGGCCTCATCCTTAACCTCAGCCCAGCTGTTGATGACCTTCATGGTCGCTGCATCCATCTGATCTCCATGAGACTGATACATGAGAAGATCTTCATCACTCATTGCCATCAGTTCATCAAGGATTCCTGTGTTGTTTGCTGCAAGCTGGTCAGCAGAGTATCCGTTGTAGGTAGCATCCGCATCGCTTCCACATCCAAATACTCCTACTGTAATCAGGCACAGACTGACGATCAGTAATAATTTTTTCTTCAGTTTCGTCATAATTCTCTACCTTTCTTATTCTATTTTGCACCATGTTTCTTGTAGGGCTGCTCCACATTTTTTGTAAAGAGCATCTCAAATGCTGCCACCAGATACTTTCTGGTGTCTGCATAGTCAACGATACGATCGATATATCCGCGTCTTGCCGCAGTCTTGACATCACCCTGAAGTGCATCATACTCCTTTGCCTTCTCAGCGATCACGTCAGCAGATGCATCCGCATACATGATCTTCGCTGCCAGATTTGCATCCATCATGCCAACCTTTGCATCCGGCCATGCATATACTAAATCTGCGCCAAGAGCCTTGGAATTCATCACTGCATATGCGCTGCCGTAAGCCTTGTCCGCGATCACGTTCACCTTGGGAACGGTAGCGTTTGCAAACGCATAGGTCAGACGTGCCAGAGCCTTTGCAAGGTTCTTCTCTGAGCACATGCATGCCTTAAAGCCGGTTGCATTTGTAAAGGAAACAACAGGGATCTCAAAAGCATCACAAAATGCGATAAAATCAGCAGCCTTGTTACAACCTCTTGCAGTCAGGCTTGCCTCGAAGTCCTCTGCTTTCTCGCCATCTACATATAACTCTGTCGCATTTGCAACAGCACCGATGGTCACACCATTCAGCTTAATAAATCCGGTCACCATCTCTTTTGCGTAAGCTGCCTTTGTCTCTACAAACACATGTCCGTCTGAGATCTCGCTGAGTACATATCTGGGATCTCCCTTCATAACATCAATGCTTGCACATGCGCGGTTTAAGTCATCACCGCAGTCATCTACAACGCCTGCCTGTGCATTGTTTCCGGGAAGCATGGAAACAAGTTCGCGAATCTGTGAAAAGATCTCTTCCGTCGTGCCAATGCCATCAACCGTGCCTGCCTCCTCGCTCTGGAAAACTGCAGATGCAGTGTCACACTTGGCTGCATTGTTTCCGGGGATCGCATTCGGTGAATTCACAAAGATCTTTGCCTTGTCTGCCTCTGCGAATGTAAAATCTGAAAGAGCAGGTACAATTGCCATACCGCCGCCACAGGTTCCGAACACTGCCGTGATCTGGGGAACCACACCGGATGCTGCCACCTGTTTTGCATACAATGTTCCGACCGCCTCCAAAGCGTCTACAGACTCCTGAAGTCTCATACCTGCGCAGTCGATCAAGCCGATGATCGGTGCACCCATTTTAACTGCCATGTCATACAGACCTGCAATCTTCTTTGCATGCATCTCTCCGATCGTTCCGCCAAGCACACCTGCGTCCTGACTGTAGACAAACACAAGGTTTCCATCGATCAGACCGTGTCCGGTAATCACACCATCTGAAGGAGTATCTGTGTTTGACAAGTCGAAATCCGTGCTTCTTGCAGTAACAAGTGAGCCGATTTCCATAAAACTGTTCTCGTCGACTAATCCGGCGATGCGCTGCATTGCCAAATTATCATTACCATTACTCATTCTTTCTACCTCCGTATATATTTTAGTGCTTAAATTTTTAAAAAGCAAAAATTTCGCTATAGTAAGTATATAGGTTTTGCAATCCTTTTTCAATAGTAATTGTTAAAAATTTGGCAAATATTATTTAAAAAAATTTGTCAGTAAAAAACACAAATCATATGCCAGATTTTTTTCCTTCACTTCGTTCTTTGTATAAATATCTGCACGATAGATCAGTTGTCTGGAGCTGTCTGCTTTTCTCAGGTAATATCGCACTTCTCCGCCCTTTTGCCCAAGCATCACAGGCGCTGTCGCATCAAAATCCAGTTGATTCTCGCACTCTATGCTCTCATCAGACCGCAGCAGCAAACGGATCGGTTCATGATTTTCTTCCTCCAACCGCACGACAGGCAACTCGAAAGGATCACCACTCTCTGAAGCGCCACCTGTCACCGCATACTCCCAACTCCCAAGAGGTTGTTCAAAGGTCTGGTAATCATAATTTTCTATTCCATATGAAAACAGTGTTTTGCAGTCCTTCCATTTATATGTCTTGTGATTTGGCCAGCCACAGCCCAAAAGTGCCACCACAAACGTGCGCCCATCCCGCTCCAGCGCTCCCACATAACAATATCCTGCATCAGCAGTAAATCCGGTCTTTCCTGACAAAGCCCCCTCCATCATCTGCAAAAATGCATTGTGATTCTGACAGGAAAAACTTCTCTTTCCTGAAAGATCCTGAAAGGAATAGTTCTGTGTACGGGTAATCTCCAGAAACTGCGCAGCTTTTGGTGAGTGCATCACGCAGTATGACATGATCTTTGCAAGGTCAATTGCTGTTGTCCCGTGAAAGTTTGTGCCATCTGACTCATCCAACCCATTTGGAGTGATAAAATATGTCTGCTCACAGCCGATCTCTTTCGCTTTTTCATTCATGAGATCCGCAAATGCTTCCACACTGCCTCCCACATGCTCTGCGATCGCCACCGCAGAATCATTGTGAGATTCCAGCATCATCGAATAGCACAGATCTTCCAGCCGGTATTCCTCTCCGCTGTTCATATTCAGCTGAACATCCGGCTGGCGCGCTGCCCGCTCAGATACGGTAACGGTTTCACCAAGGTCGGCCCGCTCCAAAGTCAGGATCAGTGTCATGATCTTTGTCGTGCTGGCATTCGCGCGATGTACACTGCCCTCCTTTTCAAACAGCACACGCCCGCTTTCCGCATCCATCAGGCATGCAGAAAGCGCATATAATTGTTCTGGTTCACGAATTGTCTCCTGTGCATCCGCATTCACACCATGTGTATACAAGGCCGTTATGATACCCACCAAAATCATCAATATTTTTTTCCAGCGCCTGTACATTATTCCACCTGCTAAAAGCCTTTGTATCATCCTATACAAAAACCTCTCATTTCATACAAATATTTCATTGTGCCAGCGCAAAAATATGGTATAATGAGTGCAAGCGAAAAGAATAAGCTGGCTTATTCGGTGAACGACGAATGTTGATCATGAGCTGATTATGCTCATGATATAATATATATAATTTTTAATCATTCTACGAGGTGGATACAATGAAATTACTTGAAGAGAAAATTCGTAAAGACGGCATCGCTGTCAACGAAAACATTTTAAAGGTTGATAGCTTTATCAATCATCAGGTTGATCCTGAACTGATGCTGGAGCTTGGTAAGGAGCTTGCGGCTCACTTTCAGGGAAAAGGGATCACAAAGGTGGCTACCATCGAGAGCTCCGGCATTGCTCCTGCACTCACCTGTGCAATGGCACTGGGCGTCCCAATGATCATTTTGAAAAAACAGCCCTCAAAAACACTAAACAGTGATCTGTACCAGACAATTGTCACATCCTACACAAAAGGCACCAGCTACGAGCTGACTCTTTCCAGTAAGTTCATCTCTGCTGACGATCATGTTCTGATCGTTGATGATTTTCTGGCAAACGGCGAAGCAGCTACCGGTGCACTCCGATTGATCCGAAAGGCGCATGCCACGATCGCCGGTATCGGAATCGTCATTGAAAAATCTTTCCAGCCCGGCCGTGAAAAGCTCATTTCTCAGGGAATTGATGTGTATTCACTGGCCCGAATCAAAAAGATGGACAAGGATTATATTGAATTTATAGAAGAATAATCATTCTGTAAAAAACATATGAAAGCAAAAAAGAGATGTATTTTCTGCGATTTTGCCCGGCCGAGTGAAGCCCAAGCGCAATCAAGCAGAGAATACATCTCTTTTTATTTACTTCTATTGCGGCATATAAATATAGTTCACTCTCTGTACACTGCTCATATTTCCATATGCGTCTACAAGGATCACCGATAAGACATTATTGCCCTCCGGCATGGCAATACCACCATAATATTTCCTCGAAGCAGTCGTTGGATTAGAACCATTCCATGTATAGTACGCCGTACAGCCCTCCGGAACATTCACATAGATGGTCTGAGGCGCAAGATATTCGCCACTATCCGGTGTCACCTGAGGCATCCCCAGCTGATAACGCCTTTCCACCGTCAGTTCCTGTGACACCACCGTACTGTAATAGCCATCCTCATTACATGCAACAGCACTCAACGTAAAGCTTCCAGTCTCCAGCTTGATAGGGGCATAATAGAGTATTCCGCTTCTGATCGGAGAAGAGCCGTCCAAGGTATAATATACATTCAGTCCCTGCTCTGCAGTGATCGTCAATGTATCACCTGCCCGCATCGGATGTTGTGGCATTTCGATCACAGGTTCCTCTACCAGATAACCATTAAAAAGAGCTGTCAGATTACTTCCTTCACATCGATCATAAAATTCATGTAACCCCTCAAAATCTTCTTTTTTCACATATACATTGATCAGTTCCCGACAGGCATAGCTATTCTCACCATCCATCGCTAATATCTGATGCAGGGTCTCTGTCTGCTTGTCATAATTTTTTTGACTGCCATATAGCCAGGCCAGCCAAAAACGATCTGCTAAATTTTCCGGTTCTTCCGCAATCCCCTGCTGCAGACATGCATTGGCTTTTTTTTCGTTTCCATCAGCCAGTGCCTGTATGAACTGCGTGTAACGCAAGGTCATCACTTCTTCTTTTGCTGTGTCACCGGCATTCATCCTGATCAAGAATGCAAGGACAAGGAGTATCAGAAAGCCGATCATTGCAGTAAGAATACTCACATACAGATTCTTTTTCTGTAATCCGGCTGAAATGTCTGACATGCCACGCTGTGAATGCTTTCCTATTTCCCGATTTTGAAAATCAAGAAAAAACTCATCTTCCATCACGTTATAGGCAGAGACAATCTGTACTTCCGCACCACATTTAGAGCAATACAAATTGCCTTTCTTTATTTCCGCACCACACTTCGTACACTTCATGCTACTGAATCATTACACCCTTTCATTTCTCTCTACCAGTGCTATCTTGTCATAGCTTCCACGCAATTATTCATCAGCATTGCGATGGTCATGGGACCAACACCCCCGGGAACCGGCGTAATTGCTCCGGCAATCGGTTCTACCTGCTCGAAATCCACATCTCCGCAGAGCTTTCCATCCTCCTGTCTGTGAATACCCACATCAATTACGGTTGCTCCCTCTTTTACATACTCTGCTGTGATCATTTTCGGTTTTCCAACAGCAACGATCAAAATATCAGCCTGCTTGCACACAGCTTTCAGATCAGCTGTCCGTGAATGACAGATAGTCACCGTCGCATTCTCTTTTAACATCAAAAGCGCCATCGGTTTTCCGACAATATTGCTTCTGCCCACAACCACGCAATGCTTTCCAGCAATATCGATTCCGGAACGCTTTAACAGCTGGATCACCCCTGCCGGTGTACAGGAAACAAAGCCCTTCTGACCAACAACAAGCGCTCCTACATTCTGTGTATGGAATCCGTCAACATCCTTTTCCGGTGCAATCGTACGGATGATCTTGTTTTCATCCATATGTGCCGGAACCGGAAGCTGGCAGAGAATTCCATTGATCTTAGGATCTTCATTCAATGTCTCGATCAACGTAAGCAGTTCATCTTCTGTTGTCTCTTCCGGCAATTCATAGCTTTCTGAGCGAATACCGATATACTCGCAGGCTCTCTTTTTGTTTCGTACATAAACGGACGAAGCCGGATCGTTTCCAACCTGAATGACCGCTAAAGCACCCTCAATGCCCTCTGCATTCAGTTTTTCAACCTTTTCCTTCAGTTCATCCTTAATCTCCTGTGAAATTTTTTTCCCATCAATCAATTGTGCCATCTGTGTATCCTCCATCCATTTTTTGTGTATCTAATCCCACTAAAAAGAGCCATCCTCCAGCAACGCATCAAAGCTTTCCGGACTCATCAGGATCTGACGAGGTTTTGTTCCCTCCTCCGGTCCCACCACACCAGCTTCCTCCAGCTGATCCATAATGCGGGCTGCGCGGTTAAAGCCAATTTTAAAATAGCGCTGCAGCATTCCAATGGAAGCCTTGTCCTTATCCATGAGCAGCTTCGCTGCGTCTACAAAATATGCATCCCTACCGCTGTTATCATTTCCGGCAGCAGACGCACCGCCACTCATATTTCCTGATGCTTCTGAGATTTTGCTCATCTTTTCTTCTATCGAATTATCATAAGATGCCTGCCCATAGCTCTCCTTAATAAAGTCCACCACATTTGCGACCTCCTGATCAGAAACGAATGCACCCTGCACACGCAGGGGTTTGTTCAAGCCCTGCGGATAGTAGAGACAATCTCCCTTTCCAAGCAGCTTTTCCGCACCAACCATATCCAGAATCGTACGCGAATCAACACCTGATGTCACGGAAAACGCGATACGGCTTGGCATATTTGCCTTGATCAGACCAGTGATGACATTCACCGATGGCCGCTGTGTTGCAATGATCAAATGGATGCCACAGGCGCGCGCCAGCTGCGCCAGACGGCAGATTGCATCCTCCACATCTCCCGGAGCCACCATCATCAGATCTGCCAGCTCGTCCACAATAATAACGATCTGAGGCAATTTTTTCGGTTTGTCCGGATCATCGATATCCGCGATACTCTCCACCTTGGCATTATATCCCTTCAGATCACGAACCCCGTATGCGGCAAATTTCTGATAACGCTCCGTCATCTCAGCAACCGCCCAGTTCAAAGCTCCCGCTGCCTTTTTCGGGTCTGTCACCACCGGGATGAACAGATGCGGAATTCCATTGTATACAGATAATTCGACTACCTTCGGATCGATCAGGATCAGCTTGACATCCTCCGGATCCGCCCGGTAGAGGATCGACATGATGATTGTGTTGATACAGACAGATTTTCCGGAACCTGTGGCTCCTGCGATCAAAAGATGTGGCATTTTGGCAATATCACCCATGATCACCTGTCCACCGATATCACGTCCAGCCGCAAAGGCAATGCTGGAGGGATGCTGTTTAAACTCCTCCGACTCTACGAGATCACGGAACATCACAGGGGTGGTCTCCTTATTCGGCACCTCAATACCAATGGCTGCCTTTCCGGGAATCGGAGCTTCCATACGAATATCTGCAGCTGCAAGATTCAACTTGATATCATCCGTCAGGTTCACAATTTTGCTGACCTTAACACCCATTTCAGGCTGAATCTCATAACGCGTTACCGTAGGTCCGCAGCTCACATTGGAAATCGTCACATTTACACCAAAATTTTTCAGTGTCTGCTGCAGCTTTAACGCGGTTTGCTGCAAATGCTGTTTACTGTCTCCCTGCAAACGGGAATTTCCTTTTTTGAGAAGATCTACAGGCGGAAATACATAGGTTCGCTTGATGGGTGCCTGCTGTTCGATTTCCTCTGCGATCGCCTGCATCTCATCCTTCGCTTCCTCTGCGTTCATCTTTGCATTGCGCATCGGTGCGGCAGAGACTGCCCCGGAAACATGTTCCGGCTTTTTCTGACCGGTTGGCCTTTCATCCGAACCGGCCTGGGAATCCAGTTTCATAACAGGTTCCGGCTCTTCTATCGGTTCAGGTTCTACGAAAGGCTCAGGTTCTACCGTAAATTCAGCTGTTGCCGGAATCTCTGGTTCTACCATAAGCTCAGGTTCAGCCTGAACTTTAAACTCCGCAAAGGATTCTGCCGGCGGCAGAACCTCCGGCAGTGATCCGTGCACCGGTGCTGACACCGGCAGATCTGATGTCTGAAACGGACTCACTTCCACCGGTTCTTCTGCTGCAGCCTCAACCTCCTGCGGTGCCTCCGTTTCTATCTGCGCAAAAAGCCTCTGCAGTTCAGGCGAAAATACCGGCACCGATTCTTCAGCTTTTGCAGCCTGCCCTGGCTCCTCCACCGGTTGCAGACTTACCTGACGCTTTGCAGTCACCGACGGCTCTGAATGGCTTGCCATATCCTGCTGACCGATTGCCGGATCAATGTTCTCGAATACTTTATTGTTCACATTCCGGATATCCTGCACTTTTTTCTCTGACATGCGGGTAAACTTCTCCGGCGTAATCTCTGTAAGCGCATCAGAGGGTGCATAGACATTCTTTTCCGGTGTCAGCTTCGTGTCCACGGACACACCGGACACCTTTCGCTCCATACGGCGCTGGGCCCGCTCCTCTCTGCGCTGCTCCTGCATCTCATGAAGACGCTCATTTCCCTCTCTTGCCGACTCATACACACGTCTGCCGCCTTTTTGAACATGCTTCCATGCAGAACGTTCTGTCACGATCACCATTGAGATAATCAAGACGATAAAATCGATCACATAGGCACTGACTCTGCCAAAATTCGGACAGATCAGCCATGCAAACAATCCACCTAAAAAACCTCCGCCATTATGTTCAGTCATTCCATGTATGTAAGAACTAACCGGCGAATAATTCTCGGTCACACCCGATACCAGCTCCAAAAACAGACATAGAAAGCACACAAAAAGAATCGCAGCGACCACCTTGATCACCGCAACACGATTTTTACCGTTTGAAAGCACAAATACAGTTCCCACAAACAACAGAATAGGAAAAACATATGCCAGCAGCCCGCAGATGCCGAACAGGAAGCTGCTTAACAGGCTGCCCACCTTTCCACCAATGCCAAAATTGCTGACAAACATGACAATGGATACAGCCAGCATCACCCATAAGATCACTTCCTGATAAACACTGTCATTTTCCACCGGTGCTGACCTGGCCCTTGTATTTTTTGCTGCAGGCTTTGTATTCCTGCGGCTGCTACTGTTATTTTTCCGATAATTCTGATTCTGACCGGACATCACTCATTACCTCTTCATTCCTAAAGGTGCACATCTGTTACACCTGATATAAGTACACACCTACAGAAATTGCGCCCACGATAAAGCAATAGATCGCAAATCCCGTAAAATGTTTCTGGCGTACTACATAGAGCATCGCCTTAATGCAGACATATCCTACAACTGCCGCAACTACCATTCCAATCAGATAGTAAAGAATCTCCGTATTTGTAAAGGATACACTGGCAAGATCCGAAAGCTCGAATACCAGTGAGCCCAGCACGGCCGGGATCGACATGATAAAAGAATATTTCACTGCAAAATTGCGGTCAAATCCGCTGAGCAGACATGCTGCAATGGTCGTTCCGGAGCGCGACAAACCAGGCATTGTCGCTACACCCTGCGCAATACCAATGATAAATGCATTTGAATAAGTTACCTGACGCGGCATTTTTTCCCCACCCTTACAGTGATCTGCCAAAAGTAGCAGCATACTTGTAAGAATCAGGCAGATACCCGGCACGATCAGTATTTTTGATGCCATCTCCACCAGACTGGCATCCAGAACACCGATGATTCCGGTAGGAATCGTAGATACGATCACCAGCATTACAAACTTCCGGTATCCGTTGCACACCACATGGTGATAGCCACCCTTCTTTTTCCCTGCAAGATTTGAGAAAAAAACACCGACATTTCTGCAGGCATCTGCGATGATCGCAAAGCCCTCGCGGATCATCTTCCATATATCCTTATAATAAACAGCAAAAATTGCAATCAGTGTACCCAGATGGAGAATCACATCAAAGAGCAACCCAACATCCTCCACATTGAAAAGGATCTTAAAAAGTGCCAGATGCCCGGAACTGCTCACCGGCAGGAATTCTGTCACACCCTGAATGATACCCATCAGAATCGCTTCTAATAATGACATGTTATGCCTCCTTTTTGATAGCTAACCATACATTTCTATATATTAGCATATTCGGGCATAAATGTCACCAAAAAGTTATTGATCGATCAATTCATGCAATTTTTCCAATGCCTGACGGATACCTCCCACTGCATCGATCAGCCCCTCCTCCACAGTCTGGGCTCCCACAAGTACCGTGCCCAGATCCTTCGTCAGCATACCCGTATTCAGCATAAGCTCCTCCAGACGTTTCTGAGCAATGCGTGAATGCTCAGATACAAAACCTGTGATCCGATCCTGGATTTGTTGAAAATACTCATAAGTCTGTGGTGCTCCGATCGTCAATCCATTCAGCCGTACCGGATGGATCACCATTGTACCGGTGGGAACGATAT
>JALFNQ010000014.1 GCA_022773965.1 Lachnospiraceae bacterium
TTGCAAAAGGAACCTCACGGCTGCCCAGCGCCTCATTTTCCTGATTGTTCGGAACCGTGATCATCTCGGTCTGACCCTCGGGATAGTTGTCGATGATCAGCTTTACCGGATCTAGAATTGCCATCATACGGGGGCGTTTTGCCTTTAAATCCTCGCGGATGCAATACTCCAATGCCGCATAATCTGCGGTGGAATTTGCCTTTGAAACACCACACATATCCACAAACATGCGGATAGACTCCGGTGTAAATCCACGTCTGCGAAGTCCTGAGATAGAAACCAGTCTCGGATCATCCCAGCCATCTACGATGCCATCCTCCACCAGCTTTTTGATATAGCGCTTGCCCGTAACAACGTTTTTAAGATACATCTTTGCAAACTCGATCTGTTTAGGCGGCTTTTCGTACTCCAGCTCACGTACCACCCAGTCGTAGAGTGGTCTATGATCCTCAAACTCCAGTGTACACAACGAATGTGTCACACCTTCGATGGCATCCTCGATGGGATGTGCAAAATCATACATCGGATAAATGCACCAGGTATCACCTGTATTGTGATGGGTCATGTGTGCTACACGGTAAATGACCGGATCACGCATATTCATATTCGGTGATGCCATATCGATCTTCGCACGCAAAACCTTGGAGCCGTCCTCGAATTTGCCGTTTCTCATATCCTCGAAAAGAGCCAGATTCTCCTCAATGCTCCGGTCGCAGCTGGGATCCTTCTTACCCGGCTCCTCTAACGTGCCGCGGTATTCCCTGATCTGCTCTGCCGACAGGTCAGAAACATAGGCCTTGCCCTTTTTGATCAGCTTGATAGCAGCCTCATACATCTGAGGGAAATAATTGGACGCAAAGAAAAGACGATCCTCCCAGTCTGCACCAAGCCATTTTACATCTGCCTTGATGGACTCCACAAACTCCGACTTCTCCTTGGTGGGATTCGTATCGTCAAAACGCATATTGAATTTTCCGCCATACTTCTGAGCCATTCCGTAATTTAAAAGAATAGACTTGGCATGTCCGATATGCAGGTATCCGTTCGGTTCGGGCGGAAAACGGGTACAGACTGTGTCACATTTTCCCTCTGCCAGATCCTCCTCGATGATTCGTTCAATAAAATTTTTGGAAACTGTTTCATTTTCCATTTTCAATGTCCTCCTCGCATTTTTGTTTCCGACACAAAAATGACCTCTTTTCAGTGTACCGAAAAAAGGTCATTCCGTCAATTGATTTTCTTAAATTCCGTTTTTATTTAACTACTCAACTTCGCTTGTTACTGCTCACTCGTACCTCGTTCCAGTAACGGGCTTCCCTGCATTTTAAAATACCTGCCGGCATGGCAGGGAAGCATTGGCTCCTACACGCGTTCTCTCCACGCCCCGCAGCGGAGTGCGTGTCGTGGGTGTGAACAGTTAACTGCGCTTCACATGCTGATGCGTGAACAGGTGCTCCTGGCAGTACTCCATATTCCCGTCACACTTGGAACAGAAACGGAACTCCAGCGTCGGATCATCCAGCTCGGTACGTCCGCACACTGCACATTTATGTTTGTAAATCGTCCCGTCACTGCGGCGCATCTTCGGCTGGACAGATTGCGTCCGGAAGTCACGCTTGCGCTTGATCTCAGAGGGTGAAACCCGGTGGTAATCTCTTGTAGAGAAGAAAAATACAAGAAAATTCATCAGTGACATTACGATCACAATTCGTCCGGTCCATCCGGTTTGTAAAAAGCTCACGCCCACCAGAACTGCATACAGGATCGCCAGCCATTTGATCTTTACCGGAATGATAAAGTACAACATCAACTGCATTTCCGGATAGCACACCGCAAATGCAAGGAAGATCGAAAGATTGATATAATAAGTGCTCACCGCATAGCCCATCATGTACGCTTCTGCCACACCAAAGGCACGTAGCACAAAAAACGTCACCATGACACCGACTGCCGTGAACAGAATTCCGCCGAAAATGTATACATTATACCGGAAGGTTCCCCAAGTGCGCTCAAGGGCACTTCCAAGCTGATAGTACAAAAGCATCATGATAATGTAAAAAAAGATATTCGAGTAGGACGGCGGCATCAATACCCAGGTCACCAGACGCCAGATCTGTCCATGCATCACCTTTGCCGGATCCAGCATCAAAAACTCCAGAATCGGCAGTGTCGTAAACATCTCCACATAATAGAGCATATATCCGATCGCATACCCGACGATCAGCCACATACTCAGGTTCGGTATCGCATAGCGGCCAAGCTTCCGTTCCAGTTTATTCAGATAATTCATATGATTCTCCTTTTCCAATTCCCATAAACAACGATCTGTCATCTGTTTCAAAATCTATACCGCCCATTCTCCGAGCAGTCACAGGAATATTGATCAGAACAGTTACCAGTATAGAAAGTTTGTTCTGATTTGTCAACTTGCGCATAGATTGTTTATAAAAAGTTTAGATTTGTTGCAGTTTTAAGTGTTGTTTTTTGGCGAAAGCTGTCATATAATGTACTTTGTTTTATTTTTGACAAAGTATATTTAATAATAGGAAAGCATAGAAAAGGATACACGTATGAGTACAAATCTTTATAAGCTCGGTATCGACATCGGTTCGACAACCGTAAAGGTCGCATTACTGAACGAAAAGGACGAATTACTGTTTGCAGATTACAAACGTCATTTTGCAAATATCCGCGAGACTCTGACAGATCTGCTCTCGGAAGCCAGAAAGGCACACGGCGATCTGTCTGTAGCTCCCATGATCACAGGCTCCGGCGGTCTGACTCTGGCAAAGCATCTGGACATTCCCTTTGTCCAGGAGGTCATCAGTGTCTCCACTGCGCTGACACACTATGCACCCCAGACGGATGTTGCCATTGAGCTTGGCGGCGAGGACGCAAAGATCATCTATTTTGAGGGTGGTAATGTCGAGCAGCGTATGAATGGTATCTGCGCCGGCGGCACCGGCTCCTTCATCGATCAGATGGCCTCTCTCATCCAGACGGATGCAAGCGGTCTGAACGAATATGCGAAAAAATATAAGGCGATCTATCCCATCGCAGCACGCTGCGGTGTTTTTGCCAAAACCGATATCCAGCCCCTGATCAACGAGGGCGCGACAAAGGAGGATCTGTCAGCTTCCATCTTCCAGGCAGTTGTGAACCAGACCATCAGTGGTCTTGCCTGCGGCAAGCCGATCCGAGGCCATGTTGCTTTCTTAGGCGGTCCTCTGCACTTTTTATCCGAGTTGAAGGCCACCTTTGTACGCACGCTGAAGCTGGATGAGGAGCATACCATCGCACCGGAAAATTCCCATCTGTTTGCAGCAATCGGTTCCGCAATGAACTATAAGGAAGACAGCGTCACAACGCTTGATGCACTGCTTGAAAAACTGACCTCCGAGATACATATGGAATTTGAAGTGGCACGCATGGAACCGCTGTTTGACTCTCAGGAGGATTATGATGCATTTATGGAGCGTCACAGCAGACATCACGTACAGACCGGTAATCTTGCTGACTACAAGGGCAACTGCTATCTCGGCATTGACGCAGGCAGCACTACCACAAAGGTTGCTCTGGTGGGCGAAGACGGAAGTCTTTTATACTCCTTCTACAGCAACAACAACGGAAGCCCTCTGGCCACTGCGATCCGTTCCATCAAGGAGATCTATGAACAGCTTCCAAAGGACGCGCGCATTGTCTATTCCTGCTCTACAGGCTACGGCGAAGCTCTGATCAAGGCGGCACTGCAACTGGATGAAGGCGAGGTAGAAACCGTCTCCCACTACTATGCAGCAGCATTTTTCAATCCACAAGTGGACTGTATCCTCGACATCGGCGGTCAGGACATGAAATGCATCAAGATCAAGGATCACACCGTAGACAGCGTGCAGCTCAACGAAGCATGTTCCTCCGGCTGCGGCTCCTTCATCGAGACCTTTGCGAAATCATTAAATTACAGCGTACAGGATTTTGCCTCTGAGGCATTATTTGCCAAGCACCCCATCGATCTTGGAACGCGCTGTACCGTTTTTATGAACTCTAAAGTAAAGCAGGCACAAAAAGAGGGCGCATCCGTTGCAGATATCTCCGCCGGACTAGCCTATTCTGTCATCAAAAATGCTCTATTTAAGGTCATCAAGCTCTCCGACCCCTCTCAGCTGGGCAGGCACGTGGTCGTACAGGGTGGAACATTTTACAATAATGCTGTTCTGCGCAGCTTTGAGCGCATCTCCGGTGTAGAAGTCGTACGTCCGGATATTGCCGGCATCATGGGGGCTTTCGGTGCCGCGCTGATCGCCCGTGAGCGTTTTCATGCAGGTGGAGATCAGGCATCTTCCATGTTGCCCATGGAAGAAATCTTAAACATGCAGTATGACACGAAGCTGACACGCTGCCAGGGCTGCACCAACCACTGTCTGCTCACGATCAACCGTTTCGACCACGACAGACGCTACATCACAGGAAACCGCTGCGAGCGCGGACTTGGAAAAGAAAAAAACAAAGAAAATATCCCGAACCTGTTCGAGTTCAAAAACAAGCTGCTCTTTGATTATGAGCCATTATCTTCCCAGGAAGCAGCCAGAGGAACCGTTGGAATCCCGCGCGTCCTGAATTTTTATGAAAACTATCCTTTCTGGGCAACATTTTTCAAGGCTTTAAAATTCCGCGTGGTTTTAAGCCCGCAGTCCACCAGAGAGATTTATGAGATGGGCATCGAGTCCATCCCCAGCGAATCCGAATGTTACCCTGCCAAGCTGGCTCACGGCCATATTGCATGGCTCATTGATCAGAAGGTAGACTGGATCTTCTACCCCTGCATCCCTTACGAGCGCAATGAGTTTCCGGATGCCAACAACCATTACAACTGCCCGATCGTCACCTCCTATGCGGAAAATATTAAAAACAATGTAGACGAGATTACTTCCGGTTCTGTACGGTTTTTAAATCCATTTTTAACTTTTGCAGACAAGAAAGTGCTCTCCGATAAGCTGTGTGAAGTATTCGGCGCAGAGTTTTCAATTCCCGCTGAGGAAATCACAAGCGCAGTGACAAGCGCCTGGGCAGAACTGATCCGTGTACGAAATGTCATGCGGAAAAAAGGAGAACGGACACTGAAATGGCTGGAACAGACCGGTCGTCACGGCATCGTACTGGCCGGCCGCCCCTACCACGTGGATCCCGAGATCAATCACGGTATCCCGGAGCTGATCAACTCCTATGGCATCGCCGTACTGACGGAGGACTCCATCTCACACCTTGGCAACGTGGAGCGCCCTCTGATCGTCATGGATCAGTGGATGTTCCATTCCAGACTTTATGCAGCAGCCAATTATGTAAAGAAAACCGAAAATCTGGATCTTATCCAGTTAAACTCCTTCGGCTGCGGGCTGGATGCGGTGACAACCGACTGTGTCAGCGATATTCTGACTAAATCCGGTAAGATCTACACCTGCCTAAAGATTGACGAGGTCAACAATCTCGGCGCTGCGCGCATCCGTGTGCGTTCCCTGCTTGCCGCGATCCGCGTGCGCAAGAGCAAGCCCAAGGAGCGAAAGATCGTTCCCGCAAACCATGACCGCGTGATCTTTACAGAGGAAATGCGAAAGAATTACACCATTCTCTGCCCGCAGATGTCACCGATCCATTTTGAGCTGTTGCTTCCCGCATTCCGCTCTGCAGGATACAATCTGGTGATTCCGGAGGTATCCAGTCAGGAAGCAGTGAATTCCGGACTTCGCTATGTAAATAATGATGCCTGCTATCCGTCCCTGATCGTTGTCGGACAGCTGATGCATGCCATTGAGAGCGGCAACTATGATATGAATAAGACAGCCGTGCTGATCTCCCAGACCGGAGGCGGATGCCGCGCCAGCAATTATATCGGATTTTACCGTCGTGCACTGGAAAAAGCAGGCTATCCCCAGGTTCCGGTCATTTCCATCAACATGGTAGGCCTTGAGAAAAACCCCGGATTCACCTTCACCCCGAAGCTGGTTCAGCGCGGTCTGTACGCAGCGGTATTCGGTGATATTTTCATGCGCTGTGTCTACGCGACACGTCCCTATGAAAAGGTGCCCGGCTCTACAGACAAGCTGCATAGAAAGTGGAAAAAACGTGTCTGCCAGTTTGTTTCGGAGGAGAAAATGCTCTCCCACCGCAAGTTCAACTGGATGTGCCGCCAGATCATCAAGGAATTTGACGAATTACCCCGACAGGATATCAAAAAGCCCCGTGTCGGCATCGTAGGCGAAATCCTTGTAAAATTCCACCCGGAAGCAAACAACCATCTGGCAGAGCTTCTGGAATCAGAGGGAGCAGAACCGGTGGTACCAGATCTTTTAGACTTCCTGCTCTACTGCCTGTACAACAACAAATTTAAGGCAGAGGAGCTTGGTATGAGCAAGAAAACTGCCCGTAACTCCATGCTCGGCATCAAGGCAATGGAATGGCTGCGTTCCGCAGCCCGCTCCGCCTTTGAAAAGAGCGTGCACTTTGACCCGCCTGCCCATATTGATGAGCTGGCAAAATATGCAAAACCGATCGTTTCCATCGGAAACCAGACCGGTGAAGGATGGTTTTTGACCGGTGAAATGATGGAGCTGATTCATTGCGGCGTGAAAAATATCGTCTGCACGCAGCCCTTTGCATGTCTGCCCAACCACATCGTCGGCAAGGGTGTCATCAAAAAGATCCGCCACGAATATCCCGATGCAAATATCGTTGCGATCGATTACGATCCCGGTGCCAGCGAGGTTAACCAGCTGAACCGTATCAAGCTGATGCTCTCCACGGCGCAGAAAAATTTAATAAAAGATCAAGCGTAAAAAAATGAGATGCGAATAAAATCGCATCTCATTTTTCTTATATATTTATAAATGTAATACCCGCTCCTTGATCTCCTGTGTTCTTCCCTGATTCCAGTACTGGGTACCGATATAGCCACAGGTACGGCGTGCAACATTCATCTTGCTCTGGTCGCGGTTGCCGCAGTTGGGGCATTCCCAGACAAGCTTTCCATGCTCATCGCTCACGATCTTGATCTCACCGCCAAAGCCGCATACCTGACAATAATCGCTCTTTGTATTCAGCTCCGCATACATGATATTGTCATAAATATATTTCATCACGCTCAGAACTGCCTCCAGGTTATTCTGCATATCAGGTACTTCCACATAGCTAATGGCGCCACCCGGTGATAAGGGCTGGAACTGCGCCTCAAATTTCAGCTTGCTGAAAGCATCAATCTGCTCTGTCACATGCACATGATAGCTATTTGTGATATACGCCTTGTCCGTCACGCCGGGAATCACCCCAAAACGCTTCTGAAGGCATTTCGCGAACTTATAAGTGGTAGACTCTAACGGAGTTCCATACACACTGAAATCAATGTTTGTCTCCTGCTTCCAGCGGGCACACGCATCATTTAAATGCTGCATGACCTTCAGCGCAAAAGGAGTGGCCTCTGCATCTGTATGGGATTTTCCGGTCATATATCTGGTACACTCACACAACCCCGCATAACCGAGCGAAATCGTAGAATATCCGTTGTACAGCAGCTTGTCGATCGTCTCACCCGGTGCCAAACGTGCCAGGGCCCCATGCTGCCAGAGAATCGGTGCCACGTCAGAGGGCGTACCCTTCAAACGATTGTGACGACACATCAGTGCCTTATAGCACAGATCCAGACGCTCATCAAAAATCTTCCAGAACTGATCCATATCTCCCCCGGAAGAACATGCGATGTCCACCAGATTCAATGTCACAACACCCTGATTAAAACGTCCGTAATATTTATGCTTTTTCGGATCATAGTTGCCTGCATTGGCAATATTGCCGATTCCTTCATCCGTAAAGCGATCCGGTGTCAAAAAGCTACGACAGCCCATACAAGTATAGACATCGCCTTTTTTCAGCTGTTTCATGATCTTTTCTGAAATATAGTCAGGTACCATACGCTTTGCCGTGCACTCAGCCGCAATCTTTGTCAGATAATAATATTTGCTGTCCTCATGGATATTATCCTCTTCCAGCGTATAGATCAGCTTCGGGAATGCCGGTGTAATATAAGTTCCGCGCTCATTTTTCACACCACGGATACGCTGATAAAGCATTTCCTCAATAATCATGGCCAGATCATCCCGAATCTGTCCCTCCGGCACTTCATCCAGATACATAAATACAGTCACAAACGGTGCCTGCCCATTCGTTGTCATCAGCGAAATGACCTGATACTGGATCATCTGCACACCTTGTTTGATCTCCTCGCGCACACGCATCTCAGCAATATGATTGATCCTGGTCTCGTCCAGCTGCAGCCCCTCCGCTGCAAATTCCTCACGTACCTTTTCACGGTATTTATCACGGCTGACTTGCACAAAAGGAGCCAGATGGGCCAGAGAAATACTCTGTCCACCATACTGCGCACTGGCGATCTGGGCTATACTTTGTGTTGCGATATTACAAGCTGTTGCGAAGCTCTTAGGCCTATCAATCATCGTCTCACTGATGACCGTGCCATTTTGCAGCATATCCTCCAGATTGACCAGACAGCAATTGTGCATATGCTGTGCAAAATAATCCGCATCATGGAAGTGAATGATTCCTTCTTCATGTGCCTCGATCACTTCCTGAGGCAGGAGAAAACGTCTGGTGATATCCTTACTCACCTCTCCTGCCATATAATCACGCTGTACACTATTCACTGTAGGATTTTTATTGGAATTTTCCTGCTTTACTTCTTCGTTATTGCACTCGATCAAGCTCAGGATCTGCTCATCCGTCGAGTTTGATTTACGCACAAGTGCTCTCCGATAACGGTATGTAATATAATTTCTGGCCACACCAAAGGCACGCAGATCCATGATCTGATTCTCTACCAGATCCTGTATTTCCTCCACATTCAACGCACGATTCATCTCCTCACAGGTATTACGCACATTATCTGATATCTGTAATATCTGCTCCTGTGTCATGCGCTCTGCTACTGGCACACTCTCATTCGCCTTCTGCACAGCCGCAATGATCTTTGAAATATCATAATCAACCTCTGCACCACTTCTTTTGATGATCTTCATACCGCCTACTCCTTCAATCAGGCTTCGGAATCTCACTACCGAGCCCCTGCAAATCTTTCATTTCAAAATGTCGATACCATGTATTGTACTAGATATAGTATTTAGTGTCAACACGAGATACTAGATATTTTATTTTTCAGCAGTTTAACCAAATCGGATGAAAGCGTGGCAATTATGTTCAGTATTATTAAAAAAGGATTATATCATCTGCTCCATTACCCATTTCCTTGTAGGGGAAAGCCGCAGATCATACAACCCTTTTCTCTATTGAACAATTACTCCTTTTTCCTGTGGGGCAAAAATTACTGAAAACACCGCGCATCTTTTGACAATTCTTTTATAATGTTCCCTTCGTGGATAAAACATCCGTGATCCGGGAATCAAATCTGGTAGCAGCATCCAGCGCCTTTGCAAATGCCTTAAACAGCGCCTCCATCATGTGATGATCATTTTCTCCATACAATATCTTCAGATGAAGATTCATACCTGCTGCATAGCTGACAGCATAAAAAAATTCTCTCGCCATCTGCGTATCCATGGCACCAACCATCTCTCCTTTAAAAGGAGCATCAAATACCAGATACGGTCTGCCCGAAAGATCGATCGCACACATTGCCAGTGTCTCATCCATCGGCAGCATACAGCTCCCGTAACGCACAATTCCTTTTTTGTCCCCAATGGCCTCGCGAATTGCAGTACCCAGCACGATACCCATATCCTCGATGCTATGATGACTGTCCACATGCACATCTCCCTGACATTTTGCAGACAGGTCAAACAATCCGTGTCTGGTAAATCCATCCAGCATATGATCAAAAAATCCAATTCCGGTATCAATCTTGCTCTTCCCGGTTCCATCCAGTTCCAGTGTCACCCGGATCTTTGTTTCCTTTGTATTACGCTCTATGGTAGCTATTCGACTCATTGATTAAAATCCACCTTGTTCTGTTCTCTCTCCTGTATCATATCATCACACAATGACAATATCTGTTTTATGTTGTTTTAATCGTTATTCACTTTTGCACTATGTTCTCTGTCATATTTGGATATAAGCATTGTGCGCACCCACTGGGGATCATTGCGGTAATGCCGCTGCACATAGCTTGTATACTCCTGTCTGTTCATTTCCTGAATTTTCTTTTTACTATCCACTGTTTCATATCTCCTTTTGTAACTATTTCGCAACTGTTTAAAACCCCCACATATTCCACACGATCTAGCCCTTATTGATCGTGGAATGATACCCCTGTGGTTTTCTGACTGTGCCCTCCATTTCCATCTTAGAAAGCTCGCTGGACGGTGCATTTTTCAGATCAGACAGCAGTGCCTGCAGTATTTCCTCTGCCTTCACCTCATCGTAATCCTCCAAAAGAGCCACAGCCTCCTCTGTAATATGGAATACATAGCTTCCAACATCATATCGCTGCAGATCCTTCAGCTTTGCAATTGCCTCCTTACGCTTGAAGTTTGCCAGATCATCCACCGCATAGAGAATGCGCACGGAAATCTCACTCTCTGCGATCGGAAGTGTATTGGCCTTTTTTCCGGTATTTAGGCGTTTATCAAGAAATTCTACCACACGGGCCATCATTTCAATGGCACTCTCCACATTATTCTGCTTCAGCTTTCCGAGTACATTGCGGATACGCCCTGACAATTCCTCATCAATCTGATAATTCAGCACCTCTTCCGTCTTTACGATCGCCTGCTTGATGCGTCCTTCCTTCATATCCTTCAAAATGCCTAAGACACGCTGACTCAACTCTTCCTCTTCCATAGGAAGCACACCCAGTCTCTTAAACACACGTTCAATACGCTCGTGCAGATCCTCCGGGTCAAAGGGCTTTGTAATATAATCCATGATTCCAAGCTTGGCTCCATCAATGACAGTCGCCTTATCCTTCTTTGCTGTCAAAAAGATCACCGGAACTGTCACCCCATTTTCCTGTGCACGGATCTCCTTGAGCGTCTCAATACCGTCCATGATCGGCATTTCGACATCGAGCAGAATCAGATCCACCTGCTCCCTGTAAAGATATTTGATCGCCCTGCGACCGGAAATCATGGGAATCACTTCATATTTTGATTTTAATTCCTGTTCAAGGGTTGCGAGATTCACAGTATTGTCATCAATCGCAAGTATTCTCATTTTCTCCATGTTTACTTCTCCTATGTTCACGCCTCAGATTTAGCTGATCCCGCATTTTCAAGGAAATTTCTCAGCAAATCCTCCGCGGTGTCATCATCATACATTTTAAGCCTATTTCGCACATCTTTCAAGCAATCTTTAGCACTTTTTTCAATATTTTCTGACAAAAGCTCCTCCGTCTTCTGTGCTGCCGGTTTTGAGCGAAAATTCTCGACATCTTCCAATATTTCCGCCATGCGGCGATAGGTCTCTTCCAACGGCAAAAGTTCCTCCGCTGCCTCTTCGTCTGCAGCTGCCTCTTCTTTCAGATACCCCTTCGCCTTTAGCACACGCTCGATCTCCCGTAAAAGGAACTGATACTCAGACTGCAATTTGGCCAGTCCATCCCTGATGAACTGATAATTTTCCTCCTTTGCAGCAAACTCATGACTCTTTGCCAGCTCAGAGAACTCGAACGCACCGATATTGGCAGACGCGCTCTTCAGACCGTGTACCTCGATCTCATAGTTCTTGAAATCCTCTGCCTGAACCAGACGTTCCAAAAGCTCTTTCTTTTCCTCACCATCCATATAATACAGTTCCAAAAGCTCCAGATAGCCGTCCATGCCGCCTGTGTGTGCACCCATTGCAGCATTCACATCGACACCTGCCATGTAGATCTCTGCCATACCGGCACGGGAGATTTTTCTCTCAGCTTCAACCGTCCCCTCTACAGACTGTCGGCGCTCCTGAGGAATCCATTTACACAGCATCTGATGCAATTCGTTCTTATCAATGGGTTTTGAAATAAAGTCCTGAAAACCGTTATTTAAGAACATATCTCTGGCATTGTTATAAGCATTCGCTGAAAGTGCAATGATGATCGGCTTCTTTCCATTTTCACCGCAATCATGACGGATATGATCCGTTGCCTCAATACCATCCATCTCCGGCATCATATGATCCATCAGGATCAGATCGTACACATTTTTCTTCACCAGGTCAATGGCCTGATGACCACTCTTCGCCTCATCTACCTTGAACTTGTAGGGCTCCAATGCACCACATGCAACCTTGAGATTGATCTTGTTATCATCCACAACAAGCACCCGGTAATCCGGAACAACAAAGGCACGGTCAATCTCGGCCAATATATCATGCTTGCGCCATGGCTGTTGTTCAATACTTCGAATATCTGCTACCTGCTGGGGGAAGCAAACAGTAAATGTTGTACCCTTTCCTGGCTCACTGGATACCTCCACCGTACCTTCCATCAGATCTACAAAGCGCTTGGTGATGGCAATTCCAAGCCCAATACTCTCCAGATTATGCTCCTTTTGCTCATCCATGCGCTGAAACTGGTCAAACAGACTATCCTGCTCCCCCTTGGAAAAACCAGCGCCCGTATCCTCAAACTGGAATACCATGAGCACCTGTTTTTCATTCAGCCACTTGTGGGTTACAGTCAGCTTCACATAACCGCGCTCCGTATATTTCATACCAAAATCAAGGAAATTACTGATCATCTGCCGGATACGCATCTCATCACCGATCAGCTGACAGGGCAGCTTGGGCGAAATGTCACGCTTTAACTGTAACCCCCGGGATGAAGCAGTCAGCTTTGCCAGATGCAGTGTTTCCTCCAGAAGCTGTTGCGTGCTGTACTCCTCCTGCTCCAGCGTCATCTCTCCCGCCTCCAGCTTGGAAAGACTTAAAATATCGTTGATGACTGCCAGCAGATTTGTGGAAGCATTCTTGATATCACATGCAAAATCATACACCTTCCTGCCGCGACTTTCCTCTATAATAAGCTCTGAAAGACCTACGATGGCATTCATCGGCGTACGGATCTCATGGGATATATTCGTAAGGAAATCTGCTTTGGCCCGATTCGCATGTTTTGCCTCACCAAGCGCACGTAATGCCTCCTGCTCGGCTGCCTCTGTCTTTTTTCTTCCACTCATGATCTCCGATATATAATTGCACTCCACCGTCTGGTCACGCAGAAGCAATACATATCCGCGAATCGTCTCCCTCGCATCCTGCACCTTAAAACGCATCACTTCATAATGCCGGTTGCCTAAATCTATCTCTTTCTTTTCGTAATCCTCAAACAACTCCAGAGGAATACTGTACAGCCGCTTGATATTGTGATTGATCAGCGATGGCTCCAGCTCAGGAAAAATGCGCTTTGCCGCATCATTATAAGACTTCAGCTGCATCGTGCCATCTAAAATGATCACTCCCTCGGTGAGATTGTCAAAGGCGATCTGCATAGATGCCGTCTCCGGGTGGAAGCCTTCCTGCCCCCAAAACCGCAGTACAAAAAAATCTGCAAGCAACATACCGGCCGGACCAGCAATATTATAAGGAAGCGGGATCAGCTTCATAAAGAACACCGCGGATAAGCCAAACACCGCAAACAGGATCAATGACATGAGCGCAATCTGCCTGCGCAGACGAACAACCCATTCTTTACTCATATCATAGATGATCATAATGCCTGCCACGATCAGTGGTGCCAGCTCACAGCCCAAAATCAGAAACAGATAAAGCTGTCCCCGCTCATACAATAGCTCATAGCGATCCGATACCAGCTCATAACGCACATTTTTAAAAATCAGTTCATGCCAGTTGCTTGTCCATGTAACGACCAGTATCAGCAGGTCAAAAATAAACGTATAAACACCCACCCATTGTGGCACCTGTCGTTTTACATAAAAAGCAAAAAACAGGCAGATAAAATATCCCATAAAAATCAGACCGGCATATTCGATCTGCAATGCAAGAAATGCCGCCGGTTTACTTTCCGCCATCAATTCAAATAAGTATCCCACGTTGATCAATAACGTCATCATGAGAACAGACATGGCTGCCTTCTTCTCACTGGTACTTTTCCCCTGATTCACCCTGATCAGAATAATCACTGTAAAAATAATCGCTGCCCATTGCAGCCCTATCTCATACCCCACTGCAAACTCCTCTCCCAAATGAGATTTAGTATTTCCTAATTATACCATATTCCCTATGCAAATGCTATCCATTTTTCTCACAACTGGCATGGTTGTTTTTTTAAAAACTGGACATTTTCATCAATCCGGCTTTGTTTTATCATCAGAAAAACCCATCAGGGAACAAACATTCAGAAACGAGGTAAAAAAATGAATACGAACTCAACAAAAAAATGGGTCGTTTCCGCTCTGTTTGCGGCACTGACCTGCATCTGCACAATGATCATCAAAATCCCCACACCCACCGGCGGATATATTCATCCCGGTGACGGCATGGTACTGCTGTGCGGCATTATTCTCGGACCCGGCATGGGTGCTCTCGCCGCAGGCATCGGCTCCATGCTCTCCGATCTCTTTAGCGGATACATGGTCTGGGTACCGGCTACCTTCATCATTAAAGCACTGACCGCACTGGTGGCAGGCGTGCTGTTCCGTAAGAGCAGTCAGCTGCTGGCCGGAAATAAAGCTGCATCTACCGTCCGCGTCATCCTTGGCGGTTTTGTCGGCGAAGCGCTCATGGTATTTGGCTACTTTTTATTTGAGATTGGCTTAAACGCTGCATCCAACGGTGGATTTACCGCTGCTGCCATCGCCGGCGGCATTGCATACTCCGCAGCCGGCATTCCTGCCAACATCGTGCAGGGCGTGACCGGTATCGTGATCGCCTGTGTCCTGCTTCCTATCTTAAGCCAGATTCCTGATGTGCGCGCCTGGATCCGCGATGGTGTAAAGGCATCTGCCTAGACATCAATTATTCCTGACAGATTTTTTCGATCACTGCCGGCAATTCGCAAAACCTGCGGATTGCCGGTACTTTTTTTGCAATTTCCTCCGGCAGCACGCCAAATCCATACGCCGCGTGGACAAACTGTCCGCCAGCCTCTACCGTGGCATGATAATCCCCTTCGATATCTCCCACATAAATGACACGATCCAGACCGTTGCGCTCCGCCACAATACGGATGTTCTCACCCTTCTGTTTTCTGTTTAGGCCATAGCACTGCGTATCCTCAAACAATTCACCAAGCCCATAATGCGCCAGAAATGCCTCGATGTATCCGCACTGACAGTTGCTCACAATATAGAGCGGATACGAGTGTCTCAGACTGCGCAAGGTCTCCTCCACACCCGGGTACAGTGTTGCACCGTGGGCTTCCAGATAATCATTCTCCACAAGCACACATTCATCCATCAGGTCATAGGATGCCTGCGCCTCCATTTCAGGAAAAAGAGCCCGGGCCAGCTTGTCCATCGGCAGCCCCATAACGCGCGCCAGATCCTGATCTGTCAGCGGACGCATGCCTCTTCTCACGATCACCTGATTCCACGCCAGTGCGACCTCTCTGGCCGAATCCCAAAGTGTTCCATCCATATCAAAAACTATTCCTGTCTTCATTTTTAAATTTCCTCCAGCTTATTTTGTCTCTAACAAATTTTATATGTATTTTTTGTGTTTTTCAACCACAATTGCAACAAATAGTGTATACTGTAATTTAGTGAGCAGATATCATAGAATCTGCTGCCGACTATCAAACAAAAGGAGAATGATTATGAGTCAGGCAAAAGTAGACCAGCATAAAAAAGAAAAAGCAAACCGCAAAAAAGAGATGCGCAAAGAGAAGATTGAACGCGCAGCCGTAGCCATCGGCGGAATCGTCATCGCAGCAGCCATCTGCGTATGGATCGGATTTTCTGTTTATAACCAGACGAACGGCTCCGATGTCACAGATACCGAAGCTTCCGCTTTGGAGGTCAACACGGACGCTGTTGACGATTATCTCGATGGGCTGGATGCAGAAGAATAAATGTCAACGGAACGAATTGCAAGTGTACAGTAATAACTAAATCCCATCAGATTGACCGGAAATGCCCACTGCGTTTCCGGTCATTTTTAACTCTATGCCATATCACTCATACAGGCAGGCAATAAAAAACCCCCGAACCCGCTACTCATCAGCGTTCCCGAGGATTTAATAAGAGCGATAGACGGGGCTCGAACCCGCGGTCTCGACCTTGGCAAGGTCGCGCGTTACCAACTACGCCACTATCGCATTTCTATATGAAGTTTGAAAGATTTCTGAGAGCGATAGACGGGGCTCGAACCCGCGGTCTCGACCTTGGCAAGGTCGCGCGTTACCAACTACGCCACTATCGCATTTGTCATTTCTTAGTGCTTTGTGTTGTTCCGAAGCACAGGTATTATAATATCTTATCATCCTATAAAAGTCAAGCATAATTTTCAATTTTTTTCATATTTTTTATTTTTATTTCATATACTGAACTAAACACGCAGGGGAGGTGCGATTTCATGAGCCGTCAAACAAAAATTCTTGTACTTCATATGAAGGAGCTGGTATATACCGCAATTTTTCTTGTGCTGGGTGTGATCCTTGTGATCCTTCTTGTCACCATGTTCGGTACAGGCAAAAAAGAACCACCCACCGCAGAAAGCGCAGCTTACATACCGGGTATTTATACCTCATCCATCGATTTCCAGAATCACAGTGTAGATGTTCAGGTCATCGTGGACAAAAACCGCATCAAGGACATCTCCCTGGTGAATCTGGAGGATAGCGTTGCTGTTATGTATCCACTGATGGAGCCAACGATCGAGCATCTGTGTGATCAGATCCTGAAACAGCAGTCCCTGGATGACATCACCTACGAAGCAGAAAACCAATACACATCTGCAGTCCTGTTACATGCCATCGATCAGGCATTAAAAAAAGCAGCCCCGTCAGAATAACTGACCGGGCTGCCCTGTATTACAGATTCACAAAGATCTCTGTCTCTTTCTTCAAAGAACCTGCGATTTCCTGATTCTCATCCATCTTTCCGGATACACCGTCAATTTCCATTGCCAGCGTCTGCATGCTGACAGCGGTTCCATTCACACCATCCACACCTTCATCGATCGCTCGGGAGATCGAATCGATAGACTCTGCAATTTCGTTAAAGTTCACATTCAGTCGATCTGTCTTCTTTACAAATGCCTCCATCTCACTCTCAATATAAGAAGCATTTTTGCGGTATTCCACTCCTGCGGTCACAAATGCGCCATAATCCGGCAAAATCGACTCGTTCAGATAAGTGACCAGATCGGTTGCCTGCTCCGCCAGATGATTAACTGCTGCCGTAACCACACCGTTGATCTCCTGAATCCGGTTTGCTGCCTCCTGACTCTCATTGGCAAGATGACTGATCTCCGATGCAACTACCGCAAAGCCCTTGCCTGCCTCACCGGCGCGGGCTGCCTCAATAGAAGCATTCAGAGAGAGCAGATTCGTCTGCGTAGCAATATTTAAAATGTCATCCGTCAGACTGTTGACCTGACCAACACTCTCACTCTCCTTGATGGCCTGATTTAAGACATCCAGGATCTCATTAACCTTCTTGCTCGTCTGCTCCATGTTCGTGCGCGCAGTGTTCTCCAGCTGGTCTGCATGAGCCTTCATCTCCTTGGAATGACCGCTGATCTTCGCCGTGCGCGCCGCCATCTCCGCAACCTCTCCCTGTACAGCTGTTGCGCTCTCATTGATCAGTCCGGCATTTCTTCCAACCTCTGTCATCGTAGCAGCCAGCTCCTCTGTCACCGCAGTAAGCTCCATCACACTGCCGTTTGATTTTTCCAGACTCTCACTAACCTCTCCCGCAATTCCATTCATTTTGAGGGAACTATTGGTCACCATACGCAAAATGTTTTGCAAACGCTCAATAAAAGCATTGATACCGCCGCCAAGGGAACCGATCTCGTCACGTCCATACAGCTTGATGCGCTTTGTCAGGTCGCCCTCTCTGCGATCGATATCCTGCATGATATCCTCCAGCGATTTCTCGGTTTTCTCCAGGGGTGAGAGCACTTTTTTGTGGATCAGCACAACGGCTAAACACAGAAGGAATAGTCCAACCACTGCCGTTGTCACATTGATGATAAATGCCCTGCGGTAAACCTCTGCCAGCTCTGCACGGGTCTTATCAGACGCCTCTCTGGCATGTTCTACAAGCGCTGCTATATTTTTACTCATGGCATTCATACTGCTTTTGAGCTCTGTATTTGCCACCGCAAATGCAGCCTCGTTCTGTGCATCGGCACTGAGGGCCATCATGTTGGCGATGGAGGTCTTTGATTTTTGGTAGCTGGACAAAATCCCCTCATAGATCGCATTGTCCTGACTGTCTACATATGTGCGATAAGCGACAAGCTCCTCATCAAGCACTGTCTGTTTTTCACGCACTGAATCAACGATCTCGATCATCGTATTTGAATCAGTGGCCACAATATGTGACAGCGCAAGATTATGCATATCCTTCATATCACTCTGAATGTCTGTCAGCTCTGTGATTCCCTCCAGATAGACATCAGCGATCGTACTTGCCTCCTTGTTGACATTTCTCAGACTGACAACGGAAATAAAATTTGACAGTACGATCATGACGCCCATGGCAGCTACCGGAATGATCAGCCATCCCTTAATACTTGACTTTTTCTGCCGCTTTTGTTTTTTCCCTGAGGTCTGCGCCTTCTTTGCTTTCTGCATCTTTTCTGATTTATATGCCTGTTTCGGTTTTTTCTGCTTCATAGTGTCCTCCTGCCTACTGCACGGTCGAGCTGGTAATGCCTTCTACCGCCGTATCCAACAATTCCTGCAGATCCACATGATCGGGATTGCCTGCTGCCAGTGTATTTCCAAGCGTTGTGGAAGCTGCCCAGAAATTAGAACCCAGACGCTGCAGTTCAGAATATTCTGACTGTGCCAGCACTGCCTGAATGGCTTTCGCATCCTGGATCTCAGGACTCTCTGCTGCTTTGATATTGGAGGGACCCTGTCCGCGCATCGCAAAGCGTAACTCCTGATTGTCCTCATTGGCAATGTAATCAGCAAACTTATGTGCCCACTCCAAATGCTCAGAATAAGGATTGACTCCGATCATCTTGTAGCCAAAATAGCATGCCATCTGTACTTTTTTACCTGCCACAGTATAAGTCGGCAGCTTTGCGGCACCATAGTTATCACCCCATGCTGCCTTGATGGCACTTTCATCCCACACACCGCTGACGCAGGCGATCACATCACCGCTCTGGATTCCTGTGATCCAATCGCCGCTACTCTTAAATCCCGGATTTGCCGCGATCTTTAACAAAGCCTCTGCCACATCCGTTCCCTTGATGTCACGCTTCGCATTGTTCCAGTCACAGAAGTTTGTAACACCATCATCATTCAGGCCAACCCCCAGTCCGGTCTCCCCAAAGAATGAATAGAGATACCAGCCGGAAGACCAGTCCATCTCAAACAGCTTGTCATTTTTCGCTGCGATGTCTAAGATCGTATCCAGATCCTGAATATCGTCCTCCGTAAAATAGGCCTTATTATAATATAAAAAATAGCCGTTGTCTGCCGTGATCGGATAACCATAGATCTTATCATTGATCGTCAGTGCCTCCACTGCAGATTCCAGATTGTTCTCCCTGATCTCATCGGGATTTCGCACCTCAGAGGCAGCTCCGCCCGCTACGATCGTGCGGATATCCCCATCCGTTGTCGTATAGACATCCGGTGCGTTCAGCACATCGCCCAGCAGATTGGAGCGGCACTCTCCCTCTATCATCGGTTCCCACTCAATGGTAATATTTGCCTCTGAAGCATGCTCTTTCACAAAATTGTCTGCGATCGTCGCGATCAGATCTTTATCTTCCTCTCCTGCCCAGACACGCAGATGTACATCTCCCTGATCTGTTTTAGTTCCATTTGTCGTATCACCCTCAGTTCCCTGGACAGTGACATTTGCCTGCGCATCTGCGGCCTGCCCGTCATCTGCACCACAGCCAGCCAGAGCAACTGTCACAAGCGAAGCAACCAGACAACATGCATACATTCTTTTCCTTCTCATGCTTTTTCCCCTATCCTCTCATCATTTTGACGAACCATTTCCCTGAATCCGAGAGATCTGACGACTTCCAGCCGGAGGTTTTTGTGCAATCCGGCTTTAACAGTGCAGATGTCTCTGATTTATTGGAAAGGTTCCAGATGCAGCTGCTGATCTGATACTTATCAAGCAGCTTCATCCATTTTTTCGCCTCAGCCTTGTTGACTGCTCCGGAACCGGATGCATCACAGATCCCATACTCCGTAACAAAGATCGGCAATCCCGCTTTCGCCGCGGTCTCTACCTTCCCACGCAGATCATCCCTGTGTGTGTCCGCGTAAAAATGCAACGCATACATCAGGTTTTTATATCCCGTGATCGGTGATGCGACCGCCTGATCCACATCCTGGCTCCACGTAGGCGTTCCTATAACGATTATACCATTTTTATCATATTTGCGTATGGTTTTTATGACAGATTTTGCATATTTTTTTATCTGTGCCCAGCTTGTACCGCCGTTTGGTTCATTGCAGATCTCATAGATCACATGATCCGAGTCCCCATAGCGTTTTGCCATGATCTGAAAAAATGATTTTGCCTGCGACTGGTAAGCAGACGGATTACCATCAGACAAAATATGCCAGTCAATGATCACATACATGCCCAGCTTTTCTGCCGCATCCACTGCATCATAAATGCTCTTTCTCAGTTTTTTCTGATTTTCCTTATCACCGGTACAATAGCCGTTATACTCTGCCGTATACATCGCCAGCCGGACAACTTCCACGCCCCACTGATCACGCATCGTGCGCATTGCTTTCTCATTCATATATTGCGGATACCAGGACATACCGTGGGAGCTGACCCCCTTCAGCTGTACCGTCTGACCATTCTTCCCAACCAGTCGGCCATTCCTTACCGAAAGCCTTCCGTATTTTTCAAAGGGCGTTCCGGCACCGGAGGATACACCGGTCATTTCCAAATACTCCTCCTTCATCACCTGCGCCTCCACCGATATGGGTTGCTGTGCCATACATCCGGCCAGCACAAAAGTAAGAATCAGGCAAAGCCACCTTCTCCAGTTCTTCATACACATCCCCCTCATCTGACTTCACACTATCGGATCTGACCGTCACCGTGTATCACATATTTATAACTGCAAAGCTCATCCAGTCCCATTGGTCCTCTCGCATGAAGCTTCTGCGTAGAGATTCCCATCTCGCAGCCCAGTCCGAATTCTCCGCCATCTGTAAAACGCGTGGAAGCATTGACATAGACAGCAGCAGAATCCACCATTCTGGTGAATTTTTCTGCATGTTCCTCATTGTTCGTCAAAATCGACTCACTGTGTCCGGTGGAATGAGCACCGATATGTGCGATTGCCTCATCCACACCGGAAACAACCTTCACCGCAAGAATATAATCCAGAAACTCTGTGTCAAAATCCTTTTCTCCTGCCTCTGTTCCCTCAATGATCTGCGCAGCCCGCGCATCCAGACGCAGTTCCACCGGCTGTTTCCCGGCGGCAATACGCGCATCCACCAACCGTTCCTTTAACATCGGCAAAAAGGTCTCCGCCACATCTTCTGCCACGAGACATACCTCCATCGCATTGCAGACGCTGGGACGGCTGGTCTTTGCATTTTCCACGATATCCACCGCCCGGGACAGATCTGCAGAATTATCCACATAAATATGGCAGATTCCCGTTCCGGTCTGAATACAAGGTACCTTTGCGTTCTGCACACAGGCAGCGATCAGTCCTGCACCTCCCCGCGGAATGAGCAGATCCACATAACCCACTGCCGTCATCAGTGCGTTTGCACTGTCATGAGTCGTGTCCTCGATCAGGCTGACTGCCTCCATCGGCAGTTTTTTTGATGCCAGTCCCTGCTTTAAGGCATGAACGATCGCTGCACTGGAACGCCAAGCCTCTTTTCCACAGCGCAGAATACATGCATTTCCACTCTTAATGGCTAAGGCTGCTGCATCGCTGGTCACATTCGGTCTGCTCTCATAAATGATCGCAACCACGCCCAGCGGACATCCCACGCGGTCAATTTTCAGCCCGTTCGGCCTGCTGTGACTGTAGCGGATCTTCCCCACCGGATCCGGCAGCGCCGCCACCTGACGGATACCTTCCGCCATATCTGCAATACGCTCCTTTGTCAGCCTCAGCCGGTCTTGCATCACCTCTGAGATTGTTCCCTCCGCGGCCTTTAAATCAGCCTCATTTGCGATCAGTATTGCATTGGTCTCTGATACCAGCCAGTCTGCCATCGCATGTAATGCCGCATTCTTCTTCTCCGTATCTGCCTGCGCCATCTGTGCCTTCGCACTGCGGGCAGCCTCCAAAATCTCCTGTGTTGTCATCGTTTTCCCTCCCCTTTAAATCTGGTGCCGACACGTTTTCCATCTACGATATCATAGAGGATCGAGGGTCTCGCACCATTCGCAATTACCATGTCAAAGCCGGCCTCTGTCGCGATATGTGCCGCATGCAATTTTGTTGCCATTCCTCCGGTTCCAAGCGAAGTGCCACTGCCGCCTGCCAGTGCCTCAATCTCCGGCGTGATCTCCTCTACGATGGAAATAAATCGTGCATTTCTATCCTTTCGCGGATCTGCGGTGTATAGTCCGTCAATATCTGACAGGATCACTAACAGGTCTGATCTGACACATTTTGCAACGATCGCACCCAGTGTGTCATTATCACCCACTGAGATCTCCTCCGTGGCGATCGTATCGTTTTCGTTAATGATCGGGATCACTCCCAGCTCCAGCAGACGAAACATCGTATTTTCCAGATTTAGTCTGCGGTCCTCATGGTCAAAATCGGCTCCTGTGAGCAGGATCTGTGCCACCACATGATTATATTCCGTAAAAAGACGATCATAGGTATACATCAATTCACACTGCCCCACTGCTGCCGCCGCCTGCTTGGTGGGCATATCCGTCGGGCGCTCACTTAAGGGCAGCTTGCCTACACCCATACCGATGGCACCAGAGGACACCAGTACCACCTCATGTCCTGCATTCTTCAGATCACTGAGCACCTTTACCAGTTCCTCCACATGACGGATATTGAGCCGCCCAGTCGGATATGCAAGCGTAGAAGTCCCCACCTTTACTGTAACTCTCATAACAAAACATCCCCTTTTGTAGCTATTTTAGAATCTGCTACATCCTTTCTTTATTCATCTTTGTGATATCATGAGCAACATCAGCTTATGATTGCCATTCGTCAATCATGCAGGCATGTTGACTCAGTTTCGCTCATTTCATCAGCCGCTGCCTGATCTCTCCGATCAGATACAGCGAACCAAATACGACACATTTTTCCTGTTCCGGCTGTGTGTGTACCAATTCCACCAAATGTGCCTCGTCCGTGCACACATCTGCCCGACCGCCTTTCTCACGGATCAGTGCACACAGCTTCTCCGCCGGCAGCGCCCGGTCACTGTCAGGTGCCAGCGCATAAATCTGCTTTGCCAGCGGCAGGATCAGCTCCACCATCGTCTCATAATCCTTGTCAGCCATGACACCCATAAAAAAGGTGTAGCGCGTATCCTGCCCAAGCTCCCGCAGGCTCTTTGCCAGTGCTGTCACACCGTGTACATTATGTGCACCGTCCAAAAGCACCCAGGGATGCTCACGCAAAAGCTCCATACGCCCCGGCCAGCGGGCATCGCGGATGCCCGCTGTGATCACCTGTCCCGTGATCTGCGGATAACCGTTTTCAGCTAAAAGCATGGCCGCCTCTATGGCTGCTGCCGCATTTTTTCTCTGGTAGCTGCCCGGCATGCCGATCTCGTAATGCACGCCACGGTAGCTTCCCTCCGCATCCACACTTCCGCTTACCCTGTAACAAATGCCAAGCGCCTCACAGCGCCCCAGCAACACCTCCAGGCTCTGCGGCTCCTGCTCCATCAGCACCGCTTTCGTCCCGGGCTTTAAAATGCCTGCCTTCTCAGCTGCGATGGCACTGACCGTATCGCCCAGATACTCCGTATGCTCCAGACCAATGCCTGTGATCACAGAAACAACCGGTGCCTGGATCATATTTGTTGAATCCAGCCTGCCACCCATACCGGTCTCCAAAATGACCAGATCTGCCTGCTGCTCCTTAAAATATAATAACGCAATCGCAAGGCAATAGTCAAACATTGTCAGATTGATTCCCCGCGATACCATGAGCCGGTCATTGGCCGCCATCACGATCTGTCCAAGCTGTCGCACCTTCTCCCTGGGAATCTGCTCATGTCCGATCTGTATGCGCTCTGTGAATTCCTGCAGATGTGGAGACGTAAAAAGCCCCACGCGAAGCCCCGCCTTTTCGCAGATCTCCCGCAAAAATGCAGACACAGAGCCTTTGCCATTTGTGCCGGCAATGTGTACAAATTTCAAATCCCTGTCCGGATGCCCCAAAAGCTCCATGACCGCCCCGGAACACTCGATCCCCGGCGCCCTGCCAAAGCGCCTGCTTCCACTGATCCTTCCCACCAGCGCCTCGTAAGTCATGGCACGTACCGCCTCATAACAGCAGCATTCTGTCTGAACATATTCCAGACGAACATCTGTCTCCTCACAACAATCTGACAATTTCTCCGACAGCTGGCATTCAAAGGCAACACCGACCCGCACCAGCTCCGGGTGGGATGCAAAATACCGGTCATAATAGCCCTTTCCATAACCACACCTGGCTCCGGCACGATCAAACGCCACACCTGGAACAAGCACCAGTGCGCCCTTCCAATCCACCGGCTCGCGCCCGTCTGCCTCCGGCTCCTCCACATGAAAGGCTCCCTCCGCCAATTCCTGACGACTCTTTACCTCAAAAAAATCCATATCCGGCACTGCACCTTCCAGCACGCGCGGAAACGCCAGCCGCTTTCCCTCAGCCCACAAACGATCCACCAGCTCCCAGATATCTACCTCGCTGCCAACCGGCGCATAGCAGTAAACGGTCTGTGCCTCCTGTAAAAGCGGCGATTGCCACAATGCCTCACAGATCTGATGCGAACGTTTCCTGCGCTCTTCGCCTGTCAATCCATCTCTTTTTGCTTTTTTCTGTTTCCTGATCTCACTTTTTTGGATCAACAAATCCATAGAACTACTCCTTTTTATGAGAATTTCTCCATTTTGTATACATTCTTCGGTACAGTGCATTCGCCTTTTCGACCAGCAGACTCAGATAGCGCAGCAATGGTTCTGTCAGCATTGCAAACACGATCAGCAGCATGGCACACTGCTTGGAAATACTGTTAATCGCAAACAGATGGCTGATCTCTATCACACAGAACAGCCAGCCGGTGATCACACCGACCAGCATGATCCAATGTGCCTTTGTCATCGGCGAGGCGATCCTGTACAGGATCATAAACCCCACGATCGCCACAATGACCGTACACGCTGTCGATACATCCGCTGCATTCACGGCAAATTCCCGGCAGAAAATGACCATCGCACTCACCACAAGAAAATCCGTCAGTCCCGCAGGAAGCGCCTTTAAAATGACCTTTGAGAGAAATCTGCCCCGGATCCGCTCCTTATTTGGCTCTAACGACATGATAAAGCCCGGGATACCGATCGTAAACATACTGATCAGTGAGATCTGTGCCGGTTCTAAGGGATATTTCAATACCATGCAGACGGAAAAGATCGATAGCAGCATGGAAAAAATGTTTTTCACAAGAAATAGCGATGCCGTCCGCTCAATATTGTTTACAACCCGGCGTCCCTCCATCACCACCGCCGGCATCCGCGAAAAGTCCGAATCCATCAAAACAAGCTGCGCCACCTGGGAAGCAGCCTCGCTGCCGGAAGCCATCGCAATACTACAGTCGGCATCCTTGAGCGCCAGCACGTCATTGACACCGTCACCGGTCATGGCCACCGTCTCACCCTTTGCTTTCATCGCCTGCACCAGCGCACGCTTCTGATCCGGCGTCACTCTGCCAAAGACTACATACTTTGTGGCAGCACTGGCAATATCTTCCGGTGTTTTCAAGGTGGATGCATCGATATAGCGTCCTGCATTTGCAATACCGGCCTGTGCCGCCACCTCAGACACTGTGACCGGATTGTCACCGGAGATCACACGTACCTCCACGCCCTGTCTGGCGAAATATGCAAAGGTCTCCTTCGCTCCCTCACGGATCGGATTGGAGAGCAGCACATAGGCCAGAGTGGTTGCCCGCTCCGTCAATGCCTCACCCTGCAGGGTTCCATCATAAGCTGCAAAAACGAGCACGCGATATCCTGCCCGCGAATGCTCTTCGATCAGCTCTGCCTGAGCGGCGTAGTCCTCCCGCAGCACAAATTCCGGAGCGCCAAGCACAAAGCAGTTCGCGCCAAACTGCACACCGGAATACTTTGTTTTTGATGAAAAGCCCTGCACGGTATCTGCATGAAGCCCCACGGATGCATCTGCAAAATACTCCTGCAACGCCTCCATCGTAATATTGTCCACCGCCTGCGCACCCACAAAGGCGGCAAGCCATTCCCCTGTAGCTCTGCCATCATAGCTGTCAAGCATTGGCAGAACCGCATGAACCGTCATGCGCGGCTCTGTGATCGTGCCTGTCTTATCCACGCAGAGCACATTCACACGCGCCAGCGTTTCAATACATTTCATATTGTGGATCAGCACCTGCCTGGTGGCAAGCCGCGTGGCACTGACAGCCATGGCTACGGTTGCCATCAGATACAGACCTTCCGGAATCATTCCAAGCACTGATGCCACCATTCCTGTCACACTGTTTTTCAGATCATTTCCACTGATCACATACTGCTGGACAAACAGTGTGATTCCAATCGGAATGATCAGGATGCCTACCACCTTAACCAGTTTATCAAGTGCACGGATCATCTCAGACTGTTCGCCATCCTTTGACTTTGTCGCCTGAAGTGTCAGCTTTGAAATATAGGAATCTGCACCCACCTGATCCAGTCTGGCAATACACTCACCAGACACAATAAAGCTGCCGGAGAGCAGTTCGTCCCCAGGACGCTTCACGATTTCATCCGACTCTCCGGTCAGCAGCGACTCATTGACAGTGACACTGCCCCGCTGCAGGATCGCATCGGCCGGTATCTGGCATCCGGCCGATAAAACAACCATATCATCCAGTACCAGTTCTTCGCTGTCCAGCTCCACCCGCACACCATCCCTGATGGTCATTACCTTCGCACGCCCCACCAGGCTCAGATCATCCAGCACCTTTTTTGCATGCAGCTCCTGTACAATACCGATCACAGAATTTGCGATGATCACGATCAGAAACGTCAGATCACGAAAGGAACCAACCATGATGAGTAAAATTGCCAGAACAAGAAAAATACCATTAAAATAAGTAAAGACATTTTCTTTGATAATATCCGATGTGGTTTTTGTTGCCGAGGAGACATTTTTGTTTGTGAGCCCCTCTTCCTGCCGCTGCAGAACCTGCTGCTTTTGCAATCCCACAACCGGATCTGTTTCCATGCGCTCAATTGCATTATGTGAATCGTTCAAACGTATCCACCCTCTTTCTTAAAGCATAATTATAAAATTTATACATCAAAAAAGCAAGGCACGAAGCCCTGCTTTTCCTTTTTGTAATTATGAACTTTTTATAAACTCTAGACAGCCAGTATCACGCCTCCATCATTGGCATACATGGAGCTGACACCCGCAGTGTCAACGATCACGATATTTTTGAAATGAGCCAGCTTCTCGATCCGTTCACACACCCGCTTTGCACGCTCCGGGCAGTTGCAGTGGGAAATGGCAAGCACCTTTTCCTCACAGTTTTTCGTGACAGCCAGCATCTTTTCCACCATGCTCTCCAAGGCCTTGTTCATACCCCGCGCCTGTCCAAGCTGCTGGATCGTGCCAAGATCCGTAGATCCCATGACCGGCTTAATATTGAGTGCCGTCGCAAGCGCTGCCTTCAGATTACTCAGACGGCCGTTTTTGCGCAGCGTTTCCAGACTTTCCAGAACGAAAAAGGTGTTCATCTCCGCGATGTAGGCATCCACCTTCTCTACGATCTGCTCAAAGGGCTCTCCGGCCTCCTCATATTCCTGAATCTTCATACCGATCAGCGTCTCGCCGATGGAGGCCGACCTGGAATCAAACACATGGATCTTCGTGCATCCTGCTGCACCATGGGCACTCTGATGCTCCTCATATAATTCCTTTGCCAGCATGGCGCTGTTATAAGAGCCGGACAACTGAGAAGACAGTGTGATCATATAAACATGCTCCGTACCCTCACCAAAGGCATCCATAAAACGCGCCGGCGGCGGACAGGAGGATTTCGGGCAATTCGGGCTCTCCTTTACCTTCTGCAAAAACTCTTTCTGATCAAAGCTCGCATCATCCAGAACGTGATAGTCATCCACATCCAGCTCCAATGCCACATTTTCAAAATGCGGATCCTTTTTTAATGCATCTGTCAGCTCACCGCAGCTGTCAATCACAATCTTATAACGCATGTCTTCCTCCTGAATACTTGTAACATTTTTGTTTTTAGTATGTACAATTTATATAATTACATCATGTAGTTTTAATTACTAGATTAAGAGTAGCATACTTAACTCCATTTGAAAAGACTTTTTCCAGATTTTATAAAAAATTTATGGTTTAAAAATAGATACTCAAAATATGAAGCTCTTTATCCGGCACATAATAGATCTGGGAAATCCCTTTACAATAATCCGTAATATACTGTCCGTCAATAAAATACTCCTTTGCCCGGGCAAGCAGCTCTTCATCCGCAAATTTCAAAGAAACGCTCTTCCGGCCCTTTTCATATGCTTCCGCAAGCTTTCTGCCGATAGCCTCTGCATCCCAGCTGTCAAAATAAAGCTTCCTTTTAACATAATAATTGTTGTCTGTGCTGTCACAATCAGCAAGGGGAAAATCCACCTGTGGCTGGTGATTGATGAACAGCTCCTCCGACGTGATATTCAGATACCCATAATTGACACTGTCTGTCACACCTGTATTTTCTCCCAGAAAATCCGCATTTCCCCATGTCACATCCAGATAATAATATGCTCCGTCAAGCAAAACCATATTCCAGGCATGTGGCTGTCCCTGTGCAGTTCCCGTAATGGTCACACATGGAACACCCGCCTGCTGCAACAGATACTGGGTCGCAGATGCATAGCCCTGACACACTGTCTTTTTTTCTAAAAACACACTCAAAATATTCTGATTATTTTCTGCACTCATATCATAAGCCACTTCACGGATCAGCGTTTGATAAAGTACCTCTGTTTTCTCATAACCGCTCTCGCATTTTGCAAGCCGTTCCAGATATGAGTCTATCACCGGCTGCATCTTCAGACGGTAAGCATCCACTTGTTCCGGGGTATAAGCATACTCTACCGCAAAGCTGACCGCGCATGGCCTGCCAAATACCGAAAACTCGCTGTAAGAACAGCTCTCCACCCAGAAAATCTCCCCATGATCAGCGCAGATGGCATTGTAGCATTTCTCAACATCCGATTTATCTATCGTTGAAAGGGGAATATTTTCCTTCATATTCATGATTCCGTCAAGCATTTCGTCATAAACGAGCTGCTGTTTCTCACTCAACGTGTTATGTACATAACGATCCTCAGACACACAGATTGACTCATCATGACCGCCCCCTGATCCAACAGAGTGCAAAACTGCTGAAAATTCCGCACTTCCACATCCGGTAAGAAATAGCAGCACCACTGTCATCCACAACACGCTGCACATTTTTTTCATTTTTCTATCCATGACACCTTCCTCATACTTTTTTTCATTTCCCGGCTCACTGCTTTGTGCTATAATAGACGCAGGTGTAAAAAAACAAGCAATGGAGTATCTATTATTATGAAAGCATTCTACATCAAAGACCAGAAGCAATTTATGAACCGGCTCTTAAAAAGTGAACTGTTTGATCACTTTCTGCTGGCAGAGGCTACGATCCACGGTGCCATCTCCTACAGCGTAGACGGACATATCAACCGTGATTTTTTTGACACAGAGGAACAAGGCACCCTCACTGCAGACGGTAGCGAATACCTTCCGTTTTCCCATGTTCGTTCCATCTGCTACGAACTGATCCGTGGAAAACACACTCCTTTATATATGAAATTCGTGTTTGTGCTCTCCCCTGCGAACGCAAAAAAAACAATCCTTCAGACAGATACTGGCTTTTCCGCTGAAGATATCAGTGGCATTTTCCTGAATCTGACCTTCCGTGACGGCCAGATGGTACTGACTACCGGTGTATCCTACCGCACCTTCTCGCTGGATCGTTCCTTTGACAACGCCTGGGACACGCTTGCTGCGCGCTTTTTAGACAATCACGGGATTGATTACGATGTGCGCTGACCGTGTTTTTTCACGACAGCACTATGTCTGATCGGATTTTCCCAAAACGTAAAGTAAAACACCTGCAAATACACAAAAATCCGAACAGTTAAATACGATTTTTTGAAGCTTTTTGAAACGCTCTCCTGCGTGGATAGAAAAATAATCCGTGACATATCCTCGCTCTACCCGGTCGACCAGATTGCTGGCACCTCCTCCGATGAGAAGCGCAAGACCAGTCTTTGCAAGCGTTCTTTTCTCCGCCTTTTGCATTCGGACAAGCTCCCCAAAAGCTGCACCCAGCAACGCACTATTCATCACAAGCACCAGCTTTGGCTTTTTTCCAAGTGCACCAAGCGCCACACCGTCATTGTGAAGCAGCCGCAATCGGATACGACCTCCAAAAAGGTCTTTTTCCTTTCCATCTGCCAGCTTTTTTTCCGCACATTCCTTGACAGCCCCGTCTCCCAACACGATTGCCAGCGGAATCGATATCCATTTAACCATCATATATTTTCCTTTTTCTTCCATTTATTTACGAGTTGTTCACAAGTCTCAGAGTCAAAATCTGCGGTTGCCTCACGCAAATCTTCCAAAAGTTCTTTCTCCTCACCCTCAAACTGATAGTTTGCCATTTGAGCCAACGCAGCCTCCATCGCATCAATATCAAGCTCACTGATTGCCTCCTGCATATCATTCAGCAGATGCTGCAACTCACTGCGCGAGATCGTCTGCAACGCAGACTCGCTCTTTGTCTCCTCCACGCACCACGGAGCCAGTATCTCCTGATAAGAGCTGTATGTTTCCAGAAGCACGCCGGTCTGTGCATCGATCAGTGCCTCATCCTTCGCATTGCCGGCCGCCTCCAGCCGCTCTGCCAGATCTGCCAGACCCATAGCCCCGATCTGTCTGGATGCACTCTTTAACGCATGCACCTCCACCGTATAAGCCTGATAGTCACGCTCCTGCCAGTATTTCCTGATCAATGCACACTTTTTTCCAATCACACGGTAATATTCCTTAAGCACACTCCAAAAGAGCTTTTCGCTGCCCAGCTTTGCATATGCTGCCTGAATATCAAGATCTCCGATCTGCGGCAGATTTGCACGCTCCACACTCTGCGGCCGGACATCCAACAGCTCGCCCTTACGCCTTTTTATTTTATCTTTTGGCAGCCATCTGCGCACTGCATCAACCAAAACCTTCAATTCCATCGGTTTTGGCACAAAATCATTCAGTCCTTCCTCCTGAAACATTTCCTGCACGCCATTCACCGCATTTGCGGTCAAGGCAACAATGGGCAGATCTGCATACTCTGGAAAACGTCTCCGTATCTCATGTGTTGTCTCCACACCATCCATTTCAGGCATCATGTGATCCATAAACACAATATCATACATCGTCTGCTGCACCATCTCTATGGCTTCTTCTCCGCTGAGTGCCGTGTCGATCTGCATCTCAAGCGGCTCCAAAAGTCCCTTGGTCACAGTCAGATTGATCGCATTGTCATCCACAACCAGAACACGCGCTTCCGGTGCCACAAAGGTAAAGTTCTCCATCTCCGCATCGATCTTTTCGATCGTCTCGTCCAGTTTAGACACATCGGCAGGCGTAGCATCCACCACCTTCTGAGGCAAATCAAAAACAAAGGTACTCCCCACTCCGTAAACGCTTTCCACATGAATCGAACCGCTCATCAGCTCCAACAGCTGTTTGGTAATAGAAAGTCCCAAACCACTGCCCTCCATGTTGCGGTTTCTTTTGCTGTCTACCTGCTGAAAAGAAATGAAGATTTTTTCCAGATTCTCCGGTTTAATACCACTGCCGGTATCTGCGACTTCGCCATGCAATATGATCTCATCCTCACCACTCTTGCGGATTGAAATCAGAAGCTTGACATTTCCCTTCTGTGTAAACTTTACCGCATTATTTAAAAGATTGATCAATATCTGCTGCACACGGATACTGTCACCGAACAACCGGCTCGGAAGATTCTGGGAAATATCTGTCAAAAGCTGGACATTTTTTTCACCGATACGTGTACGGATCATGCTCACAACATTGTGAATGACTGCTAACGGTTCATATTCCGTCTCCACAATATCCATCTTTCCTGACTCAATCTTTGAAAAATCCAAAATATCATTGATGATCGTAAGCAATGCATGACCGGAGGACTTGATCTGGCGGATATAATTTCTTGCATTTTCCGGAAGCTCCTCCCGCAGTGCCAGCTCTGCCATGCCGATCACTGCATTCATCGGTGTGCGGATCTCATGACTCATATTTGCCAGAAAATCTGACTTCATGCGGGCAGCCCTCTCAATCTCGATATTCGCCAGATAGGACTGCATGCCGCGATACGCCATCGTTGAGAGCACATCTGCCAGGGAATACAACGCCTGGGAAGCTTTTTTGACATAGTCACGATCCAACACTCTGACCTTTTTTACTGCCTCCACATACGCATCGGGATCGATTCCCATACGTCTGGCATTTTCCCGATAGCGGTCCAGATCCGGCGTTCCCGTCAACACCTGTCCACCGATAAAGCTGCCCACCATCCGTCCGTCAACCATGATCGGTGCCGCAAAATCCACAAGACCTGCATGACAGTCATAAGTACATGCATGTCCCGCTGCCAGAGTGATCTCTGCCCCCCGCTTGTCACACAGTCCACAACGGAAGGCACCGATTTTTGTAGCACGGGTATATTTCATACAAAAATCCGTAAAATTCGAACCGTTTGTAACTGCAACACCCTCCGCGTCTGTTGTCAGCGCAGCCATGCCTGTCATATCAGCGAAGGCATCCTGCACCCGCTGCAATGTCTCAACATCTATCAGTTCCGTCAAATATAAATGATCCGCCATCTCTTTTCATCACTCTTTCTTCTGCTGTAAATTTAAGCCGGGGCAGCTTCAATCAACGATCTCTGCCACAGTCTTTTTTAATCGCTCACTATCGATCGGCTTTAACAGATACCCCCTGGGTCTCATTGCCAGTACAGCCGAGATACGTTCTCTGTCAGACACACCCGTCAGAAATACGACCGGAATATGCCTAAGTCCCGGGTTCTGTAAAATCTTCTCATACACTTCCGCTCCACTCTGCCCCGGCATCTCATAATCAAGCAAAATGAGATCCGTGCGCCTTGTCTCCAGAAATTTTAATGCAACCTTTCCGCTAATGGCAGCAGCCACATCATACCGGTCTCCCAAAATCTCCTTGATCATGCGCAGCATACTGCTGTCATCATCCACCACCAGCACATGGCGGCGCTCTCCCGGTGCCCGCTGTGCCGGCATAGCGGCCATTTCATTGACCGCTTCTGCCGCAGCTGCCAGCAGGTCATCCAGAGAAGTGCCGGAGCCCAACGGCGTACTGGAGCTGCCTGAAGCCGGTGTGCCACTCTCCTTTAAGGCAGAACTATCACCCACTTCATAGTCTGTGAGTACCCTGGGCCGGTTCTTCCGAAACGCAGCCATGGAATCCAGATAGGAATCTATCTGCATGCCCATGATCGGGCAGGTCGTAGTCCTGCTCCTGCGAACCGTATAGTCAGCCGTTGCCGGCATCAAGCGTTCAAATTCATCACATTTTGTGCCATCGCCGGCAACTACCAGCGAGCAGCCAAGCTCCTTTATATACGCCTTTATACTGCGCAGCTTTGCAAAATCTTCCCTTCTCTCATCATACAGACAAAATACCAGTGCATCCGCATCATAGTATTTCAGATGTCCAAGGATATCCTCCTCTCTGCTGCTGCAGCTGAGCATCTCAAATCGCGCCTGCAGCTGTGTAAAAAATCATTGATCAGCGAACGGTTTGCACCAAATAATAATAATTTCTTTTTCTCTATCATTTTATGTCCTCCTGCGGTCTTGGATCACTTTATCTATATTTTAACAGAAACCATTCAAAAAAACTACTGTCAGCTGTCACGAAAGCCCTGCCAGATTCAAAAAAGTCCGTGCCAGATTCAGTTTTCCGTAGCCCCATTCACGATTTGGATACAGCTGGCCCACATCCTGCACCGCTCCGCGGATAAATTCGCTCTTCACATCCGCTGTATTGGCCGCCGCAAGATTTCCGCGAACAACTGCCCACTCCATAAACATGGCGGCCGCTCCCGCCGTGATCGCAGCACCATAGGAAGTGCCCGTGTGTTCCTGCCCTCCTGCACCCACGATATCCACGGCAGGTGCCACAAAATCCGGCTTGATCGCCCCTGTGATCGTGTAGCCGCGCCCGGACTCCAAAAACAGAGCACCACTCAGGTCATTGTAGCCACCTACTGTGATGGGCACCCTGGCGGTACTGGGCACTGTAAGTGTCGTGTCCGGATTCGAGGAGAGAAAATAGACCGGCGACTCTAAAAAAGCACTGATCGGCAGCCACATATGAAAGGAACCATAAATAAAATTTTTCGGAAATACAAGGATCTTCCAGATACCCTTCGTTGGCCGTTCAAAGCGCAGATAAATGAGCTGATTGGCACTGCGCGCTCCAACGATCCGATAATCCACCGTTAGCATCGTTCCCTCCAGCACAAAAGAGTACTCCCGTCTTCCCAGCCGCTCCGCCGGAATGCGCGACAAGCGCTCTCCCGCCGGCGAGACCACCGCCACCTCGAACAGCTGCGGCTCCGCCGACCACATCTCGATCCCAAAACCGCTCATCGTACGCTCCACATTGATCTCAACAGTCTGAACCGAATCCTTATCCGGCACCTGTCCGTAATAGTGATGGCGTGCATTCGCCTCATTTCCTGCTGCCGTCACTACCACACGGCGCCGCCGCTGTCCGATATCATCCAAAAAATGGGACAGATAGGAATTGCCTCCGTGCGTACCATTGTTCGTGCCAAGGGCTACCAGCAGCACAAGAGCCTGATTCCGCGCCACAGCCAGGCGGTTCAGATAATCGATCCCCAGCATCACGTCATTTTCCTGATATGCCACCGCCCCATCCGGAATAAAATAAAAATCCCGCAGATACGGCTTTGCCTCCTTCAGCTTCACAACTGCAAGCTCCGCATAAGGGGCTGCACCCGAAAAGCCGGTAACCGGATTCACCGAGCCCGCCGCAATGGATGCCACAGCTGTACCGTGTCCCACCGGATCATTCTCCGGCACCGTGAGTAGCGGATTTTCATTTGCCAGTGCCTCATTTAGCATTTCCTGTGTATATTCCTGTCCATAGAAATAGTTTTCCGGCGGCGTGCCATCCTCCACGGTCTGATCCCAGATCGAAATGATCCGGCTGGAGCCATCCTCATAACGAAACGCCATATCCTCATAGGAAATGCCACTGTCAACGATCCCCACCAGCACACCCTCACCTGTAAGCGCCAGATTCGGCTGGTTTCGGATACTTAAGATTCCACTGGCATCCAACGCCCTCTCCGACAGTGGTGTCAGACACTTTGGCACCGCACTGTAGGTATAAGTCCCAAAATTAATCTCCGGCAGCATATCCCTGTTAAAATACCACATTTGATATGCGCCATCCAGCTTCATCAGACACTCCGTCTCTGTCATACCCTCCACAACATCCTCATTGCGCAGCATCAGATCATACCAATCGTTTGAATAAACTGCTTCCCTGCATTTCTGGTCTACCATCCTATACAAGACTCCCTCATACACCTATCATATTATGATATGCAAAAACCGCCCGGATCGTTCCGGGCGGCTGTTCGCACTGTTAGCTTACATTCTATTTTATAAAACTTTAGATAAAAACTCTTTGGTACGCTCATTCTGCGGGTCATTAAAGATCTGCTCCGGTGTGCCCTGCTCCATGATATTTCCCTCATCCATAAAGAGTACGCGGGTCGCAACCTCTCTCGCAAAGCCCATCTCGTGGGTCACGACAGCCATTGTCATGCCATCGTTGGCCAGATCCTTCATCACACTGAGTACCTCTCCCACCATCTCCGGGTCAAGAGCGGAGGTCGGCTCATCAAACAGCATCATTTTAGGCTTCATCATCAACGAACGGACGATGGCGATACGCTGCTTCTGTCCACCGGAAAGCTGTCCCGGATAGGTATCTGCCTTTTCTGCAAGGTTGACCAGATTGAGCAGGCGAAGCGCCTCTTCGTTTGCCTCCTCCTTTTTCATCAGCTTTAGCTCAACAGGAGCCAGCGTCAGATTCTCCCTGATAGACAGATGCGGAAACAGGTTAAAATGCTGGAAAACCATTCCCATCTGCTGACGGATCTGATTGATGTTCACACCCTTCCGGGTGATATCCACACCGTCAAAGATGATCTGTCCGCTGGTGGGCTGCTCCAACAGGTTCATACAACGAAGAAAGGTTGATTTTCCGGATCCGGAGGGACCGATGATAACGACCTTTTCCCCCGGTGCGATGTGCTCATTGATATCGACCAGCACATCATGGTCACCAAAGCTTTTATGTAAATGATTAACGGTTATCACTTTCGCGCAGTCTCCTTTCCAGTTTGCCCATGATCCAGGTAAAGAACATAACGATCGCCAGATAGATCGCCGCCACAACAAGAAGCGGAAGCAGCGCCTGGAATGTCACGCCCCTGATAATATCTCCGCCTCGTGTCAGTTCGTTCAATCCGATATAACCACAAATAGAAGTCTCCTTCAGCAATGTGATCATCTCGTTGACAAGTGCAGGCAATACATTTTTGATCGCC
>JALFNQ010000051.1 GCA_022773965.1 Lachnospiraceae bacterium
AGTTCCATGCGGTCTTCGACTGTATAACACCCGTTTTTTTGGAAACGCCTGATGTCAAGAAGGTGAAGCAAGAGCACGGCCGACACAGCAAACAAAAGCTTTTCGCCTGCCAGTCCGTCAAAGAGGCTTTCCGGATAATAGCGGTAAATCAGATACACCGCGATATGTTCATATTCATACTCGCGTTCTTTCAGACAGGACAGAAAAGCTGCCTCGCCTTTTCGGATCTCGTCAAGATGATCGCCCAGATCCCGCATCATGGACGGCCATGTATCATCAAGCGACTCCATGTCAAGAAAAAGATCAATCAGAAACTGTGCGCCTTGTGCCGGTGTCCTGTCCGCTTCTTCGCATTCATCAGCAGGTGCTGCAAGCTGCAGAAGCTTCATCAGACGCTCGCCCATATTTCTTTCTCTATCCTGAAGAATTGAAAAAAGAATGTTTCGCTCAGTCAGCATCTGTTCGCATTCGTCATCGGAGATTTCCCCTGATTCCTCTGCAAATTCCTCCTGCGGGTCTTCTTTGGTGCTCTCTTCAATAAATGTAAGCGGTCTGCTGTCCGAAAAAAGAAGACGTTCTGCCTCCTCACAGCAAAGACCAAGCCCCACCTCTGTATAGTCTCCAAACCAGTTATAAAATCTCGGATGCTCCCGGCAGATATCGCAGAGCCGGTCCTCTCCCAGATTAATAAAAATATCGCAAAGATTACGGTCGTTCAGAAACGGACAGCGGTTTTGCTTTAACCGGAAGAAATATTCTCCCGGCTCCTGTCCGAGTTCCCGGCGAAGCCGTTCTCCAAACAGCCCTTTTTCTCTCAGATACCCCTCTGCCGTTGTCTCGTCTACCTCGATCTCCCAGCCGGCACAGCAGGTATCGGTGCAAGCCGATTCGATACAGTGAAAATCATTAAAAAAATGCGGTTTATGGTATTTCAATGCGCTTCCTCCTAAAAATGGCCCGCAGCCGGTTTACAGTTACTGTTCACGGGACACCCATTCGCAAAACCGCCCGTTCCGTGCAGCACGAAACGGGCTTTCGCTGCTATGCAGCTTTGTTTTGTTCATGAACGGGCGTCCACTTCATCCTGCTGATCTGTCACCTCGTGTTTGCACGAGGTTAGCTTCATGCAAGCATGAGATTTATCCAGATCTAGCATGACGCGTGAACTGTAACGGCTTACAGCTTCATCGACTCAACTGCTGCTCGCTCTACCGGCAGACACTCCTTATATCTCTGAATGAACGCATCAAATCCAGCTACATCTTCTGCATTTGGCTCCATGCGAACACCAGTCTCACCGTGGAATACTTCTTCTGAAAGGAACGCATCTAATGGCTGGTTTTCTTTCTTATTAAGCATATAGGAAGCAAGCAGTGCAATTCCCCATGCACCACCTTCTCCTGCTGTCTCCATCAATGATACAGGTGCATTGATTGCTGCTGCCATTATACGCTGTCCAACACCCTTTGTCTTGAACAGACCGCCATGACCGTAGATATTGTCAAGCTTTACGCCCTCTTCCTTAAACAGAATATCAAGACCTACCTTTAATGCGCCAAGAGAGGTGTACAGATGAGTTCTCATGAAGTTTGCAAGTGTAAACTTGCTGTCTGGTGTACGCACAAACAACGGACGGCCCTCTTCAAAGCCTGTGATGCTTTCTCCTGAGAAATAGTTATATGCCATCAGACCGCCGCAGTCAACATCGCCCTCAAGTGCCTTATTATACAGTACTGAGAAGAGCTGATTCATATCAACCGGAACACCAAGCGCCTGCTGAAACTCCTTAAAGATTCCTACCCATGCATTCAGGTCAGAGGTACAGTTATTGCAGTGAGCCATTGCTACCGGAAGACCATCTGGTGTTGTTACCATATCGATTTCCTCGTGAACCTTCTTTAATGTCTCGTTCTCGTCCATGACAACCATTGCAAATACAGATGTTCCTGCTGATACATTTCCTGTATGTACAGTTACACTATTTGTTGCTACCATACCAGTTCCGGCATCACCTTCCGGCGGACACATTGGAATACCAGCTTCAAGCTCACCGCTTGGATCTAAGAGCTTTGCGCCCTCTTGTGTCAAATTACCGGCTGGCTCTCCTGCTACAAGTACCTGCGGTAAAATGTCACGCAGCTTCCAGGAATATCCCTTCGGTGCAATGAGCTTATCAAAGGTTTCAACCATGTTCTGATCGTAATCCTTTGTCTTGCTGTCAATAGGGAACATACCAGATGCCTCTCCGACGCCAAGCACTCTCTTTCCAGTTAACTTCCAGTGAACATAACCTGCCAGTGTGGACAAATAGTCAATGCGTGGAAGATGCTCCTCACCATTTAAAATTGCCTGATACAGATGAGCAATGCTCCAACGCTGCGGAATATTAAATGAAAATACAGCTGTCAGCTGTTTTGCTGCCTGCTCAGTAATTGTATTTCTCCAGGT
>JALFNQ010000052.1 GCA_022773965.1 Lachnospiraceae bacterium
AATCAGCTGCAGAACTGGCTGGACACACAAGAGCCTCCGATCGTACTATCTCAGGCGAAGATAAGTCTGGAGGAGAAGGTAAGGGTGTGGCAGGCGATCAACAAACCATATCAGATCAGCCTGTTTTATAAGGCGGCACCCGTATTCCTGTCCAGTGAGGTTGTGATCAATACACCTCGCGTTGCGGAAGCATCGTTCGGACTGCACATCACAGGCGAAGAAGGGAGTGAGTGAGTATAAGTGGAAGCATCAACGATTCACCACAGACTTGATCTGGTACTTCAGCTCGTAGATACGACGACCGGAAATTCTGTGGCAGAACAGAATGTACGTTTCTTTATCGGAGACAGACAATGTTGGCCGATTCCAAGAGGCGGAGGAAATTTCGTCTTCATTAACACCGGGCGCAGCGATTGCACGCTGACGTTGAAGGTATTCGGCTATGAGGATGTACAGATAAGCGTACAGTACGAGAAGCTTGATGATGTAATGCCCCTTTTACAGGTGTTCCTGATACCGTCAGAGAATCTGGCAAAGGGAGAACGTCTTTGCTCGCTTACTGGCAGACTTCAGGGTCTGGAGCAGATTGAGGCAGTCAGCCTCACACAGTCAAACATTTGCTTTAGTGATTTTAATGAGAGAAAATGTCTCATGAAGCTGTTTTTAGCAAAGGGAAGACTGAGCATGGAAAATGTCCATTATGGTTTGATCAGTGGTGACCGGACATACTACGAGCATTTCGCAGTAACCAGTGAGGTTCCGCCGGACACAGTAATGCTGAAAGAACCGCTTGCAAGGACATTTCCAATCAATTCTCCCATTTCCCGTGTGATCTTTGGAAATGTATCACCGGATGGAAGTTATTTGCTTCGCGTGAGAGACAATGCAGAGATGCTGGTCTATCTCGTTCGCTATCAGGTGAACGGGGAGATACGCTTTCAGACAGTGGATTTTCATCAATGCATGTATAATGAATTACAGTAAGGAGCAAACAGCATGGGAGTAATCGTAGTATCAGGAGCAGTGCTAAAATGTCCCTTTGGGGCAGCACCGTCCAACCTGAATGTCACATCACAGTCAATATGTATGATCTCAGGACAGCCTGCAGCAACCATACAGGATGCACAGGGAATGGTAAATATACAGCCATTCGGAATGTGTTCTTCTTTGGCGAATCCGCAGGTTGCAGCTGCGACAGCAGCCGCCCTTGGCGTCCTGACACCACAGCCCTGCGTGCCGCAGACAACCGGCATGTGGATACCGACTTCTCCAACGACAATGATCGATGGAAAGCCGTGTCTGACCAATGACTGTAAGATCATTTGTTCGAATGGAATGGGGACGATAGAGATCATCTCTCCCGGACAGATGAAAGTAAGTACCTGACATGTACAAACATAAGTGATGATTTAGAAATGTAATAATGAAAGGAGAAATATACAATGGCTGAATATTTGTCACCTGGCGTATATGTGGAGGAGTATGATAACTCTCCGCGAAGCATTGAAGGAGTAGGAACAAGTACCGCAGGTTTTGTCGGATTGGCAGAAAAAGGACCGTCTATCGGCGCTCCTTCACTTGTAACAAGTTTTAAGAGCTTTACGAAGCAGTTTGGTGGATTTTTAAGTGAGTTTACACACGGTGAGTACCGTTATCTTGCAAACAGTGTAGAGCAGTTTTTCGTGAATGGTGGAACCAGATGTTTTGTATCACGTGTTGTTCCTGCTGATGCAGTGGCTGCAAAAAAGACTGCTGGTATTCTGACTGTAGAGGCAGCAAATGAAGGTAAGTGGGGTAATCGTATCCAGATTTCCTTCAACACTGTTACAAAGAAGAAAATGCAGCTCATCTCTGAGGCTGGCGAAGGCTATATTGCAAAGTCAACCGAGGGCTTCCGAGAGGGAGATCTTGTAGTTGTAGGTGAGGAGTACAATAAGATTAAATCTATCTTTGATAATGCGATCGTATTCGAAAAGCCGTTTACCGGAACCGTTGTTGACGATGCGCTGATCCCGAAGACAGTTGTATACCTTGTAACTGTTGATGTGAGCATCCGTTACAATGATGAGGCTGAGAATTATTCTGAACTGAGCTTTAACATTTCTTCTCCGAACTATATTGGAGCAAAGCTTTCTGCCAGTGAGATTGCGAAGGTTACAGTTGCTCCCGTGACTGAGATCGGAAACCCTGTAGAGGCGATTCTTGGCGAGGGACAGACCAGCGGTATGATCACACTTGATGGCGGTAGCGATGGCACGATGTCAAAGGTTAACGCAGGAACCTTTATTGGTGAGGATGGCGGCCCCGGCAAGCGTACCGGTATCCAGTCTTTCCTTGAGAACGATTTTGTAAGCATGATGGCTGTTCCCGGTGTAACGATTCCCGAGGTGATCGTTGCGCTGATCGGACATTGCGAGAACTTAAAGAGTCGTGTGGCAGTCATTGATATGCCCAAGGATCTTTACAAGACCCAGGATCTGATCGAGTATAGAAATATGATTGATTCTACTTATGCTGCAATGTATCATCCCTGGATCCAGGTATTTGACCGTGCTTCCGGAAAGCCTGATTTTGTACCGCCTTCAGGAGCAGTTCTTGGTGTATATTCAAGAACCGATATCAACCGTGGCGTACATAAGGCACCTGCAAATGAACCCATTTTCTGTACCGGTCTTAAGACCAACTATACAAAGGGCGAGCAGGATATCTTAAATCCTGAGGGAATCAACCTGATCCGTGCTTTACCGGGCCAGGGTATTCGTATCTGGGGTGCAAGAACTGCAAGCGGAAACAGCGCATTCAAGTACATTAATATCCGTCGTCTGTTTATTTATGTGGAAGAGAGCATCAAGGCAAACACCAACTGGGTTGTATTCGAGCCCAACGATGCAACTCTGTGGCAGAGAGTCAGCATGACGATTTCTTCCTTCCTGGATGGAATGTGGAGAACCGGAATGCTTGCAGGAAGCTCTGCATCTGAGGCTTATTTCGTAGAGATCGGACCTTCTACGATGAGCAGAGGCGATATCATGAACGGCAGACTGATCTGCAACATCGGTATCGCACCTTCCCGTCCTGCTGAGTTCGTCATCTTCCGTGTGACACAGCACACAGCAGAAGCAGGCGGAGAGTCAGCAGAATAATATCAGAGGTCGAAACGAAAAAAAGTAAAGGAGAGATAATTTATGGCAACATATGAAAGCAATGGAAAGCAACTGGCATATCCGTTGACTAAAATGAACTTCCTCGTTACCGTTGATGGTGTCAGCGGAACCGCAGCGTTCAGTGAGGTAACAGGCGTGGAAGCATCCGTAGATGTAATTGAATTCCGTCAGGGCAATGCCAACAGTCTTGCCCCGGTAAAGATTCCCGGACTTGTAAAGCACGGAAATGTAACCTTAAAGTTTGGTTATACTTTAGACAGTGCGTTTAAGACATGGATTCAGGAGTGCGTCAGCGAGGTTCGTGGTGAGATGCCGCGTAACAACGTGCAGATCGAGATGATCGATATCAACGGTGGAGCACCTCAGACAAGAGTGGATGCAATTACCGGAACCCGTGTATGGATTCTGACCAATGCCTGGGTAACCAAGTACAATGCGCCGGATCTGGATGCAAAGACCAGTGATGTTGCAATTGAGTCTGTAGAACTGGCTTATGAGGAGCTTATTATTCCCAACTAAGAATTGTTTTATGGAGCATTGGGAAACCTGCCGTGTGCGGGTTTCCCGCCAAGCTGAAACAAAACAGTTACCAGAATCGTTTCATTTTGGCGGGGAATCTGACATTGGTTCATAATTTTTGAAAAAGAAAGGGTATCAGATATGGAAACAGTATTTGAATTTACATTGCCGAAGGGTTATATGGACAATAATGGAGAGTTGCACCGTAATGGAAAGATGCGTCTGGCAACAGCCGGAGATGAGATCAGCGCGACAAGGGATCCGCGTGTACTGAGCAATCCTTCTTATCTGACGATCGTGATCTTAAGTAAGGTGATCACAGAGCTGGAAGGTGTGCCGATGGTTGGAGCTAATATTATCGAAAAGCTGTTTACCGCCGATTTGGCATTTTTACAGGATATGTATCAGCGGATCAATGATATCGAGCCGCCCACGATGGAGTGTGTATGTCCGTCCTGTGGTGAGATTTTTCGGGTGCCGCTAAATTTTACCGAGGAGGGATAAAGCTGTATCCGAAAGAGGAGCTTTATCGGGAGATGTCTTTTATCTCGTATTATTTTCACTGGGGCATGGATGAGGTCATGCAGCTGGATCATATGAGCCGAAGACGCTGGTGTAGTGAGATTTCCGAGATCAATAAGAGCTTGAATCCCTCCAATAAGAAATCGAAAGAAAAAAGCATTTTAGACATGAAACCGGACAGGTAACCACAAAAAATGTGAGAGGTAGATCATATGGACTATAGTACAGATGGCGTTGGATTTGGAAGTGGTCTGGATTGGGATATGACATCCAATCAGGGCTTGACACCACTCGTTAATTATAATTTTAATCTCCAGGTGGAGGGCATTTATAATCTGCCTTGCAAGTCTGTACGCGTATTTCAAAGAGAAAATGAATATGAGTATTTGCAGGAGGGCGGATTGAATGATTATGTACATATGCTCAGAAAGCCCATCAGCAAGCCGATGACCTTTCAGGTGGAGCGCTATGTCGGTATCGATATGCTGGATCCGCTGGCTCTTGGCACAGATCTTATTCTTCCGGTGATCCTAATGGTGAGCCGTTATCAGGGAGAGGGAGACAACGGTGTTTTGGATCTTTCTGATTCCATGCAGCGTATGTATACATTTACCGGATGTACGGTCATGGCCAAGGAGTATGGAGAATTGAATGCAGAGCGCAGTGGTCTTCTGGTTGAGACAACAACGATCGCTTACAGGGAGATGCTGTGTATCGATAATCCGTCTACGTTGTCAAAGCGGAAAACGTGGAGCATGAAGAAGGATTATAAGAATATGGAGCGCGATGCAGAGCGTAAGCAGGCCAAGTCTCTCATGGGTGTTAATGAGCTTACAAAGCTCGAAATGGAAGAAAAAGCAAAGATGTATGTGGACAAAAAGGTGAAAGAGATCCCCATGCATGTGCTTGAATATAAAGGTAAAAAGGTTTCTAATACCCTGAATTCCCAAACCCATCAGCAGGAGATCGGAATTGCCACAAAGAACGAGATGGCGCCAAAGGAGGAGCGGGAAAAAGCAGCAACCCGCTATTATCTCCCGGGTTCTGTGAGCAGATCGGAATATAAAGGCTCTTTCAAGAATAGTGCCACGGTAAATAAGGATGAAGTCCGTAAAGCGGATATGGAAAAGCAGGCACGCAAGGGCGGTGCAGAGATCCAAAAGATGACGTCAAAGACTGAGATGGAGGAGAAGGCAAGCCGTTATTTTCTGCCAGGCTCAGCAACGGTTGCCCAATATAGTGGAACTGTAAAAAATAGTGCCGCTGTGACGGCTGATGAAGTGCGCAAGGCTCAGATGCCTAACCGTGAGGGCGGTGCAGAGGTTAAGGAGATGACCTCCAAGGCTGAGATGGAGAAGAAGGCAAAGCGGTATTTTCTTCCGAAATCAAAATCAGAAGCTGACTATAAGGGAATCCGCCAGAAGAGCGCAACAGTTAGCAAAGACGAGGTGCGCAAGGATCAGATGCCAAACCGCGAAGGAGGTGCAACGGTTAAGGAGATGACTTCCAAGACAGAGCTGGAGGCGAAAGCAAAGCGGTATTTCCTTCCGAAATCAAAATCAGAAGCTGATTATAAGGGAAGCAGCCAGCAGAGTGCAACAGTTACCAAAGATGAGGTGCGCAAGGATCAGATGCCAAATCGTAAGGGTGGCGCAGAGGTCAAGGAGATGACTCCCAAGACAGAGCTGGAGGCGAAGGCAAAGCGGTATTTTCTCCCGGAATCAAAGTCAGAGGCTGAGTATAAGGGAAACAATCAAAAAAGCGCATCGGTCACGAAAGACGAAGTGCGCAAGAATCAGATGCCAAACCGCAAGGGCGGCGCAAACATCCCGGAAATGAAGCCTACGGAGTCACGTAAAGGCGGCGCAAATATCCCGGAAATGAAGCCAACCGAGTCACGTAAAGGCGGCGCAAATATCCCGGAAATGAAGCCTACGGAGTCACGCAAGGGTGGCGCTAACATTCCGGAGATGAAAAAAACAGAAGGTCAGCGGCAGTATTTCATGGATCAATCTGAGCGTCAGAATTCTTATGCCGGAACTGTCAGGGCAAGTGCGACAGTAAATCCGAATGAAGTGCGTAAGGCTGAGATGGAAGCAAAGACAAGACTGTGGCCAAAGACACGCAGCGCTGCAGATGTGGCAGCATTTTTAAAGAAATAGTGGAACTGTTCAGAACCGATCGAAGCATGTGCTGCTGAGATCATAGAGGTATGGTTCGGGCAGTTCATGAAATGATGGTAGTAATAGCAGGAGGAACCGGATGTTAACGATCACAGCACCAATTGAATTAAAATGTAAAACACCCGATCACTCCGTGCACGAGGGATTTTATCACAGGATTGCGGATCCCTATGGAATGCTGAGTGCAAATCTCAGCCCGGAGGATCTTCTGCATGTTATGACAACACCGCCAGAATACTATTTTGGTGGTGGCGATGAGATGAACATTTTCCAGCAGACAAATGTGAACACCCGTCAGGAAAACAAGCTGGAGGTGATCAACAACCTTGTCAACCGTATCATGGTCAGTGGTTCGGCTGCGCTTACCTATCAGGATCGCGTATATATCACCGATGTGCTGCAGAAGCTGGGGATCAGAAATGTCAGCGAATTTATGCATCAGGTAGATCTGATCCGTCAGGAACAGTACGATACAAACAAGTTGATCGATCTGTACTGGGATCATGCAGGGGATCTTCGCCAGCTGGTGGAGAATTACCGGATGGAACAGGAAGAGGAGCATGTTTCACAGCAGCTCATAGAACAGAAAGAGACCCTGCATCTGCATGAGGATATTTTGAACCGTCTGCAGACAGCTGCCATTTATCAGACCGTTGTTAATTTTAACAGCCAAAGACAAGGTGAGCAGAATATTACAAATACAGAGCTTGCACTTTCCGAGCAATATCGTGTGGCGCAGAATATTTTGCTGCAAAAGCTGAAAAGTGAAGCGAGAGGAGAAGAAACACCACTTGTTTTTCATCATGAGAATTACTATGAGGAGAAACAGCTTTCTGAGGAACAGATCACGGAGGAAAATGTGCTTTCCCAGATCAGTTCAGCAGTTCTTTTAAACCTGATAGATAATATATACCAGAGCCGCAGTGAGCAAAAGATACGCGGTGGCGAAAACTGGTATCATATGGAGCGGGCTTTTTACCAGAATGCGGAAAATACGATGCAGCGCATCGAACAGCGCATCAGTAGTCAGTATGAGACGAATCGGCATGCAGATCGGATTTATCAGCTCCGCTATCAGCAATTACAGAAAAATGAGATCCACATGATGACCCAGCTGTTCGAAGAACAGACTTCCGAGCAGTACCAGACAGTCAGCGAATTGCTGCATCAGGAGCTGCTGCGTCAGGAGCTGGTCAATCGCATGACAGAAGTGAACGTTGACCAGCAGCTTCTGGAAGAGAACGAACAGCTCATCCAGTCTAATTATTCTCTGGATCGTTCCAGCCAGGTGATGAACCGTCTGATGGATAAGCATCTTGCTGACATCGACCAGAGCAGCCGCCAGATGATCACACAGATCACAGAGCAGGTAAAACAGGAGTTGTCATCGGATCAGTATTTGCAGAATCGGTTTGATCAGATTGATATTCAGTTTCGGGAGGGGGATCTGTCTGAAGAGCAGAATACCTATGAGCAGACCCGGAACGTGGTTCAGCAGCAGATCTCTGAAAATAAGGAACAGATCAAAGAGCTGCGACAGGAACAGCTCCATGCACAGGAAACCTATTTACAGACAGTAGAGGGTATTCGAGAGACGCTTGAACGGTCATCAGAGATTCAGGTGCGGGAGGGCGAAACATCCGGTGAGCAGCGGATTTATGAGCAGATCCACGATGAGACAATTCAGCAGACGATTGAGCATACGAAGCAGATTGAAAAGCTGCGGCAGGAACAGCTCCGTACACAAGAAGAGTATCAGCAGACCGCATTCACTTTGCAGGAAACGCTTGAGGGAACATCGAATATTCACATTCATGAGGGAGATCAGTCCGAGGATCAGAGTATTTATGAGCAGATCCAGAATGTGACAAAGCAGCAGACGATTGAGCATACAGAGCAGACCGAGAAGCTGCGGCAGGAGCAGCTTCAGACACAAGAACGGTACTTACAGACCGCACTGGATATCCGCGAGACGATTGAGCAGTCAGCAGCCCGGACACAGTCGGAGCTTTCAGCTTTTTCACAGACATCCGGTGATGCTGAAACAGAAGCGGCAGGCGTTTCGCTGGTCAATGTGGATCTTTCCGGGGGAGATGTCCTTGAGGAACAATCGGTTTATGACCAGTCACAGCAGATTGATCAGCAGAATGTGACCAATATCCGGCAGGAGATATCAAACCTTCAGCGTGAACATATCACGGATCAGAGCAAATACATCCAGGTGATGGATGCGGTCTGGGAAGCTATGAAATATCCTGAGCAGTCATCAGGATCAGAAGAACCGCATCGTGAGAGCCGGATGTCATTGGAGCATTCGGAGGAGCAGTCCGGGCAGACACAGACGGAAGGGGAAGGACAGCTGCAAGCCGGGCAAAAGAATATTTCCCGGATCCTCAATCAGTATTTTCAGCAGAACCAGATGAGCGGGCAGAATGTGACCCGTGTGGAACAGGAGCTGACCCGCATCAGTCGTGCAGATATCACGGATCAGAGCAAATACATCCAGATGATGAATGTCATTCGGGAAGCCATGGAACATCCTGGGCAGACAAAGAAACCGGAAGAACTGCGCCGGGAGAGCCGGGTGGCACTGGAGCATCCGGGTGAATTGCCGGGACCGCAGCAGACGGAGGGGGATGCGCAGCCGCAAGCCGGACAGGACAAAGCCGTTTCGATCATCAATCAGATCTCACAGCAGAACCGGATTGACAGACAGAATGTGACAAACGTCGATCAGGAGCTTTCACAGTTCAACCTTGAAAATACGACTGACCAGAGAAAATATATTGAGATTATGGATGGTATCCGGGAGAGGATAGATCATCCAAAGCAGACAACACACCCGGAAGAGTTACACCCAGAGCGCCAGATGTCATTAGAGTCTCCGGGTGAGCTGTCCGGACAGCAGGCAGAGGCCGAAACACAGTTTGAAGCCGGGCGGGAACAGGCCGCTCGGATCATCAATCAGGTTTCACAGCAGAATCGGATTGACCGGCAGAATGTGACAAACGTTGAGCAGGAGCTTTCCCGCATCAACCGCGAAAATATCAATAATCAGTATAAATATATTCAGATGATGGATGGCATCCGTGCATCCATGGAGCGCCCCCAGGAGAACAAGAGCCCCGGGCAGATGCGTCGGGAAAGCCTGATGGCACTGGAGCATCCGGAGCAGCTGATGGATCAGCTTCGGGCAGAGGGACAGGAATTACAGCAGGCAAAGCAGGCGAAGCTTGCCGAGGCGTTGCATGTTCTGCCGGAACAGACCAGAGCGGTCTATGAGACGGTGCGTGAGTATCTGGAGGCTCCGATGGAGCTTCGTAGGGAAATGAGCGGTGTCAGCGATGATATGGGCATGCTGATCCGCGATATCCATGAGGCTCAGGTGGTGCAAAAGCAGAGCGAGCTGATTCACAAGCAGCAGGAACAGCTCCATGAGCAGACCAAAGAGGTCATCGACCGCTGGAATGAGAAAACGCCGGTTGAACCGCAGAAA
>JALFNQ010000094.1 GCA_022773965.1 Lachnospiraceae bacterium
CCGTGCCATCGCTGCACAGCAGAATACACAGTTCAAGCTGGCTGATATGGCTGCAAGAATTGATGCTGCAAAATTCCTTGTTTACAGAGCTGCAAAGGCTAAGGAGACTCAGAAGGTTTACTCTGTTGAGGCTGCTAAGGCAAAATTATTTGCTGCTGAGACTGCAATGGCTGTAACAACCGAGTGTGTACAGTTATTCGGTGGATATGGATATATCAGAGAGTACGACGTAGAGCGTATGATGCGTGATGCGAAGATCACAGAGATCTACGAGGGAACTTCAGAGGTTCAGCGTATGGTTATCTCAGGCGCTTTACTGAAATAGTCGCGATTCCAGCGGATTGAGAATGCCGGCGGATCTGGCTGATGATACTGGTATCAATCAGACAGAGGCGACAGGCATTTGATGGCGCAACGCGCATGAGGAAATGCGAAGCATTTTCGAGTCAATCCGCCAAAATAATGAATAAAGGAGAAAGAGAATACATGAAAATCGTAGTATGTATTAAACAGGTTCCCGATACCAAGGGCGGCGTAAAGTTCAACCCTGACGGAACACTTGATAGAGCAGCTATGCTTGCAATCATGAATCCGGATGACAAAGCTGGATTAGAGGCAGCACTTAGAATCAAAGAGCAGAACGGCGCAGAAGTTACCGTACTGACCATGGGACTTCCCAAGGCTGACGATGTACTTCGTGAGGCATTGGCTATGGGCGCTGACAATGCGATTCTCGTTACAGACAGAGTATTAGGTGGAGCTGATACATGGGCTACTTCTACGACCATCGCAGGTGCACTCCGCAACATCGATTACGATCTGATCATCACCGGACGTCAGGCGATCGATGGTGATACTGCGCAGGTAGGACCTCAGATCGCTGAGCATTTAGGACTTCCTGTGATTTCTTATGCTGAGGATATTAAGATTGATGGCGACAGCGTGATCGTAAAGCGTCAGTATGAGGACAGATATCATATGTTAAAGGCTAAGATGCCCTGCCTGATCACTGCATTATCAGAGCTGAACACTCCCAGATACATGACTCCCGGTGGAATCTTTGATGCTTATGACAAAGAGGTTACTGTTTGGGGCAGAGCAGACTTAAAGGATGTTGACGATTCCAACTTAGGTCTGAAGGGATCACCCACAAAGATCGCTAAGGCTTCTGACAAGGTTCGTAAGGGTGCCGGCGAGAAGGTTGCACTTGACCCGACAGAGTCAGTTAACTATATCATGAGCAAATTAACCGAGAAACACGTTATCTAATAAAGGTGGTGAAAGTAAAATGGGTTTAGAAGAATATAAGGGCGTATTTATCTACGCACAGCAGGTAGACAACGAGATCAGCTCTATCGCATTTGAGTTGCTCGGAAAAGGAAAAGAGCTGGCAGCAGATTTAGGAACCGACGTTACCGCAGTCCTTCTTGGATCAAACGTTAAGGGATTATGCGATAAGCTGGCTGAGTATGGCGCAGACAAGGTGATCGTAGTAGACGATCCTGAGTTAGAGACCTACAGAACAGAGCCTTATGCACACGCACTGGCATCTGTCATCAATGAGTATAAGCCTGAGATCATGTTGGTTGGCGCAACCGCGATCGGACGTGATCTTGGACCGACCGTATCTGCAAGAGTTGCAACCGGTCTGACCGCAGACTGTACCGTTCTTGAGATCGGTGATTTCCCGCTTGTTGCTGTTCCTGGAAAAGAGGACGAGCAGAAGCACAACCAGTTACTGATGACCCGTCCTGCATTCGGTGGAAACACCATTGCTACGATCGCATGTCCGGACAACAGACCTCAGATGGCTACCGTTCGTCCCGGTGTTATGCAGAAGATCGATCCCATCGCAGGTGCAAAGGCAGAGATCATCGAGTACAACCCTGGCTTTACTCCCAACAACAGATATGTTGAGATTCAGGAGATCGTTAAGGCAGTTGGACAGGTTGAGAATATCATGGACGCTAAGATTCTTGTATCCGGCGGACGTGGTGTAGGAAGCGCAGAGAACTTCAAGATGTTACAGGATCTTGCAGATGCTCTTGGCGGAATGGTAAGCTGCTCACGTGCCGTTGTTGAGAACGGTTGGTTAGCACAGGATTATCAGGTAGGACAGACTGGAAAGACCGTTCGTCCCAACGTATATTTTGCGATCGGTATCTCTGGTGCAATCCAGCACGTAGCAGGTATGGAAGAGTCTGATATCATCATCGCTATCAATAAGGATGCAGATGCTCCGATCTTTGATGTAGCTGATTATGGTATCGTAGGAGATCTGAACAAGATCGTTCCTGCTCTGACCGAGGCAATCAAGGCTAATGCAGCTGCAAAATAAAATGTAATAATTCAGAGCCAGGGCAATCGACGCATTATACAGGAGTCTGGCTTACTAGTTTTAAATAATGAATAAAAATTTTGCCATATGCACATGCTTCTGAAAAAGGAGTGTGATGTATATGGCAAAATTTATTTATCGGGTATTTTTAGTGTTGGCGATCGCGGCAGCCGTCTGGGGTGGCGTCCATTATGTGATGCGTGTGCGCTCCGGTGAGCATCTGCAAAGCGGAGTGGAAATGGCGTGTCTTGAAAAAGAGAGCCGGACATTTCCGACCGCCGGAGATGGGAGCTGTGGCTTCTCATATGGGGCATCTGAAGATATGGAACTTTCAGAGGGAAATGTAAGCCATGGTTAAATACCTCAAGAGCGCCCTCATCGGCATTGTGATCTTTTTTGGCTCCGGCTTTTCCATCATGGCGTTCCACAATGATATAGGGATCGTGGACTTGTTTGCCCAGATTTATACACAGGTCATTGGCTATGCACCGGAGCAGATGGGCGGGCTGGAGGTCGGATACTCCATTGGGCTCGCACTGGGAATACTGATCTTTTTTAACCATATCAGCCTGAAAAAAAGAGAAAATGATCCTACACCGCTGCAGGTGGAGGTCAGCAAATATGAGCAGGATGTGGAGGACACAATCGAGCGTATCCGCCAGAAGGAGGAGAAAATCCAGGGACGAAACGCCCAGCAGAAGGGGCAGAAAGTCCAGGGACAAAACGCCCGGCAGAAGGGACAGCAGCAAAGCGTCCAGTGGAACGGACAGGCGAAAGAAGAGCAGATGAAGCAGGGAAAGCAACCGGAGATCTCTGTCTCGGAAGAGAGTGAACGAGAGAAGAGCCAAAAAACAAATACACCGGAGAAGAAATCATGAGTGGGCTGACTGATTTCCTTCAGAGAATGACTGGTGTGGCAGGAACTGCAGGGGTGGGTGGATCTGCAAGCTGGCCTGTCTGGTGCCAATGGCTTGCATGGCTCCTGCTTGGCATTGCCGCCGGGTCTGCAACATCGGGTGGCGTTCTGGCTTTTTTGCTGAAGATTGGTATTTACCCGCGTATGATCGGAACCAGCCACACCGTTCGCCTGCTCAAATTTTATGAGTGGATGATCATTCTAGGCATCATCTGTAGTGGCATTTATTCAGAGTATCCGAATTTGACTTTGCACGTAGGTTATTGGTTTGTCATCCTGTGGGGGCTTTGTGCCGGGATGTTTGTGGGCTGTGTGTCAGCGGCGCTGGCAGAGGTCTTAAGTATTTTTCCTGTGTTATTCCGCAGGCTACATGTGAAAAGCGGAATGTCGTTTTATATGATCATGATGGCGCTCGGCAAACTGAGCGGCGCTTTCTGGTATTTCTTTCATGGGCTGGAGCCGTAGGCTTTTTGGCTATGCGATATATGATATGCAACGGATCGGAATAGTTTTTTGTTTATATAGTAGCGGGCATTTACCGCGGGCTACGTGCCCAAAACAAAACGTACATGAGCCATGAATTTGGCGATTTTGCATGCGA